>RECL01000139.1 GCA_007694025.1 Spirochaetaceae bacterium
GCGTTCGCGATGGGTCAGAGTCGCGATCAGATCCACGATCTCCTCCGAGGGCCGCCATACATCGTCAGGCCGGTGAAACAGCGCCTCCGCCACCCTCGGATCGATCAGCATCACGCCGTCCATGACCGCGCGGATCGAGCTGATCAGTTCGACGAGCGGCCGGTTCTTCAGCAGATACCCGACCGCGCCTGCCTGGAGCGCGGTATGGACGTACTCGTCGTCGGGAAAGGTGGTAAGCATCAGGATCCTGCAGGCAGGGTGGGCGCGGTGGATGATCTCAGTCGCCTCGACGCCGTCTAGTTCGGGCATCCGGACGTCCATCAGGACCAAGTCGGGACGGTGGTCGTCGACCGCAGCGATCGCCTCTTTGCCGTTTCCCGCGGTCGCCACAACCTTCATGTCGGACGCTCGAGACTCTAGAATGTAGCAGAGCCCTTCAACAAAGAGTCGCTGGTCGTCGGCGATCACGATACGGATCATCGGCGACTCGGCCGTGTCGTCGCCGGAGTGCGGCGCACCCGTCCGGGGCCTGTCGGCGCTGCTCACAATCGCTCCTTCGGAATGCGCAGCGTGATGGAGAAACCGTCGATGACGTTCTCGTACGAGACGGTCGCACCGATAAATGCCGCTCGCTCCCTCATGCCCGTTATCCCGATTCCTTCGCTCGGCGACGCAGCGCCGGTCCCGTTGTCCCAGACTTCCACAACCAAGTTGTGGTCAGCCAGAAAGAACATAACGAGCATCCTGGAGGCGTGTCCATGCCGGAATGAGTTGATGAGCCCTTCCTGCACGAAGTGGTAGACGACACTGCTGACCTCCTCGGGCAGTTCCAGCCGCCGATCGCCAAGCTCGAGACGTATCTCAAGACCGGTCGCACGCTGGAACACGCGGACCATCCTTGCCACCGCCCCGATGCCCTCGGGATGAGCGACACGTTGCTCGCGCAGCTTGTAGAGCGCCGCCCTGATCTGCGCGAGCCCTTGTTCCGAGTTCTCCCGCGCGGAGTGAAGCAGCCGCGGCACGCCGAGCGGATCCTTGCGGATCATGTCGACCGCGGCTTCCATCATGATGATGTTGTTCGTCAGCGTATAGCCGACGACGTCGTGGATGTCACGAGTGATCCTCTGCCGTTCCTTTTCGACCGACCGCTCCTCCAGGTCTACGGCCAGTTCCTGGTACGAGACGTTTGCCAGGCTGAGCTGAGTCAGCGCCATCTCCAGCCGCTCGTTATCGCGCTCACGCTCCACGAGCCGCTCGCGATATCCGATCAGAAGGCAACCTCCGCCATGGACCATCACAAGAGCGGTCACCTGCACGGCAATGCCTAGTAGAAACCCGTCTGTACCGTAAGAAGGCGGCCACAGCGCAGACCCTACCGATCCCGTCACAGCGTGTGTCAGGATCGCGACGGCACCAAGGACGGCGTTCCACGGAGCTCCGATGTAGACGAAGATCTCGGCCAGGAACACGACGGTCCACACGACCGGATCGTACGAGTACCGAAACAGAAACGCGAGCAGCGGAATCGCGATCAGATAGTGAACCGTGAGCGCGACCGCGTAGACCCAGAGTCTTCGCGCGACAAACTTCGCGGTCGACAAAGCCGTGCTGAACAGGCCGACGGTCAGGTAGGTCACGACATCAAGGAGATCGACGGCTGCGGCTGTGTTCGCCAGAAATCGCACAGTCAGACCAATATGGACGGCAAGCGACACCATAAACAACGCACGGTGTACCGGCTGCCGCTCCCCCGATTCTGCCACGATCACGCCTCATCATACCCGACCAGACGCCGGAGGCGAAGGGCAGCTGACTGTCTGCGCAAGACAGGTGCATTGCGGGATGGAGCAACCAGGACACAAGCTGCATGCGAAAGGTACGCCGGTCGCGACCAATCCGCTTTCCCCGCCGACCGATCCGGCGTAGAATGCCTTGGGTCCACCGGTTGCGGCAATCGGTTTCGAGCCGACATCAGGATCGGAGCTACACGCGACTGGCGCCCGGATAAACGGGGGAAGTGTGACCGGAATCGATCTTGCGCGCGGATTCTACGTCGACGTTGTCGCGCCGCTTCTGCGGCGGTACGCGGGCGACCTCTCCTACTCGGCGGCGCTGATCGGGCCCGGCTCCGAAGTGCTCGGGTTCGACGACGACGTTTCGACCGACCACCACTGGGGTCCGCGCGTGCTGATCTTCACGAGCGACGCCGACGCGACCGCGCGATCGGCCGACCTGCATGCGATGCTTGCCGAGCGGCTCCCGACCGAGTACGGTGGCTACCCGACCAACTTCACCGACCCCGATCCCGACGACAACGGAACGCAGCTTCTCCACCCGGTCGAGTCGGGCCCGGTCAACCACCGGGTCGAGATCGTCGGGCTGCACGATTGGCTCGCCGGATACATCGGCTCCGAGCGCACCGGCGCCATCCTGCCGGTCGATGCGGTCGGGTGGCTGACGATCCCGCAGCAGAAACTACGAACCCTGATCGCCGGTGAAGTGTTCCATGACGGCTTGCACGCGGCGGAGGCCGGGTTCGGCGGTAAAGAGCACGGCGCGCTCGCGGCAGTTCGCTCGGCGCTCGCCTGGTATCCCGATGACGCGTGGCGCTACCTGATCGCAGCGGTGTGGCAGCGGATCGCGCAGGAGGAGCCCCTGGTCGGTCGCGCGGGACAGAACGGCGATGAGATCGGCGCGCGGCTGATCGCGATGCGCCTGGTCCGCGACGCGATGCGGCTCTGCTTCCTGGCCGAACGGCAGTACGCGCCGTACGCAAAATGGTTTGGTCGTGCGTTCGCCGATCTGGACGCCGCGCGGACGTTCGGCCCGCTCCTGGGCGCGGTCGCCGCGGCAACAGGGTGGCGCGACCGCGACGGAGCGCTCGCTTCCGTGTATTCCGAGCTAGCGGTCCTCCACAACTCACTCTCGATCACTAGACCGATGCCGACCGAACCGCACGGCTTTTTCAGCCGCCCCTTCACAGTGCTCGCGATCGAAGGGTTTGCGCAGGAGACGCTCGACACGATCGACGCCTCCTGGCTCACGCCGCGTATGCGTCGATCGCCGATCGGCGGAATCGACCTGTTGAGCGACAATACCGACCTGCTGGAGGATCCGGCGTACCGCGACGATCTTCGGCGGCTGATCGGTGGCACCGACGTCGCACTAGAGTGATGCGGCACCGATCCGTCCGGCCGGCCATCGGTTGCCGCCCGGGCCCCACCCCAGTAGCTTCACCACTATGCGAAGGTTCCATCCGAACAGGCTGATACTCGCGGTCGGTGTCGTATTCGGACTGGTGGCGCTCCAGGCAACGGGCCTCGACGCAGAGCTGCTCGTCGATCTTGAGCGCCTCCATGAGGCGGACCAGCACGAGCAGATCATCAGGGTAATCGATCGGGAACTCGCACAGCTGTCCGACCCGAACGACCGCGCGCGGCTGCTATGGCGCAAGACCCGCGCGGAACTCACGATCGCCGATCATCAGAGATGGGTCGGGAACCTCACCGATCGCGAAACGATCGTGCTACTGGAGGAGGCGGCGGCTCACGCCGACCGGGCGATCGAGATCGCACCCGACCTGGCAGACCCCTACTTCTGGAAGGGCGCGACGATCGGACTGCAGGGGCAGATACGGGGGGTGCTCAACTCGCTCTTCATGGCGTCGTCGCTGCGCGACTACGCGGAGAAGACCCTGGAGCGCGATCCCGAACACGCGGAGGCGCACTACCTGCTCGGGCAGCTCTACCGTGAGTTACCCCGCTGGCCGATCTCGTTCGGCGACCGCGAACGCGCGGTGAGGTACGGAAGGCGTTCCATAGAGCTCCACGAACGGGCGTACGCCTCAGGGGGGGTCGGGGTGCGCTACTACGATTTCTACACGCAGCTAGCAGCGTCGCTGTGGCGGCGAAACTCGAGGGGCGACCGCGATGAGGCGCGTCGAGTGCTCCGCGATAACCTTGAACGGCTGGAGGCGCTGTCGTCGCCGACCAATCGTCAGCGGATGGACCTTGAATCGGCTCGCGAGCTCCTGACCGGCTGGTCGTGACGCGGAGCGTCGCCGACGACGTAGACGCGACCCGGTGGCAGACGCCCGACGCACGCGTGATCGCGCCACGCGGTCCGGTCGATCAGTGTCCTTAGCTCTGGCGGTCTGAATCCACGGAGGATCGACACCAACCCGTCCGCGCGGCCGAAGCTCCGATGCATCGTCACGCTGGCGAACGCAGCGAACCCTACGACCGACAGTCGTGACCGCAACAGGTCGTTCCAGACGATCCGCCGGCTGCAGATCGAAAGCGAGTGATCCAGAAGGTCGACGATCTGATCGTCACTCAGGTGATGAAGCACGTGATTGCTGATCACGTAGTCCCACCTGCCGTGTACATCGAACACCGACGCCTCGACCACGTCGACCCCGTCGACACCCGCCAGGCGATCGGTAGCGACCGCGACCGCTCGCGGGTCGGAATCGATGCAGGTAACGCGTACGCGAAGCCCGCGCCGCCGACCCGCGTCGACAAGCCACCGCGCGACGTCTCCGCCACCCGCACCGACGTCGAGCACGGTGATCTCAGGCGCGCCGCGCTCGATCGCGTCGCGAATCACGAACCGCAGAAGGAGCGTGCGCACGCGCGACAGAAGCCGGTTGACCAGATCGAGCTGGGTGAGCGTTCTCTCCAGGAGCTCGGCATCGCCGGATAGGTCGTCCATCAGCTCGGGCGTCGACAGTCGCGTCGGCGGGTACCAGAAGCCGCGACCACCCATATCACGCCGTCCCGTGCACCAGTTCGAGCGCGGCCGACTCGACGGTCAGTCCGGGACCGAACGCGGCGGCAAACACCGGCCCGCTCTGCGGATTGCGTCGCATCCGGTCGAGCACGAAGAAGATCGTGGCCGAGCTCATGTTTCCATAGCCGGCGAGCGTCGCGGCCGAATCGGCAAGATCGTCGCCGTCCAGGCCGAGCGCTTCGCCAATGCGGTCCAGAATCGCGCGGCCGCCCGGATGGATCGCCCAGAGCCGAATATCGTCGGCTGCGATCCCGACCGAGTCGACCGCGTGGCGAACGATATCCCCGATGTCACTCTGAAGCAGGCGCGGAACGTACGCGGAGAGCGTCATGTCGAACGCCGTGTCACCGAGCGTCCACGACATCGCCTGCTCGCTGTCCATGATGATCCGCGAAAAGAACCCGGCCAGTCGGTACCCTCCGCGTTCAGGAACCCGGGAGGAAACGAGCGCTGCCGCGGCTCCATCGGCGAACAGCGAGTTCGCGACCATCGTCTCTGGCTCCGGCTTGAACTGGAAGTGGAGCGTGCACAGCTCGACATCGGCAATGAGGACCACCGCGTCCGGATCTGCGCGGCAGATCGTGTGCGCGAGTTTCATCGCGGTGAACCCGGCGAAGCAGCCCATGAACCCCAGGTGAAATCGGTGCACCGTAGTCGGTAGTCCGATGCGGTTCACGAGCGTGAAGTCGAACCCGGGCGCAGAAAAGCCCGTGCAGCTCACCGTGATCAGGTGCGACACGGCGGCCGGATCGAACGGAGTGTCAGACCGCAGCGCTTCGACCGCGGCGACCGACAGCGAGTCGGCGTGCCGGACAAACAAGTCGTTCCGGGCACGAACCGACGGCTCGGGGTGGAGCGACGCGTTGCGCGCGAAAAACTCGTACTCGTCGACCGGCTTCCCGTAGTCTTCGATCACCGAGTGGCGCTTCGTGATCCCGGTGTTGCGGTAGATACGATTGAGAAAGCGCCGCTCGGTATCGCCGTACGTCGACAACCCCGACATGAACTCGAGCGCGAACCCCTGCGTGTACGATCGTTCGGGCACCGCGGTTCCGATCCCGTGTAGCCATATATCGTGCTTTGTTGACATATTTGGTGTGATGAAGATATCTCCTGACGCGGCGCAGAGCAAACCGGCCGCATGGCCGACTGGTGAACGACGGCTTCCGGCGATTGGCCACTCTGCGCTCGCATCGCCCGACCGAAAGCGCGCGTACAACGAGGCGCTCTTCGAGCAGGTCGCGCCCCGGTACCGACTGGCCACGAGGCTTCTGTCGTTCGGCCGCGACGCGAGCTGGAAGCGCAGACTTGTCCGTGCCGCACTCGCGCGTCACTTCCAGACCGGCGGCGCTCACCACGCGCCCTCGGCGATCGACCTCGCGTGCGGAACCGGCGACGTGGCGTTCGAGCTCGCTCGATCGGCTCCGGACGCATCGGTCACCGGAATCGACGTCAGCGCCGACATGCTGCAGATAGCCCGGGTCGCGCGGACACGACATCGGATAGCGAACGCGTCGTTCGTGCTCGGCGACATGTCGTCGCTTCCGGCGGGCGACGCTACCGTCGACATCGTGACCGGGAGCTACGCGCTGCGTAACGCATCCGACCTGGAGGCGACCCTCTGCGAAGTGCTCCGTGTTCTGCGCCCTGGAGGAGTCGCCGCCTTTCTGGAGTTCTCTCTGCCCGCCTCGCGCCCGCGTCGGGCGGTTCAGCTGCGGCTGCTGCGCTTCTGGGGGCAGCTGTGGGGAGTCGTGCTGCACGGTAACCCGGAGATCTACGCGTACATCTCGCGCAGCCTGTCGCGCTTCCCCGACTCAGATCAGTTCGTAACGCTCCTGTCCCGGACCGGCTTCGTCGGGCACCGGGCACACGACCTCCTCTGCGGGTTTGTCAGGATCACGGTCGTGGAAAAGCCGCGATAGCTATGCGGCCCCTGATGACGAGGGGATCGTGATCATCGCAAAGTGACGCGCGAGCTGTGGCGCGCCAAGTCGCAGGACCGCTTCAATCGCGCGGCTGCGGACCGCCGAACGCAGCCGCCCGGTCATCGTGCCGACGCGCATTCCGGCGGCCGCGCGCCGGGTCGCTACCCTGCCTGCGCGTGCGCGTGCGGCGGAGTACTGCTCCCACGCCTCCACGAGTGACCGGCCCGGATCCCGGAGCAGCGCGTCGACGATCGGCGCGATCATCGCGGCATCGCCGAATCCTGTGTTCATCCCCTGCCCGCCGATCGGACTCATCGTACGTGCGGCGTCACCGGCGAATACGATCCTTCCGGAATGGAAGCGATCGAGTTCGCTGCGCTCGGGTGCGAACGCACTCTGCCAGACCCGGTCGGACCGATCGACCCGAAAGCCGGTCCGCCGGCACACGACGCGCTCCAGGTCAACCGGTTCGTCACGGCGCGGATCGACTCCGGGCGGAAGCTGAACAATCCAGCGCCGCTGCCCCCCCGGCAGCGGGAACGACTCGACGGCGCCGTCCGGCGTGAACCACAGATGAGCGTCGGTACCAAGGTCGGTACGGTCGTGGTGGTCCGCCATGAAGAAGCGCTCGGCGTAGACGCTCCGGGTGCGGCGAATCCCCGCCAGGCGTGCGACCGTGCTCCGTGATCCGTCGCACGCAATCACAACAGACGCGCGCACGCGGTCGCCTCCGGCCGACTCTACGGTCACGCCTGTCGAGTCGTGCCGGATCGCGCGCACGTCGAAGCCAGAACAGATTTCGACGTCGGGTGCACCACGAAGCGCCGACAGCAGGATCGCCTCGGTTCGGGCCTGTGGGACCGACAGCACGAACGGGAACCGCGGGTGAACGCCGTCGAAGTGGAGCCGGCCGATCACGCGTCGTGCATCGTGTACGTACGCCGTGGCCACGCGGACGCCGGCGTCGACGAACGCATCTGCCAGACCTGCCGTACCGAGGAGATCGAGCGACGGCGGCATGATCCCGATCGCGCGCGACATCGTATCGGTGGCATCAGGCTGTTGTGCAACGGGCCGCAGGGTCTCGGGCAGGTCGCGCCGCTCGAGTACGAGCGTATCGACCCCCAGTCGGCCCAGGAGCAGCGCGGCGAGCATTCCGACCGGACCCGCACCGACGACTACAGCCGCCGCGTCGCTCATCGGTCGCTGTGAACGGGTCCGTGGCGCCACACGAGTCGCGAGCAGTTGATCGGATCGATGGCTCTCCATGATTGGCTCTCGACGTGAAGATAAACAATTTCGGCACCACCCGTGACGCCTTGATACTCCCGACGGAACGGGTTAGGCTCGTATTGGCTAAGCCACCAACGGAGGGTTCATGGACGTACACGGCTTTCTCTACTCGCAGATCGGATACGACCTGGGTGATCCGATGCGTGCGATCATCCGCGGTGAGAAGCGCACGCGCGTGCCCGACGGGTCGACCTTCACGGTGCGGAGGATCGGCGATACGCCCGTGGCGTCAGCCAACGCCACGGCTGCAGAGGACCCGCGCACGAACGGGGCCGCGCTGACCGGTGCAGTCGAGTACTGGGGAGAGACGTGGCACAGCCACTGGTGGACCGTCGACTTCTCCGCGATTACGGAGGCCGGGACGTACACGATCAGCGTCGACGCACCGAACGGAAGGTCGATCTACACCAGCGATCCCATCCGCGTCGGATCGTTCCTGCTGTGGGACGAAACGGTCGTCCCGGTCGCGGTCGAACAGATGGAGGAGCGGCAGAGGCTCGCGCGTAACGGAATCGGCTGGAAGGATTGCGGCGCCGAGTGGCGTGAGGCGAACAGCCACGCGACGACGATCATCGCGCTGTGCGAGCTTGCCGAGCGCGGCGCGTCGTGGCTGTCGCGCGGTGTGGTCGACCGGATCTACGCGCAGATCGTCCACGGCTGCGAATACCTCGGCGTCCTGCAGGACGCGGGTGAACAGACCGGCGCGCCCGACGGCGCGGTGATCCATGAGATCCCGAACCACATGGACGTCATCCCGGGCGACTCGGCGCAGGCGGCGGTCGCGTTCGGCTACGCGGCTCGGCTCCTGGCGGATACGCGACCGGAGACCGCCCGCGTCCTGTCGGAGCGGGCGATCCGTGCGATGGACTACCTGCTGCTGGAAGCCGAACCGCACAGCCCCGACGGCTTTTCGGGGATGAACCACGGAACTCCGGAAAACTTCCGTGTCCCGAACGAGTTCATGACGCGCGACCTGGCGATGATGATGTGGGGGTGCGTTCAGCTCTTCGTGGGGGGACACGTGTCGTACAAGCGACACGCGGCCCGGCTCGCGCGGCAGATCATCGCGCGACAGGTACCGGATGAGCGAGCCGAGGGTGGAACGAACGGAGACCCGAAGCTCTACGGACACTTCTACACGTTCGACTCGGCCGACGTGACCGAAAAGTCGAATACGCACCACCATTTCGGCCACGACAGCGGTTCGACCTGGCCTCACTACATCGCCCCGCTGACCGAGATGTGCCGCTGGTGGAACGACCATCCCGACAACGCGCTGTGGCGCGAGTGCGTTCGGAAGTTTGC
>RECL01000137.1 GCA_007694025.1 Spirochaetaceae bacterium
GGCGCGTACACTCCGTTTCTCCACGATCCTGCCTGCCGGGACGCCGACGTAGGCCCCAACTCCCGCCGCCCGGCGGCAACCAGCGATCAGCGGCGAAGGAGGACCCTTGGAACTGCTCAGAAAGCTCGCACCGTATCTCAAACGCCACCGAAAGCGGATCACGATCGGCCTCATCGGCATGGCGGTCTTCACCGGGTTTACGCTCGCACAGCCGTTGCTGATGCGGTTTCTGTTCAACGACGTCGTGGAAGCGGGCAACTGGTCTCTGCTGCTGCCGGTCGTCGCGCTCGTCGCGCTCGCACCGCTGTTGGCCGGACTCCTGCAGTTCGTGAACCAGCGCATCATCATGCGCTCGGGGCTCGGCCTGGTCTCCGACATCCGGCTCGACATGTACGAGCGGATACTCGCTCTGTCGCTCCACTACCATCAGGACAACTCGTCGGGCGTGCTGGTGAACCGGATGATGGACGACGTGAACATGATCCAGCGGTTGATCACCGGCGACACGGTGACGCTGTTCATCGACGTGATCGTGTTCGGCGTCGCGATCGGCGTCGTGTTCACGCTCAGCCCGCTCCTTGGTGCACTCCTGATGGTCACGCTCGTCCTTTACGTAGCCGCGTATCGCGGATTCGCGGGCAAGATCCGCGCGCGAAGCACGTCGTACCGCAGGATGCAGGACGGTATCTCGGAGCGGCTCCAGGAGACGATCGGCGGCGTCAAGCACGTTCGGATCTACAACCGGGAGCTCATGGAGAACACAAACTTCACGACCCGCACCACGCAGAGCCTTCAGCACGCGCTGCACAGCCAGCTGAACTCGGTCGGCCTGGGAACCACGTGCACGTTCATCGCGGGGTTCGGAAGCGCCGCGGTCACGATCGCGGGCCTGGTGATGGTGCTGCGCGGAGAGCTCCAGTACGGCGACGTGTTCGCGGTGAACACCTTCGTCTGGATGGCGCTCAACCCGGCGATTCGGCTGACGAACATGGCGGGTCAGCTTACCGAGACCTTCGTGTCGGTGCGGCGCGTCGTTGAGGTACTCGACGAAACGCCATCGGTCGGTCCGAACGCCGGCGCCCCGCCGATCGTCGGGAGCGTGGGACACGTCGAGTTCGACAACGTGCACTTCGCGTACGTCGCGTCGGCCCCGCTCTACCGGGGGCTGTCGCTCGACGTCGCGCCCGGATCGACGGTCGCGCTCGTCGGGCACACCGGATGCGGCAAGACGACGCTCACGACGCTCCTGATGCGCCACTGGGACATCCAGTCGGGGCAGATCCGGATCGACGGGCAGGACATCGCGACGGCAGAGCTACGGTCGCTGCGGCGGCTCTTCGGTGTCGTGCTGCAGGACCCGGTCGTGTTCGACGGCACGCTGCGCGAGAATATCGCCTACGGCTGGCACGACGCACCGCTCGAGCGGGTTGCCGCGGCAGCGAACGCGGCCGAGCTGTCGACGCTCGTAGAACGGCTACCCGACGGCTACGAGACGCTGATCGGCACGCACGGGATCAAGCTCTCCGTCGGGGAGAAGCAGCGCGTGTCGATCGCGCGCGCGATCCTGAAGGATCCGTTGATCCTGATCATGGATGAGGCGACGAGCAGCCTCGACAGCGAGTCGGAAGCGCTCATCCAGAAGGCGCTCGACCGGGTCCTGAAAGGCAGGACGAGCTTCGTCGTCGCGCACCGGCTATCGACGATCGTGAACGCCGACGCAATCGTCGTGATGGACTCGGGCAAGATCATCGAGCTCGGCACGCACGCGGAGCTGATGGCGATACCGGGTGGTCACTACCGCGATCTCTACGAGGAGCTGCAGGGTCAGGCGAAGGGAGCTCCGGCATGAGCCGTATACGACGGATTCTCCACGCGCAGCGCCTACGCATCGATCACCTGATCGACGTTCTCCTCTACGACACCGAAAGCTACGACGGCCGGGTCAGCGAGGACCTGGGCCGGCTGTGGAGGAACTACCTTGCATCGCACCGCGGCCGGCTCCTGATCGCGTTCCTGGTCACGCTTGTCTGGAGCACGCACGCGTACATTTTCGCGCTCGCGACGCAGTACCTGGTCGACAACGTGATCCAGCTCGGCAGCGGTCGCGTAGTCACGCTTGAGGAGAACTGGGACGCGTTCGTGCAGTGGGCTGCGCTGGTGCTGGGAACGTGGACGATGGTCACGGTCACGCAGTGGATCAGAAGCCAGGCGATCCTGCACGTCGGCCAGTCGTTGGTCTATCAGCTGCGCACCGAGCTTCACGAAAAACTGCAGAAACTGCACGTCGGGTTCTTCGAGCGGCAGGAAACCGGCAAGCTGATGAGCCGCGTCCTGGAAGACGTCTGGGTGATCCGCGAGTGGTCAACGACCCACGCGATCAACATCTCGGCGGCGGTCTTCCAGCTGGTGATCGGCACGGCCGTCGCGCTGGCCGTGAACTGGAAGCTCACGCTGATGATCCTTGCAACGCTTCCGTTCTACTACCTGGCGTTCTCCATGATCCGGCCCACGATCCGCCGGTTGAGCATCGCGATCAGGCGCGTGAACGCCGGGATGTACGCGCGCAGCCAGGAGAGGATCGGCGCGATCGGACTGGTGAAAGCGTTCGACCAGGAACGGCGCGAGACGCTCAACTTCCGCCAGCGGATGCAGAACTCGGTCCGGTTGACGATGCGCGTCGTGAACCTGCAGGGCGCGATGGTCGCGCTGTCGGGGATCATCACCGCCGCGACGACCGGGATCGTGATCTACACCGGATTCACATGGGCGCAGATTGGGACGCTGACGGTCGGCGAGGTGGTCTTCTTCATCAACGTGATGCCGCGGCTGTTCATGCAGATCAGCACGCTGAGCACCGTGTTCGTACAGATCCAGGCGGTGTTCGTCGTGATCAAGCGCGTGTTCAACCTGCTCGACGAAGAGGAGAGCGTGCGTCCGGGCAGCCTGTCGCTCGACGGCGTGAAGGGGTCGGTTCACTTCGACCACGTGAACTTCGGCTACCCCGGGCAGAGCGATCACGCGCTGCACGACGTGTCGTTCTACATCAACCCGGGAGAGCGCGTCGCCCTGATGGGGCCATCGGGTGCTGGCAAGAGCACTGTGTTCAACCTGATTCTTCGGTTCTACGATCCACAGCGCGGTACCGTCGCGATCGACGGGATCAACCTGGTGAACGCCGATCCGCGATCGCTGCGCAGACACGCGGTCCTCGTCCAGCAGGAGCCGGTCGTGTTCTCCGGTACCGTCGCTGAGAACATCACGTACGGGCGCGACGAAGCGACCGCGACGCAGATCATGGATGCCGCGCGTCAGGCCGAGCTCCACGACTTCATAATGACGTTGCCCGTCAAGTACGAGACCGAAGTCGGTCAGAACGGCGTGTCGCTGTCGGGCGGGCAGAAGCAACGGCTCGCGCTCGCGACGGCGCTCCTGACAACGCCGGAGATCCTGCTTCTTGACGACACGACGAGCGCGCTCGACGCGGAGACCGAGGCGAAGATCCGCGCGACGCTCAACAAGGTGATGGTCAATCGCACCAGCATCGTGATCACGCAGCGGATCGCTACCGCACGGTCGTGTGACCGTATCATCGTGCTCGAACAGGGCAGGATCGTGCAGCAGGGCACGCACGACGAACTGAAGGACCAGGAAGGCTTCTACAAGCGGGTGCTCACGCAGCAGGAATCGATTTAGGAGGATTCATGCGCAGACTGAACAGAAGAGACAGAAAGGAACGAACGTCGGGCGAAAACAGATCGAGCGAACTGCCGCGCGACAGCAAGCTCACCGCGGAAATCGACGACATTGCGAACATCGGCGACCGCCGGAAGCTCCAGCGCGCCGACACCGAGGTCAAGGAGGTCGTCAGCAAGGCGACGCAGACCGACATCCGGAACATCATGCTGATAGATCAGGGCCGGTGCCCGGTCTGCGCGTCGCGGACGGAGAACTTCCTGTTCACGATGGTCTGTCCGTCGTGCGGCTGGTTCCGGCGCGAGATTCCGAACCGGGGAAGCGCGATCGTTCACCTCACCGACGGAACGCCGATCGAGTGCGACTACGTGCACCACGGCCAGCGCGATGAGTTTCTTGCGATCCGCGACGGCGTCGTGATCTCGGAGCTGATGCGCCCGGAGGTCAAGCGGATCGACTACGTCTGGGCCGACGGCGAACTCGATGAGGCGCGCGCTCTGGTGCGAAGGCTGAAGTCGGGAGTCTGCTCGTGGTGCCAGACCGACCTGACCGATACACCCGACGACGAACACCGGGAGGACTACGTCGCGTTCGGCACGATGCAGGAGCGCTACATCTTCTGCACGGAAAAGTGCCAGCGCGCGTTCCGCCGCCACTACCCGGCACGGGTCCACCGTAACTGCTACGAGGTCGACTGCAACCAGTGCAATCTGTGCGTCAAACGCTACGATACGCAAGGTTTCAAACGCAACATCCTGACATAGGTCAGGATGTTGCGTTCGCAATATCCTGACCTGAGACCGACGGCTGCAGACGCTTTGACAGATCGCATAGCCCGGTCTATAATGGTCCTTGAAATATCGATACGGAAAGACCGTATCCAACCAGAGCAGACAGCGTCGGGAAACCGGCGATCAGCATATTCGACAGAGGAGACTCGCGATGCATGCAGCTGCACCTGGTACTACCCTACCCGCGCACGTAGATGATCCTGCGCTCCGGACAGAACTCGACCGAACGATCGACGCGCTCGTCGAGCAGCCGGGAGCGCTGATTCAGGTTCTCCAGCGCGCGCAGGAGCTCTACGGCTTCCTGCCGGAGCCTATCATCCGACACGTTTCCAGGCGCCTGGAGATCCCGTACAGCGAGGTCTCCGGCGTCGTGACCTTCTACTCGTTCTTCTCCACGGTTCCGCGCGGACGCCATATGGTCAGGGTCTGCCTGGGCACCGCGTGCTACGTTCGCGGCGGAAACGAAGTGCTGAGTGCGATCCGCAAGGAGCTCGATATCGATGTCGGCGCCACCACCGCCGACCTGGAGTTCTCGCTGGAGGTGGGCCGCTGCTTCGGCGCGTGCGGCCTGGCGCCGGTCATCATGGTCGACGACGACGTGCACCAGCGGGTCCGCCCGCAGGCGGTGAAGGAGATTCTTGACGGGTATCGAAGCGAGGTGAACGATGACGTCCGGTAGCATCAGAACCAAAGACGACCTGGATCGATTTCGTGACGAGGAACGCGCGCGCATGGCCGGACGGAAGCTCGGCTTTCTGGTGTGCGGCGGGGCCGGATGCATCGCGTCGGGCGCCGAACGGATCGCGGCTTCGCTGAAGGAGGAGCTGCCGCGAGCCGGCGTCGAGGTAACGACGACCGGTTGCATGGGCCCGTGCGCGAAGGGGCCGCTCGTGACGGTTATCCCGTCGGGGCGGCTCTACCACTCGGTCCGCGTAGAAGACGTCGCGGACATCGTCGCCCAGGCGGTGGCGGACAGTGCCGACCAGGCAACCGCGACCGACGGCGCCAGAGCCGGTACGCCAGCCGAAGCCGCGCTTGGCGAGCTGTCGAGCTTCTTTGAGCTGCAGAAGCGGATCGTGCTCCGTAACTGCGGACGGATCGACCCCGAGCAGATCGGGGAGTACATCGGTGCGGGCGGTTACCAGGCGCTCGCGACCGTCCTGGGAATGACCGGCGAGCAGATCATCGACGAGATGAAGCGCTCCGGGCTTCGCGGACGCGGCGGAGCCGGATTTCCGACCTGGCTCAAGTGGCAGCTGACGCAGCAGTCTCCCGGCGAAGAGAAGTACGTGCTCTGCAACGCCGACGAAGGCGACCCCGGCGCGTTCATGGACCGAAGCGTGCTGGAAGGCGATCCGCACGCGGTCATAGAGGGCATGGCGATCGCCGCGCGCGCGATCGGCGCACGCAGAGGGTACGTCTACGTGCGCGCCGAGTACCCGCTCGCCGTCGAGCGGCTTCAGGGAGCGCTCGACGCCGCACGCGGTATCGGACTGCTGGGAACCGACGTACTGGGCACCGGGTTCGACTTCGACCTGGAGATCCGTAAGGGATCGGGTGCGTTCGTCTGCGGCGAAGAGACCGCGCTGATGAACTCGATCGAAGGCAAGCGCGGAGAGCCGCGCCCCCGCCCGCCGTTCCCGGCGCAGAAGGGCCTCTGGGGCAAACCGAGCCTCCTCAACAACGTCGAGACCTACGCGAACGTCCCGGTCATCTTCACCGAAGGGTCGGCGTGGTACGCGGCGCACGGTACACCGGAGAGCCGCGGCACCAAGGTGTTCGCGCTCGCCGGTTCGATAGAGAACGCCGGCCTGGTCGAGGTGCCAATCGGAACGCCGCTCGGTGAGATCATCTACGACATCGGCGGCGGCGTGAAGGGCGGGCATTCGTTCAAGGCGGCGCAGATCGGTGGCCCGTCGGGCGGATGCGTACCCAAGCAACACCTCAACGTCCCGCTCGACTACTCGACGCTCCAGGAGCTCGGCGCGATCATGGGATCGGGCGGCCTGGTCGTGATGGACGATGAGACGTGCATGGTCGACGTCGCGCGCTTCTTCCTGGAGTTCGTGCAGGAGGAGTCGTGCGGCAAGTGCGTGCCGTGCCGCGTCGGGACGAAGCGGATGCTTGAGATCCTCACCCGGATCTCATCGGGTCAGGGTCGCGAAGGCGATATCGAGCTCCTGGAGGAGCTCGGTAACCAGATCAAGCAGACGGCGCTGTGCGGACTCGGGCAGACCGCCGCGAACCCGGTCCTGTCGACGATCCGCCACTTCAGGCACGAGTACGAGGCGCACATCCGCGACCACCACTGCGAGGCGGGTGTCTGCCCGGCGCTCGTGCGCGCGCCGTGCCAGAGCGCGTGCCCGGCGAACGTCGATGTGCCCGGCTTCGTCGCGCTGATCAGGGAGCGGCGCTACGCCGAGGCGCTCGCGCTGCACCGCGAACGAAACCCGTTCGCAGCCGTCTGCGCGCGGGTCTGCTTCCACACGTGCGAAGACCACTGCCGGCGCGCCGGGATCGATGACCCGGTCGCGATCCGCGCGATCAAACGATTCATGGTCGACCAGGAGGTCGTGCTCCAGCTCCCGGAAGTCAGAGAGAACGATGAGAACGCGACGCGAAAGATCGCGATCGTCGGTGGCGGCCCGGCCGGGCTGTCGTGCGCGTACTTCCTTGCGCGCCTGGGCTACCAGCCGCTCGTGCTCGAGGCCGAAAGCCGCCCGGGCGGCATGCTCGTACAGATGATCCCCGCGTACCGGCTGCCGCGCGAAACGGTAGCCAGAGAGATCCGGATGATCGAGCAGTTGGGAGTGGAGATCCGTACCGACTCCCGGCTCGGGCGAGACTTCACGCTCGAGTCGCTGCGCGAAGAGGGCTACGAAGCGGTGTTCGTCGGAATCGGCGCTCCGGACTGCAGCGGACTCGGCGTGCCGGGTGAAGACGCGAAGGGCGTCATCATGGCGGGAGAGTTCCTGCGCACGTACAACATCCGCGGATCGGTTCCGGTAGGCAAGCGAGTCGTCGTGATCGGCGGCGGAAACGCGGCGATCGACGCGGCGCGCACCGCGATGCGCCTGGGAGCGGAAACGGTCACCGTCGTCTACCGAAGGACTCAGGAACAGATGCCCGCGTACGACGAAGAGATCGCGGAGGCGAAGAGCGAAGGGGTCGAGATCCGCGCGCTCACGCAGCCGACCGAGGTCGTCGTCGCCAACGGCGTAGCAACAGGGCTCGCGTGCGTGAAGATGGCTCTTGGCGAGTTTGACCGCAGCGGCCGACGCCGACCACAGCAGAGCGAAGACGACAGCTTCGTGCTCGACGCCGATCAGATCATCGTTGCGATCGGGCAGGAGCTCGATACGAGCTTCGCCGGTGCGCTCGGGCTCGAGCTGAATGCCGGCGGGTTTATCGCCGCGAATCCGGTGACCGGGCAGACGTCGGTCGCGTGGATCTTCTCAGGAGGCGACGCGGTACTCGGTCCGGCGTCGGTGGTTGAGGCGATCGGCGCCGGCGAGCGCGCAGCGGTCGGGATCGATCTGATGCTCACCGGTGAGGCGCACGCGTTCTGGCGCGAGCAGTCGACCGTGGAGACCGACTTCGACCCGAACGCCGATCCGGCGCCCTACCCGCGCGACGCGCTGAAGACGATCCCGGTTGAGCGCCGGCGCAACAACTTCGACGAGGTCGAGCACGCGTGGAACGAGTCGGTCACGATCCGGCAGGCGAGCAGGTGCCTGCGCTGCGAGTACGGCAAGAAGCCGCAGCCACCGGTTGTCCCGACGAAGGAGGAGCTCCATGTATAGCGTTACGATCAACGGGACCCGCGTCGACGTCGAGCCGGGCGTCTCGATCCTTGATGCCGCTCGATCGGGTGGATTCACGGTGCCGACGCTCTGCGCGATGGAGCACGGAGAGAAACTCGGCGCGTGCCGTGTCTGCGTCGTCGAGGTCGATGGCGCGAAGAGCCTTCCCGCCGCGTGCTCGACGCCGGTCGCCGACGGAATGGTGATCCGGACGCACTCGCCGCGGGTACGCGCGGCGCGGCGCACCGTAGTAGATCTGCTTCTTAGCGAGCACGAGGGCAACTGCCAGTTCTGCGACCGATCGACCGACTGCGAGCTCAAGGCGATCGCGTTCGACCTGGATCTGTCGGAACCTCGCTATACGGGAGAGAAACGACCCGCGCATATCGATCTCAGTACACCCGCGCTGGTGCGCGACAGCGGGAAGTGCATCAAGTGCCGACGCTGCGTGACGATCTGCAACGAGGTCCAGCAGGTCGGCGCGCTCTTTCCGCAGTACCGCGGCTACGAAACGGAGATCGCACCGGCGTTTGCGGCAGACCTGGACGATGTCGCGTGCGTGCAGTGCGGCCAGTGCGCCGCGGTCTGCCCGGTTGGGGCAATCTCCGAGCAGAACCACATCGAAGGTGTCTGGGAGGCGCTCGGCGATCCGACCAAGCACGTCGTCGTGCAGACCGCGCCGGCGATCCGGGCGGCGCTTGGAGAGTGCTTCGGGCTGCCACCGGGCACGGTCGTCACCGGCAAGATGATCACGGCGCTTCGCGCGCTCGGCTTCGACGCTGTCTTCGACACGAACTTCGCGGCCGACCTGACGATCATGGAAGAGGGCACCGAGCTCCTGACGCGGCTCAAGACGAACCTGGTCGGTGGAGCCGGCGACGGCGCGACCGGAGGCGACGCCGCGGCGGGAGAGCATCACGCGCCGACTGCGCTTCCGATGTTCACCAGCTGCTCTCCGGGCTGGATCAACTTCGC
>RECL01000047.1 GCA_007694025.1 Spirochaetaceae bacterium
CTGATCGGAGTGCTCGCGAGCACCTGTCCGACTCCGGTGAGTCGATCACGCTCGATACTCCCCCGGACAAGAAAGAACCCGACAAGCGACAGGAAGAACGTCAGGGTAAGCGCGGTAAGCGTACCTATCCACGCGGAGTTCAGTACACCGCGGTAGGACCCGAGTCGAAGGTGGAAGAAGCCTCCGACTATCTGGTAGCCCAGAAACGCTGCGAGTCCTATCGTCGCGATGAAGCCGAATCTCCGGGTGCGCTCGCGCAGATCCGCGAGCACGATCTGGTACTCGCCGGTCATATTCGCTCCGCGCTCCCAGGACCCGCCGGCTGTTCGTCCCTCACGAGCGCAAGGTAGGCGTCTTCGAGCGTCGGTTCTTCGCGGTGAGCCGAGCGATCGGGTGGCTGGTCGCTGACCACGCGGCATTCGGTGCCTTCGGGCCGGCGGACCATCCGGACCACCAGTCCGGCTCGCTCGAGCTCGGCGGTGTCGCCGTTGGGTACGACCGTGCTCCAGACCCGGCCGGAGTACTCCTGGACCAGGTCCACCGGGCTCGCGTGGCGCAACAGTCGCCCACCAGCGACCAGAGCGATCGACGTGGCGACGGATTCCACATCCGATACGATGTGGGTCGACAGGATTACGATCCGCTCACCGGCGAGGTGCGAGACCAGATCGCGGAACCGCGCCCGCTCGGTCGGATCGAGTCCAACGGTCGGCTCGTCCACGATGAGCAGCCGGGGATCATTCAGGAGTGCCTGCGCGATTCCAACGCGCTGGCGCATGCCACCGGAGTAGCCGCCGATCGGGCGGTGCGCGGCATCGGTCAGGTTGACGAACTCGAGCAGCTCGTCGACTCGCCGGCGCGCGTGCCGGCCTGAGAGTCCCTTCGCCGCGGCAAGGTAGCGAAGGAACTCGACCGCGTTCAGATTGGGGTAGACCCCGAAGTCCTGCGGCAGGTATCCCAGCTCGCGGCGCAGGGCGTCGGGGTGCTTCCCTATGTCGGTCCCGTTCCAGAGGACGGAGCCGCTCGTCGGTCGGGCGACGGTAGCCAGGATTCGCATCAGCGTCGACTTACCGGCGCCGTTCGGGCCCAGGAGCCCGATCACACCGGGGCCGGCCCGGAGCGTGAAGTCGCGAAGCGCGACGACGCCGCGCCGATACTCTTTGCATAGACCTGTAGCGTGTAGTTCCATGATGCCTTCCAGGGTAAGTCAGCCGCGGCCGGCGATTGCGGCCAGGCAGTCGGCCACGCGCGGCAGACGCTCGGGATCGAGCCAGGCGCGCTCCATGACCAGCCCGGCAAGGACGCGCGACGCGATCGTCGGCTCGCCGTGCGCGAACTCGACCAGGAGCTCACCGTCGCGCGCGTAGAAGCGGTGTGCGAGCGTCGCGGGGTCAAGGATCCAGTACTCGCGCACGCCGTGCTGCTCGTACTCGGCGAACTTCACGCCGATATCGCGCGCACCGGTCGTCTGACTCAGCACCTCGACGACCAGGTCGGGCGCCCCGTCGACGTAGGTGTCGCGGATCTGGCCAAGCCGGTCGGCCGCGTAGAACGCGAGGTCGGGCAGAAAGACGTTGCGCGAGCTCAGCTTCACCGCGACCACCTCGCGGAAGAGCTCGCCGAGCTCGTGAGCCTCGACGTACTGGCCGATCAGCAGATAGATGAAGTTCATCATCCGCGCGTGAGGAATGGAAACCGGTGAGTGCATTTCGATCTTGCCATCGATCAAGTCCGCATGCTTGCCCGGCTCGAGCCAGTCGAGAAACTCGTCGGCGCTAAGCAACTGGTACTCGCTCCTTGTCGACAGCGAAACGAACGTCGGCATACGTGGATTATACCACAGCGAAGGGTCGCGATCACCCTCAGTTCAGCGGGTCGCGCCTCAGGAGTCGGCAATCATGCCGGGCTCTTCGGCCTCTGCAATTCGAAGCCCCGCTTCGGCAGCCCAGCCGGGCGCGTCGGAGCGATGCTTTCGCTTGATGGTCGCGCGAAGCGTCGTGATCTCACCCGCCGGTAGCGGGAGGGTCGAAAACGCGGACGCGCCGTCGGCGTGGATGACGAGTCGGCTTGCCACCGCGCGGCGCTGAAACTCGACCCGCTCCAGCCTGGAGTACGGAACCCGCAGCGACTGCAGGTCGCCCTGAGGCGACTCGAACATGTCGTAGCGACGCCACTCGATGACTAGATCGGTGCGTTCAAGGCGCAGCACGCCCTGCACCGTTGAGAGTCCCAGGTCGAGCACGAACGGTATAGACTCCATGCCCGCATTATGCCGAATCGCGGTGGATGTGTCGCGACCGGCGCGTCAGGTCTGACAGCCGGGGCAGAAGTAGGTCGGCCCTCCGCCGTAGGAGACGCGCTCGACGATCGAACCGCACCGCGGGCACGGTTTGTCGCGATAGTCGGGGCCCATCGCCATCGGGTAACTCCCGGGTGTGCCGTCAAGAGCCGTGAACCCGATCTTACCGCCGGCCGCGACCCGGCGGCCGAACGAATCGGCGACAGCGTCGTAGAGCGCATCGATCTCCGTCGGTGCCAGCGTCCCGGATGTACGACGCGGGTGGACTCGCGACAGGAACGCGATCTCCTGGAAGGTCGCATTACCGATCCCGGCGACCACAGCCTGCCTGCCGACGAAAAGCGGCTTGAGCTGGATCGATCGGGCGGTGAGCAGGGCCGCAAACCGGTCGCGCGCGAAGCACGTCTCGCCGGGCGCGAGCACGTCGCCAAAGTCGCGCGCGTAGACGTAGAGCGCATCCAGGTCGGCGTCGGAGCACGCGTACACCGTTCCCATACCGGTAAGGCGGATCTGGAGCGTCGACTCCGGGGCCAGGCGGATCGACACGTGCGCGGCGCCGATCGGGTGCGCTCCGTCGAGGAGTCGAACGGTCCCGCCGTACTCGGGTCCAACAACCAGATGATGCCCACCGGTCAGGTCGAGCACGAGCAGCACCCCTCGCCCTCGCACTGCCTCTACGGTGGCTCCACGAAGGGTCGCGAGTCGATCGGGATTGATGAAGCCGATCCGCGCGAGCCGACCGACATCGCCACACTCGAGTTCGACGATGGTCCTCCCGACGAGAGAGCGCGACGCCTGCTCCCGGAGCACGCGAATCTCCGGCGCTTCGATGCTGATCATGACGGTTCTTTGTACACCCGCCCAGCCAGACGCTCAACGCCGAATCGGCCGGTCGCCTTCGATTATGGGAGCGAAGGTCGGTTGCACAATGAGTCAAATCAACGATCGGTGCCGAGCCGGTTAACCCCGTAATCGGTAAGAATCATCATCTCGGGCATCCCTCCTTGGTACGACGAATTCTGAAGCGGTATACGGTTCGCTACCATCACCGACATGAACCATCGCACGCAGTGGTGAAACCGAGCCACACCGCCCGGCGCGTCTATCGGCACCGCTGCGGCGGGTGTAGTATCGAACCGGGGGAAGCATGGGTTCGCGCGGAACGCGCCTCGTGGGGAGACAGGCGGAGATCCGACTCTTTCGTGCCGCGCTCCGACGTCTGGCCCGGGGGGTTGGAGCGGTCATCTCGGTGACGGGCGAAGGCGGAATCGGGAAGACCAGGCTTCTCGAGCGGTTCGTCGAGATCTGCCGATCGTCGCAGGTACCGGTGGTGAGCGCGCGCGCCCACGAGGGGGAGGCGGCGCCTCCGCTCGCGCTCTGGTCGCTCGGACCCCGGGAGGCGTCGGCCACCGATCGGGTTGGAGCCACGGTGGCGCGGCTCGTGACCGCCGCGCTTGAGCGGCCGCACGTCGTCGTTCTAGACAATCTCCAGTGGGCAGACTCCGACTCGATTGCCGTCGCGCAGCGACTCATCGACCGGATGCCTGAAGTCGCTGTGCTCCTGGTCATCTCCTACCGAGTCGACGAAGTCATCCGGCGGCCGCTACTGGCGACCCTCGTGTCGCGCGCCGGAGGGCTCGCGCACCATCTCCGGCTCCACCTCCCGCCCTTAGACGATGCCGACTGTCGCCGGATGATCCGTGCCGCCGGCCCCTGTCTGGACAACGACCAGGTGGACTCAATCGTCGTCCGTTCCGAAGGCGTACCGCTTCTGCTGGTGGAGCTGCTTGACAGCGTACCGTTGTCGGCCGAGGATCGCGCCAACGCAGTGCCCGTCTGCGTGATCGCGGCGGTCGCCCGGCGCATGGGCTCGCTCACCCCACCGGAGCGCGACTTCGTCGAGCGTGCCTCGATTCTGGGCGTCTCATTCGATCTCACCATCCTGAGCGACGCGTCGGGGATGGAAAGATCGGATGCCGAAGGGTACGCGCGAAGTGCGATGGACGCTGGCCTGTTCCGGGCGTCCGCCGACCCGCTCTCGTATCGCTTCGTCCACTCACTCTATCGCGATTGCGTACTCGCCGATGTCTCACCTGGTCACGCGCGTGCAATCCATCGGGAAGTGACCCGCGTGCTTCGGGCGCGCGATCCGGTCCAATCCGCGGCAGCGATAATCAGCCACGCTGCGGCCGCGGTGCCCCTCATTCCGGTCGACGAGGTCTGCGTGCTGGCACATCAGCTTGTGGAATCAGCGCACGCGGGGTGCCGGCACGGAACGGTAGTCGACGTCACGGAGACGACGATCGCGGTCCTTCGGCGAGAGGCAAGAGTCTCACCGCCAGCGCCCCGCGCTGAGGCCAACCTCGCCGAGATGTTGCGCCGGCGGGCAGAAGCACTCGGAGCGCTCGCCGACTCGGGCGGTGCTACGCGAGCGCTCCACGAGGCGTTCGAGATCTACGCCCGGCTCGGGTTGGTCGAACAGCTGGTACAGGTTGCGCTGACCTGGGTTCCCCGAGCGCAGATGCCCGGGACGCAGTCGCTGCTGACCATGCACTCTCCAGATAGCGAGCTGGTACGAAAGGCGCGCGAGCTCGTCGATCCAGGATCGGTTCACGATGCCTGGTTGCGCCTTGCCGCCGCGGACTGCGACAAAGCCGCGCGCGAACAGATTCTGGACTTTGCCGTCGAGCACCGGGTTCCGTCGCTCGCGATGCAGGTCCTGGCGCTACGAATCAACGCCGGGTTCTTAGTGGATGAGCCCGAACAGTCGGAGGCGGATGAGCGACGGTTGCTCGAGCTCGCAGCGACAACCAATAACGAGCAGGCGCTCTTCGCAGGAGTCTACTGGTCGAGGGCTCGCGACACGACCTTCGGCAGACTCGTCGACGGTGAACGCAGGCGCCGGCGCGTCCTCCAAGGCTCGCCGACCGGCCGGGCCGTCCTGAGTCGCCTCTGGGTCCCGGTCGCCGAATGGATGCTCGGCGAGTGGGACGAAGCTATCCGGTGCTGCGAGCTCGGTCTGTCGACCTCACGCGGACACTCAGACACCTACCCAACGGGCCGCTACCACGTCCTGCTCGCGCTCATGTACGCGGAGCGAGGACTCGACGCGCAGAGCGACGAACACCTCAGCGAGTTACGGAAGCTATCGGGCACACCCGATGCGCGCGTCGCCGCGGTGCTCGCTCGCCGCGCCGCGATGACAGGCGATCCGACAGGAGTCGACGAGGCTTCGGCGATCGTGGCTGCGACACGGCTGCAGCCGCAGCTTGTCTACTGGCTGGACGACTACTGCCGCTGCGTCGATCTCGAATCCACCATCATACGCCGGGCAAGTCGATCCGCCCGGGAGCTACTCGATCGCTCGCAGTTCTCGCTCAGTTCCTATCGGGCACCGACATGCTCGCTGTGGAGCGCCTACCTTCAACACGCCCAGATTCTGGAGATTGCCGGACTGGCAACGGAGGCGGACGCCCGGTACCAGCAAGCCATCGAGTACCTGGATCGCGCGCGCTATGTTCCCCAGTACGCCGAGGCGTGCTACCGCTACGCGGCCTTTCTGGCGGCCGGTCCCGGTCGACGGGAGCAGGCGATCCCCCTGCTCCGCGACGCGTACCGAAGCGCTCTGGTGTTCGGCTCGGTCCGGCTGCGCGCATCGATAGAGGCGCTGAGCGAGGCGCTCCGCGCCGGTCAAGCTGACGCAGCACGTCCAGGCACGAACGGCTCGTGCCCACTGACGCCTCGCGAGCTCGAAGTGGCGATCTGCGTCAGCCAGGGATACACGAACCGAGCAGTCGGCGAACGGCTGGCCATCAGCTCGCACACCGTCGCGCGGCACCTGCAGAACATCTTCGACAAGACCGGCATGAGCAACCGCATCGAGCTCACGACGCACCTGATTGCGCACGGACACCTGGAAGCCTAATCCCGGGTCGCTGCGTCGGACTGGACTGCGTCGGCTTCGTGACGCTGAACCTCGACTGATGGTCAATCCTGACCATACCCGGGAACGAGCTGCGGCGCGATAATCGTGGGCAAAGACTTGAGGAGGAAGCCATGAACAAGTCGCTACTGTATGTTGTTTCGTTGGTGATCGTCGGGCTGTTGATCGGCGGATGCGCAACTACCGGACGGGTCGATCCCGATCTGGTCCGGATGGAGATCGAGGCGATATTCGCGGATTACTCGGCCGCGGCAAACGCCGAGGACACCGACGCGTGGATCGCGCTGTGGGACGTCGACGGGATCCAGATGCCCCCGGGTGCGCCGGCGGTCGTCGGACGCGACGCAATCTACCAGCGAGTCCGGCCGGTCCACCAGATGATGGATCTGGAAGGCTTCTCGATCACGGTAGAGGAGGTCGAGGCAGCGGGCCCGTGGGCATACGCCCGCGGCGTCTACACGGTCTCCATGACGCCGAAGGCCGGCGGTGCCACGAACAGGATCAACGGCAAGTATCTGACCGTGTTCCGACGCCAACCGGACGGCAGCCTCAGAATCTACAGGGACTGTTTCAACCCGAGCTGAGCGCTTTGCCAAGGGGTGCGCGGCATCGATGCCGCGCACGCGAGGCGCCCAACGAGCTTGGACGACGTGCGGACACTCGGTCTCAACGCGGCCCGCGCCGAATCGGGGGTCGCGGTGCACGAGCTCGGTACCCGACCAGTGGATCAGGTCACTCGACCGGCGCACCAGGAACCCGGCACCGTCGTCGGGTCGGTCGGGGTCAAAATACCCGGCATTGTCCAACCGTACCCGGAGAGCCCGGGGCAGCGCAACCGCGGACGCGGTCGCACGGGTCGACCCGGCGCAGGGAGCCCGTACAGCCGCGACCGCCGGATCGATGCGGCGCGCAGGATTCACGGGAACTGGCCGCGGGAAGTCTTGACGGTTCGAACGGTGTTCGATAATCTATCATTGTTCGGTCTCTGGTGGCCGAACTGGAGACTACGTGACGCGTGAAGATCCACTGACGCCGCAGGAGCGAGTCGCGAAAGAGCACGAGGCGCTTCGCGAGCGCATTCTGGACGCCGCGGAGGAGATTTTGGTCGAAGGGCACGGCGAGCGGTTGTCGGTTCGCGCGATCGCGCGGCGCATCAGCTACGCGCCTGCGTCGCTCTACTACCACTTCGCCGACAGGGACGCGATCATTGCCGGCGTGCTCGGTCGCGGTGCACGACGAATCGGCGCGGCAATCGGCGCGGCGGCTGGGGCCGAACGCACTTCCGTAGGTGCGCTGCGGGCTGCGTTTCGGGCGTACATCCGCGTGGCGACCGAAAGGCCGGCGCTCGCGCTCGTCGTCTACTCGATGAAGCGCCCGCTGTCGACCAACCTTGCGCGCGGTGCGACCGGTCGCAATCCGAACCTGGCGGCGCTTGCGGCGCTGGTCGAACGGGCTCGGGAGGAAGGGCAGATATCGGTCGATGACGTCGACCTTGCGGTGCGGTGCGTGTGGACCGCGGCGCAGGGGTTGGTGATCAGACTGGCTCTGGATCAAGACGTTTCGGAGTCGGACAAAACCGAGGTGATCGACGCGTACGTCGATCTGGTGATGAACGGCCTGCGCGCCGGGGGGACAGAATGGGAAGCGAACAAGGACAGACCCGGTCGGGCACGCGCGGTAGGAAGCCCGACCGAGCGAAACGGTGGAGGTGGCACGCGGCGCTCGGGGCCACGGTCGTGATCGGCATCCTTGCAGCACTCGCATCGTGCACCACGATGGAACGTAGGGCTCACACCTACGTCGCGCGCCTGCCAGCTCCGCGCTACGCAGGCGATACGATCACCGAAGCCGATCTGGCCGGACTGCCTGAAGTGGTCCAGCGCTACATGCGCTATTCGCAGGTTGTCGGAAAACCGCGGATCGACAGCTTTGGATTCGTGATGGAAGGACGAATCAGACAGAGCGCGGACGGACCGTGGATGCCTATCGTGTCGCGCCAGTACAACCTCCTGTCCGAGCCGGCGCGGATCTACTACATCACGAGCCCGGGCACACCGATGAGCGGCATCGATAGCTACCTGTTCGGCGAAGGGCGCATGCAGATCCGCCTGTTCAACCTGATCCCGGTGGCAAACGTCCGCGGTCCGGAGATGGACGCGTCGGCGCTGGTCACGTTTCTGAACGATCTGATCGTCTGCCCGATCGGGTACTTCTCGGTACCGGTCGAATGGCGGCAGCTGTCAGACACGCAGGCCAAGGTGTCGTTGTCCAATCGTGGCACAACGGTTACCGCGACGCTCACGTTCGCAGAGGACGGACGGCTCCTCAACTGGGAGAGCGACGACCGGTTCGTCGAGATCGACGGCAAGCAACTCCCCGACCGGTGGTCGACACCGATGAGCGAACACGCGGAGGTCAACGGCCTGCGGATCCCCGTTGCAGGTAGCGGCATCCACGACTACGACGGCTCGCCGTACGTGTACGTGGAACTGAACCGGATCCACGATCTTCGCTGGGGGATCCGAACCCTCCCGCCGGCCCCGGCGGTCGGCGCGAGTCACTTGTAGTCAGGGAACCGGAGCCGCAACTGCGTTCGGTGTCAGGTCGGAGACACGCCGGTGTTCAAGACACCGACGCACGTCGACTACTGCACCGCGTACTCCCGAGTGTCGAGCGGCCGGTAGCCCGTCCGGGTTTCGGGGAGCGATCCGTGTGGTTTACAGCCTGAGCCCTGACCAGGCTGAGAGCGGCGGGTCCCGCCAGACCGGCGAGTCCAAAGAACCTGCGATTCCGGCTGAAGTTGAAGCACCACGCCGTTTCTCTGCGTTTAACAGGGTGGAGACCGATATCGCGGACGATCACGACCGTCGCTACAAGTACCTCTTCTCGCATCCCGGCTTCGTGGAGCGTCTTCTGACCTCGTTCGTCGACGAGCCGTTCGTCAAGGA
>RECL01000129.1 GCA_007694025.1 Spirochaetaceae bacterium
GCAGGTCGGAGAGCGTCGCGATCTCGTAGTGGCTCGTCTCAACGCTTCGATCGCGATCGATTCTGATCAGCCCACCACGGGATCGCGTACCGGAGGGCTGTGCCTCTCGTTCGGAGTCGGGAGACGAGTCGGTCTGTGCCGCGGCGTCACCGGGGCCGTCGATAGCGTCGGCCGATTCGCCATTGTCAGCGATCTCGAGCGCGTCGATGTTGGTCGTGAAATCGGGCTGCTGCAGCGCGCGCGGCACCCGCACGACAGTTCCCTTCCCGAACGAGAAAAAACCCGCCCCAAACGTCGTAGACGGCCGAGTGAGCTCCGAAAGCTCCTCGGCCTCGTCGAGCTCACCGAGCTCCTCAGCGTCATCGAGCTCACCAAGCTCCTCGGCCTCATCGAGCTCACCAAGCTCCTCGGCCTCGTCGAGCGCGTCCGTCGCTTGGCGCGTGTTGTCGTCCGCCGCGGCGATTCGGTCTACCCGAACGAGCTTTTCGCCCTGCGCGTCGCCACCACCGGCCAGCCACTCGAGCTCGGTCAGTTCGTCGAGCGCATCTATCGACACGTTAGTCGGCAGACGCACCTCGCGCGCGGCTGTTACCGGGGCAACCGCTCCATCGGCGGAATCTTCGGTGTCGGGCTCATCGACCTCGTCGTCGACCTCCTCCGCCAACCGGTCATCCGTCCAGTCGTCGACGGGCGACGCTCCGTCCTCTTCGAGCCCGGCAAGCTCCTCGGCACCGTCGGCGTCCTCGAGCTCAGCGACTTCGACAGCCTCACCCAGGTCGTCCGCATCCTCGAGTTCGCCGGCATCTGCCACCTCATCGAGGCCGGCGTCCTCAAGCTCGTCGGCGCCGTCGGCGTCTTCGAGCTCGACGACTTCGATAGCCTCACCCAGGTCGTCCGCCACCTCGAGCTCGTCGGCATCGTCCACCTCCTCGAGGTCGGCGTCCTCGAGCTCGTCGGCGCCGTCGGCGTCTTCGAACTCGACGACTTCGATAGCCTCACCCAGGTCGTCCGCCACCTCGAGCTCGTCGGCATCGTCCACCTCCTCGAGGTCGGCGTCCTCGAGCTCGTCGGCATCGTCGACGTCTTCGAGCTCGGCATCATCGAGCTCCTCGATGTCGTCGACGTCATCGTCGATCTCTTCGACCTCTACGGGACCGGACATCGCGGGCGCGGTGGGAACCGCTGCGGAGGGGGTAGGATGCTCCGCACGCGGTGCCGACGGAGCGATCTGCGCTATCGAAGCCGTCGAAAGGCGCCGACTCAGCTGGTCGATGATCTCCTCGATTCGGTCGACATCGATCGACGATGCCGGTCGATCGCCCGCGCGATGGCTGAGCACGTCGATGATCTCGTCCCAACTCTGGTCGATCAGCGCATCGACCTGCTGCGATTTGTCCGCTCGGATGTGCCCGATTCCCCGTCGGATCTGCTTACTGACTTCGTCGCGCCTATCCGCAAGTTCAACTTTCCAGCGTTGGAAGTCCAGGTCATCCTTACGCTCCATGAACTCCCGAAGCAGATTGATCTGAAAGCGCTTCACCCGATCCGATAGCACCACGACCGGATCCTGTCGAATGTTCAGGAAGAGGAAGATCAACAGAAAGGTGGTCAGAAACACCGCGCCGACGAGCGTGTACTGCAGCGCAACCGGCATCGTAAGCGATGCCGCCGGCTCCGCGTACACGTACGGCCCGTGAAAGCTCGAGTCGACCGTGAACACCTCGTACGCGAACGATGGTCTTCCGTCGGCTTCGTCGGAGACGATCGACGTCCGAACAGGACTCTGTCTGATTTGCGGCCACGCGCCGACCACCGCCGCAGAAAAGGTGTCAGCGAGCGCCGAACGGACGTTGACGACCACGCCGCCCGACTCGAGCAACCGTAGCTCCTCACCGGTCCCGATCAATCCTCGTCGAATCAGCGTTGAACGCAGGTCGCGTAGATTCACGTAGAACAGCGCGGCGCCCTGAAGGACCCCATTCGCATTGACCGCCGGAAGCCGATAGACAAACTGGTGCGTCGGATAGCCGATCAGGACTTCGGGTTGTGGAAGCGACGCTCCCGACGGAAGCGCAGAGTCGGGCAATGCATCGAAGAAAGCCAGCGACTCGACCGGGAACGGTTCGGTTGACCGCTCGGACACTTGATCCGGCCTCAGATACGTTCTCTGCGTCGCAGTCTGCCGGAAATCCGCCGGATTCGAGCTGTAGTGCAGCTCGGATCCGTCGAGATTGATGATCCGAACCACATCGAGCGATGCCTGCTCGGACTTCATCGCATCGAGCCGCACCTGCCGTTCGCGCAAATCCGCCGCGGAGGCGTTCAGACGAAACGAGTTAGTAACCGCCTGGTCGAGCGTGAACTCCCGGTACCGGGCGATGTTCGTCCTGTGAAACGATTCGATCGCATCAGCCACCAACGCGGCACGAGCAGCGACGTTTTCCTCTACCCGAGGGACGTAGAACCGAGTCTCCAGGATCCGGAACCGGTCGACCGCAACCAGAACCGCAAGTACGCTGAACACGACGACGGAGATGAGAAGACTGATGCTGAACTTCTGCGCACCGGTCATACGCGAGCCCGGCGCCATGCGAGACGGTTCATCGATACGATTATCGGCATAGACGCGGCCGTCTGTGAGCCAACCACGCCCCCAAAGATAAGAAAGGCCTCGCCCGAAAGCGAGGCCGTCATCCGTACCAGCGACACCTGGATCGCCCGCGGCTACTACTCGACGGCACCCTTCGAGCCGGAGTCGGGTTCATCGACCGCATCAGCGCTTTCCGGCGCGTCCGACTCGATGTCGGTCGCCTCCGTATCGTCAGCCACCGTGGCAACCTCAGCCGCTTCCGCTTCGACTGCCTTTGTCTCCGCAGCCACCTGCTTGCCGGAACTCTTCTTTGCAGCCTCATCCTTCTTCTTGGCAGGCTTGGAGTCGGCTCCTGCGCGCTTCGATGCCGCGGCAGCCGCCGTATCGCGCTTCTTCCGCGTACCCGAGACCGGCTTCTCATCGCCGACCAGCTCGAGCAGGACCATCTCGCTCGCATCTCCGTCGCGATAGCCGATCTTCAGCATTCGCGTGTACCCACCCGGCCGCTCCTTGAACCGCGGACCAATCTCTACAAAGAGCTTCGCGAGCACCGCCTTGTCCTTGATGTCGCGAGCGACCATGCGGCGATTGTGAACGCTGTCTACCTTCGCACGGGTGATCATCTTCTCAGCGGTTCGCCGAATGGCGCGGGCCTTGGCCTTCGTCGTCCGGATCCGCTCGTGATGGAACAGCGACGTGACCATGTTCCGGTGCAACGCCTTACGGTGCGCGGACTTACGCCCCAGTGTGTTGAATCCGACCCTATGCCTCATTTTCTTCGTCCTTCTTCTTCTTCATGCGAACCGCCTGTCGAAGCTGCCCGTAGTCCGACATACCCAGGCTCAGGTTCCACTCGTTGAGCTTCTCCTTGATCTCCTGGAGCGACTTCTTGCCGAAGTTCCGCGTCTTGGCGATATCCTCTTCGGTTCGAGCGGTCAAATCGCCAATCGAGCGAATATTCGCGTTCTTCAGACAGTTACTCGACCGAACACTCAGTTCGAGTTCCTCGACGGGAGTCTCCAGGAGCTGACGAATCCGCTCCTCCTCCTCATCGACATCGTCATCGCCGAGAATCCTGTCCTCGTCGAAGTTGATGAAGACCGTGAAGTGGTCCTTCGCGATCTTCGCTGCCTCGGCCAGGGCGTCTTCGGGCCGAATCGTGCCGTCGGTCCACAGCTCCATCGTGAGCCTATCGTAGTCGGTTCGTTGACCGACCCGGGTGTTCTCCACCTCGTACCGGCAGCGCCGGACCGGAGAGAATATCGCGTCGATCGGGATCGTCCCGATGACCTCTATGTACTTCTCGTTCAGCTCGGCCGGAACGTAACCGCGGCCCAGATCGATCTGCAGTTCCATCTCGACGTTCGCATCGGGCATGAGCGTCATGATCAAGAGGTCCTTGTTCGCGACACGAATTGCCGTATCCACTTCGAGCGCTGCGCCGGTGACAACTCCCTTGCCCTTCGACTCGATTACGATCGTGCGCTGTTCCGTGTCCTCGGGCAGCGAGATCTGAAGCTGCTTCAACCGGTTGATGATGTCCGGGGTATCTTCCACGACGTTCGGGATCGACTCGTACTCGCTCGAAAGCACGTGAGCGGTTCCAGCATCATCGTAGCTCGTGATGCGGATCGCCGTCACCGCGTAGCCCTGGATGGACGACAACAGAACGCGCCGCAACGAGTTTCCGATGGTAGTCCCGTATCCGCGCTCGAACGGCGACGCAACGAACTTTCCGTACGTCGCGCTCACCTCGCTGTGTTCGAACGTGATTCCTTTCGGGCGCTTGAAACCCTTGAGAAGGTTCGTTCTTGCCATAGATCCTCCAGCTATACTCGCCGGCTCTTGCGCGGGCGACAGCCGTTGTGCGGAATCGGAGTGACATCCTTGATGGTCTTGACCCAAAGGCCAAGATTCCCGAGGCTGCGAATCGCCGATTCCCTTCCAACACCGGGCCCTTTCACGTACACGTGCACTTCACGGAGCCCGACGTCCATCGCCTTGCGAGCGGCCGTCTCGGCAGTGGTCTGCGCGGCGTACGGAGTCGACTTCTTTGCGCCGCGGAACCCAAGGCTTCCGGCGCTCGCCCACGAGATCCCGTTTCCGCCGATGTCGGTGATTGTGACGATCGTATTGTTGAAGGTCGCCTGAATGTAGACGTTTCCCTCAAAAATCGACTTCTTCTCTTTCTTCTTCTTGACAACCTTTGCCACAATCTACTCCTTACACCGCTTTCTTCTTGCCGGCAACCGTCTTCTTTCGGCCTTTCCTGGTTCGTGCATTCGTTCGGGTTCGCTGACCGCGAACCGGCAAACCGCGGCGATGACGCAACCCGCGATAGCATCCGATATCCATCAGTCGTTTGATGTTAAGCGAGGTTTCGGTCCGCAATCGTCCCTCAACCTTGTAGTCGTTTTCGATGACAGTCCTGAGCTTGTTCGCATCCTCCGCGGACACGTCGTTCATCCTGGTCATCGGGTCAATGCCGGTCGATTCGCAGATCGCCACCGCGCTCGATCGTCCGATACCAAAGATATAGGTGAGCGCAATCGAAACCGGTTTGTTTGGAAGGTCAATGCCTGCTATGCGAGCCAATGGAAATCTCCTCTTCAGCGCTGGCGCTGCTTATGCTTGGGGTTGCTGCAGATGATTCGCACGACGCCGCGGCGTCGGATGACCTTGCACTTGTCGCACATCGGTCGTACGCTAACTCGAACTTTCATCCTGAACTCCTATAGATTCCTTGAGCGAATCCGGCCTTTCTTCACGAGACCTTCGTGATGGTGCATGCGCAGACTACCTTCGATCTGTGACATCAGGTCGAGGTCGACGCCGACCATGATCAGAAGCGACGTACCGCCCATCAAAAACGCCACTTCCTGCGGAAAACCGAACATCTGCTGCAGAATCGTGGGAATAACCGCGATGAATGCCAGGAACAGCGATCCCGGGAGGATGATCCGGTTGAGGATCCTCGTGAAGTACTCCTCCATCTTTTCAGAACGGATGCCGGGAATCGACCCGCCGTTCTCGCGGATATTCTTCGCAATCTCCATAGGATTGAGCGTGACCTGCGTGTAGAAGTACGCGAAGAACACGATCATCAGCGTATACGTGATCAGATACGGAGCGCCCCCTGGACGCAGCCAGACCGCAAAGCTGTTGAGCCACCGCACGGTCGGCCCGAGGCTCTGCGCGATCTGAAGCGGGAACACCAGGATCGAACTGGCAAAGATCACGGGAATGACTCCCGACGGGTTGATCTTGAACGGCACGTAGGTGTTCTGCGCACCGTACATCCGGCGACCAACGACTCGCTTCGCGTAGTGCACGGGAATCTTTCGCTGGCCGCGCTGCTCGTAGATCACCAGCATGACAACCGCGACGAACATACCGAGTACTACGATCACGAACACCGGATTCAGTTCATCGCGCTGCACGGCCTGAACGAGCGACCAGATCGCGCTCGGCATCCGCGCGACGATCCCCGTGAAGATGATCAGCGAAATTCCGTTCCCGATACCTCGCTGGTTGATCTGTTCGCCAAGCCACATCAGAAACACCGTGCCGGTCGTGACCGTCAGGAGCGACACAAACGTGTACAGCCCTCGCGACAGCGTGATCGCGTTCGGGATGCTGTCGGCGTAAACCGTCACGGCGAACCCCTGGATCAGGCACAGCACGACGGTCCCGTAGCGGTTGTAGCGCTGAATCTGCTTTCGTCCGCCCTCTTCCTGCGAGATCTTCTTGAGCTTCGGGAAGACAAGCAGCAGCAGCTGCATGATGATCGTCATACTGATATACGGCATGATGCCGAGCATGAAGACCGAGAACTGCGTGAAGGCGCCACCGGAGAAGAAATCGAGATAGTCGGTAACCGAAAGACCGCCGCCTGCTCGCTGCGTCAGGAAGTACGCCTGAAGCGCGCTCACGTTGATACCTGGAATCGGGAGGTGCGAACCGAGCCTGTGGATCAGCAGCACCCCGATCGTGAACAGGATTCGGTCACGGAGATCCTTGATTCTGAAGATGTCAGCGAGAGCGTTGGTCGCCATACCTACTCTGTGTCCTTTTCGTCGGTCGGTGCCGCATCGGGAGCCGGAGCGTCAACCGAAGGCTGCGCCTTCCTGGCCGAATGAGCCTTCTTTGCCGGCTGAGCCGTCACGACACTACCTTCGATCGTCCCACCCGCCGCTTCGATCTTCGCGCGCGCAGCCGCAGAAACCGCCAGCCCGGAGATTGTAAGCTTCTTTGTTACGTCGCCTCCAGCAAGTACCTTGACGAGCCGTTCGCTCCGCGAGATCACACCGTGTGCGCGGAGTGTCTCAAGCGACACAGTCGCGCCAGTGTCAAACCGTTCCTCGAGCACTGCAAGGCTGACCGCGACCATCTCGACTTTGAACGGATAGTTCGAGAACCCACGTCGCGCGATGCGCCGGTAGAGCGGCATCTGCCCACCCTCGAATCCGGGCCGAACTCCGCCGCCCGACCGCGAGTTCTGGCCCTTGGTGCCCTTTCCCGCGGTCGTGCCATTACCAGTACCGGGTCCGCGGCCAAGCCGCTTCTTCGACTTGGTCGCACCGATCGGTCGCTTCAAACTACCCATCACGATAGCTCCTCAATCCGCACCATATGATCGATCGCCCGCACCATACCGCGGATCGCAGAATTGTCGTCCTTTTCTACGGTCTGGTGGAGCTTGCGCAGGCCGAGCGATCGAACTGTGCGTCGATGCTTCGGAAGCGTCCCGATCGGACTGCGTACCAGCGTAATCTTCAAGCGTGCCATCTATCCCCACATTTCCTTGATCGCCTTGCCACGACCACGGGCAATCTGCCGCGCATCCATGAGTCCCTCGAGACCGACGAACACCGCTTTCACGATGTTAACCGCGTTCTGGCTTCCGAGCGACTTGCTCAGGATGTCGTTGATCCCCGCGACCTCCATCACCGCACGAACCGGGCCACCCGCAATGATCCCCGCGCCCGGGGCAGCGGGCTTCAGCAGCACCTTCGCGCTCTTGAACTCGCCCTGGATGAGATGCGGTATGCTCGCCTTCTTCATCGGGACCTTGACCATGTTGCCCTTTGCGCGTTCAACGCCCTTGCGGATCGCCTCCGCGACGTCATTCGCCTTCCCATAGCCGTAGCCGACCGTTCCGTTCTTGTCGCCAACAACGATCAACGCCGAAAACGAGAACCGGCGTCCGCCCTTGACGACCTTCGCGACGCGGTTCAGCTTGATTAGCTTCTCAGTTAACTCTCGATCGTGTTCCACGTTCGCTCCTAGAACGAGATGCCGGCTTTGCGGGCACCATCAGCGACTGCTTTCACGACACCGTGAAAGAGATATCCGTTTCGGTCAAACACCGCCGACGTGATCTTCGCATCCTTCATCCGGACGCCAAGCACCTCACCGAGTTTGCCCGCGTCCGCAACATTTGGACGCAGGCCCTTCGTGTCACCGCTCTGACTGGACACCGACAGCAGTGTGCGGCCCTCCGCGTCGTTGATGACCTGAACGTAGAGGTGCTTGTTGCTGCGGAACACGGTGATACGCGGCCGCTCGGCCGTTCCCGAGATCTTGCCACGAATCGACTTCTTACGCCGATTTCGACGCTTCGTTTTTTCGATCAGACGTTTCATACTCTTCCCTACTTCACGCCGGACTTGCCGACCTTGCGCCGTACGTACTCGTCTTCGTACCTGACACCCTTGCCCTTGTACGGCTCCGGCGGCCGGATCGAACGTATCTCAGACGCCGTCTGGCCGACTCTCTGCCGGTCGATACCCGACACGACGATCTTGGTGGGCCCGTCGATCGCTATCGTCACATCTTCAGGAATCGGAAACTCGATTGGATTCGAGTAGCCAAGATTCAGCACGAGCACAGTCCCCTGCACTTCGGCACGGTAACCGACGCCGTTGATGAGCAAGGTCTTCGCAAACCCATCGGAAACGCCCGCGACCATGTTTCGTACCAGACTCCGGTACAGACCGTGCATGCTCTTCGCGCGCTTGCTCTCCGACGTGCGGCTGACGCGGACCGAACTCCCGTCAACATCGAAGCTGACCTCGGGCGAGTACGACTGCGTCAGTTCTCCCTTGGGCCCCTTCACGGTTACGCTGCCGGGATAGACATCCACGGAAACACCGGACGGGACAGATATTGGAAGGACACCAATCCGCGACATGATTCCCCCTACCAGACCGAGCAGATCAGCTCGCCGCCGACCTTCCGCTCAAGGGCTTTGCGACCGGTGGTCACACCCTCCGATGTCGAAACGATCAACGTGCCGAACCCGTTATAGACGCGAGGCATTCTCTTGTACCCCGCGTATACCCGCCTGCCCGGCGTCGAGATTTTCTCGAGCCCCTGGATGATCGGCATCGACTTCTCATTGTACTTCAGGAAGATCCGGATGAACGTAATGTTCCCTTCGGTGACCTTCTTGAAGTTCTTCACGTACCCTTCATTCTTCAGAATCTTTACGATCTCAAGCTTAAGCTTCGACGTGGGAATATCGACTTTTTCAAACTTCGCAAGCGCAGCATTGCGGATCTTCGTCAGCATGTCTGCAACAGGATCTGAAACGCTCATTCCTCTCTCCTACCAACTCGACTTCGTGACGCCCGGAATCATGCCTTCGCTGGCGAGCTTTCGGAAGCAGATACGGCACATCTGAAACTTCCGCATGTATCCTCGCGGCCGCCCGCATATCCGGCACCGTCGAACCAGCCGACTGCTGTACTTCGGAGTTCGCTGGGCCTTGATGATCAACGATTTCTTGGCCATCTCTGATTTCCCTCCTAGTTCCTAAAGGGCATGCCCAGCTTTCCGAGCAACTGCCGAGCTTCCTGATCCGTACGCGCGGACGTGCAGACAACGACGTTCAAACCGCTCACGCGTTCGATGCGGTCGTAGTCGATCTCGGGAAAGATGATCTGCTCCCGAATGCCGAGCGCGTAGTTCCCGTGGCCATCGAACGAGTTGGGGTTGATCCCCCGGAAGTCCTTGACGCGCGGCAACGCGACATTGACCAATCGGAAGAGAAACTCCCACATTCGATCGCCACGAAGCGTTACTCGCGCGCCAATCTCCATCCCTTCGCGAACCTTGAAGTTTGCCACCGACTTCTTTGCTTTCGTCTTGACGGCTTTCTGACCCGAGATCAGACCGAGCTCGGCAACCGCAGCATCGAGTAGCTTCTTGTTCTGGATCGCTTCCCCAACGCCAACGCTGATCACGATCTTCTCCAGCCGGGGCAGCTGCATCGGGCTTGTGTACCCGAACTCTTCGGTCAGCGCCTTTGCGACCTCTTCCCGGTACTTCTGCTTCAGCTCAGGTACGTATGTCGTCTCTGCCATCTCGATTCACCTATACCGCTTCGCCGGTTGTACGGGCGATACGCGTCTTCTTTCCATCCTTCATCTCGACCCCGACCCTCGTTGTCTTGCCGTTTCGCGTTACGAGCATCACGTTCGAGATGTGGATCGGCAGCTCAATATCAATGATGCCGCCGCGGTCTTCCTGTCGCTTCTTCCGGACAGCCTTGCGCGCAAGGTTGACGCCCTCGACGAGGACGCGCTCGCTTTCGCGATCCACGCGAAGCACCCGGCCGACCTTCCCCTTGTCTTTTCCGGCGATGACCTTGACCTGGTCATCTTTCTTGATCGAAAACTTCGGCATAGCCTTCCTCACAGGACCTCTGGGGCCAGCGAAACAATCTTCATGAAATCGTCATCGCGAAGCTCGCGCGCGACCGGACCGAAGATACGCTTCCCCTTCGGGTTCTGACCGGCATCGATGATGACGCACGCGTTATCGTCGAACCGGATGTACGTGCCGTCGGCCCGCTTGTACTCCTTGCGGGTACGAACGATTACCGCGCGCTCCACGTTTCCCTTCTTCACCGGAGCGCCTGGAAGCGCATCCTTCACGGCAACGATAATCACGTCACCGACGCCAGCGTATTTCCGCTTGGAACCGCCGAGCACCTTGATGCACTGCACGCGCTTCGCGCCACTGTTGTCCGCAACATTCAGATACGTCTGCATTTGAACCATCGCGTAACCCCTTACCGTGCCCGCTCGACGATTTCAAGGAGTCGCCAGTGCTTCTCTTTGCTGATCGGACGCGACTCAATGACCCTGACGGTGTCTCCGATGTGGGCCGAGTTCTCCTCGTCATGCGCCTTCAGCTTTTTCGTCTCCTGCACGTACTTCTTGTACAGGCGATGCACGCGACGATTACTCACCTCGACGACGATCGTCTTGTCCATCTTGTCGCTGACGACCTTCCCCTGGAAAATCGTCTTCCCGGTCTTGACCACAGGTGCCCTCTGGCCCTCTTCAACTGCCATCCGTCTATTCCTCCATCGCCTGCGTGACGTCGGCGTGGTTGTAGATCAGCGTGTTAAGACGCGCAATCTGCCGGCGCAGCGTCCGCTTGCGAAGCGGGTTGTCAACGTGACCAACGACCATATTGAAACGCAGTTCGCGATACTGCTTTTTGGCCTCTTCTCGCTTCGTCAGCAGTTCCTCGAACGTCAGATCCTTGAATGAGTCTCTCATTACGCAACATCCTTCCGAGACACAAACTTGGTCTGGATTGATAGCTTGCTCGACGCGAGGTTCATTGCAGACTCCGCAAGCTCCCTGCTCACGCCGGCGATCTCAAACATCACCGTTCCAGGCCGCACCGCGGCAACCCAGTATTCGGGTGATCCCTTACCTTTTCCCATCCGCGTCTCGGCCGGCTTCTTGGTGTACGGTATGTCCGGAAAGATCCGAATCCACACCTTGCCGCCACGCTTGATGTGACGGGTCATCGCGATACGCGCGGCTTCGATCTGACGGTTGGTGACCCATCCGCTATCGCCCGAAACCAGCCCGTGCTCGCCGAATGCAATCGTGTTCCCGCGCGTCGCCGCACCAAGAATCGTCCGCTTGACGCGTCGCTGGCGCTTTCTGAATCGTGTTCTCTTCGGACTCAGCATCACTCGCTCCTGGCACCGGCGTTCTCACGCCGCTTTCGGACAAGAAGCCCAGCGTCTTCCTTCGAATCCTTACGCAGCACTTCGCCGTTGAAGATCCAGACCTTGACCCCTATCGTACCGAACGTGGTCTTCGCTTCAGCGAATCCGTAATCGATATCCGCGCGCAGCGTGTGGAGCGGAACCCGGCCCGACCGCTGCGTCTCAACCCTGGACATTTCCGCGCCACCGAGTCTGCCGGCAATCCGGATCTTGATACCGAGCGCGTTCGCCTTGACCGCGCTGCCGATTGCCATTTTCAACGTCCGACGGAACGAACTGCGTGTACGCAGCTGCCGGGCCACGTTGAGAGCAACGATCTGCGCGTTGGTCTCTGGTCGCTTGATTTCCTTGATCTTGATCTGGATCTTCCGCCCGGCCGCCTTCTGCAACGTCGCGCCGATCTTCTCGATATTCGATCCCTTCGTTCCGATGATCACGCCGGGACGAGACGTTTCGATTATCAGTGTAATGCGCTGGGGATGACGGATGATCTCGACATCCGCGATCTCCGCATTACGGGTTTCCGGCATATTCTCCAGGATCTTGCGAAGCTTCAGATCTTCGTGCAACGTCTTTGCGTACTCACGAGGGTCGACGTACCACTTCGACTTCCATCCCTTGTTGATACCGATCCGAATCCCATACGGGTTGACTTTCTGACCCATCTACTCCCCCGTCCGTCCGATCTCGTCGACTACAGCCGTTATGTGGCTCATGCGCTTGTGCAGCATGTCGGCCCGCCCACGCGCACGATGCCAGATCCGCCGTAGCCGTGGACCTTCGTCGATGCGGAGCTCCTTGACGTACAGCATATCTTCATCGAGCTGGTTGTTCGCCACCAGCGCGTTCGCCGCGGCGGACTTCAGCACCTTCTTGATCAGCCCGGCGCCCTTCTGCGGCAAGTTGTCAAGAATCGCTACTGCCTGCGTATAGGGAAGTCTGCGCACCGCGTTCGCCACCGGCCGAACCTTCGATGGAGACACCAGGATGTACTTCGCGATCGCACGGTACCCTTCAGTTGCCATATCTACCGTCCCGCTTTCCGGTCGCTGCGCGCATGCCCGCGAAACAATCTCGTCGGTGCAAACTCACCAAGCTTGTGACCTACAAGGTTCTCGGTCACGTAGACCGGAACCCACGTCTTGCCGTTGTAGACGCTGATCGTGAGCCCAACCATCTCCGGGATGATCGTGCTCGTACGCGAGTAGGTCTTGATCATCTTCTTCTGTCCACCCTTGCTCATATCAACAACCCGCGTATACAGGCTCTTCTCTATGAACGGGCCCTTCTTGATTGACCGTGACATTCCTACCTCCGCCGCTTCACAATGAACTTGCTCGACGACTTACGCTTCTTGCGGGTCTTGTACCCCTTGGTTGGCTGACCCCACGGACTGACCGGATGACGACCGCCCGAAGTACGACCTTCACCACCACCGTGCGGGTGATCGACCGGATTCATGACGACACCACGAACCTTCGGGCGCCGGCGCAAGTGTCGGGAGAGCCCTGCCTTACCGAGCGACACGTTCATGTGGTCTTCGTTACCGACCGACCCCACGGTCGCGCGACACCGGCGAAACACCAGCCGAGTCTCACCCGACGGCAGCTTCACGGTGACGTAGTCCTTTTCCTTTGCGACGACGACCGCACTAGCCCCCGCCGCCCTTACCAGCTGGCCACCGCGGCCGAGCTCAAGCTCAACGTTATGGACACTCGTTCCAAGCGGCACTCGTTCGAGCGGAAGGCAGTTCCCAACGGTCGGCGCAGCCTGATCGCCCGACAGAATAGTCACACCCCGCTCCAGACCGCGAGGAGCGATGATATACCGCTTCTCGCCGTCGGCGTACACCACCAGAGCGATGTTCGCGCTGCGGTTCGGGTCGTACTCGATCGCAACAACGCGACCGGGAATGTTTTCCTTGTCCCGCTTGAAATCGATCGAGCGATATCTGCGCTTGTTCCCTCCGCCTCGACGACGAACACTGATTCGCCCTGCCGAGTCGCGGCCCGCGTTCGCCGGATGACCCTTCGTCAACCGCTTCTCCGCAGGCTTCTTGTCAAGATCGCTGTAGTCGAGCGACGTCCGGCCTCGAAGCCCGGGCGTGTTCGGTCGATACTCCTTCAACGCCATGCTACGCTCCTTCGAAAATGCCGATCGACTCGTTGGCAGGGAGCGTCACGATCGCCTTCTTCCACCGAGCGGTGTACCCCTTTCGGTACCGAAGCCGCTTCGGCTTTCCCTTCACGTTCATCACACGGCATGCAATCGGATGCACGTTGAACAGCTCCTCGAGCGCGCTGCGGACCTGAAGCTTGTTGGCTCGAGGATCTACTTTGAACGAGTACGTGTGCGCCTCGCGCAGAGCGTTCGTCTTCTCGGTCAGCAGAGGCTCGATTATCACCTGATCTGCGTCCATGACTATTCCTCTCCCCCGTTGCCGTAGAACGCGCAGAGGTTCTTCGCCGCGCTTTCGGTGACCACGAGCTTGTCGCTGTAGAGCAGATCGTGCGCGCGCAGCCGACTGTACGTCAGGTATTTCATCCGCGCGATGTTACGCCCTGCCCGCTTGACCATCGCGTCATCGTCACCAAGGATCAGAACCGTCTTCTGATCCCCTGCCAACGCGCTCAGGATCTCAACCAGTTCGCGAGTCTTACCCGACTCGATTGTGAAGTCCTCAACGACAATCAGATCATCATCGCGCGTTTTCATACTCAACAGCGACATCATCGCGGCCCGCTTCATCTTCCGCGGGAGGGTGTACGAGTAGTCGCGCGGCCGCGGTCCGAAGGCCCGACCACCGCCAACCCGTACCGGGCTCTGGTACGTGCCCGCACGCGCGCGTCCGGTGCCCTTCTGCCTCCACGGCTTACGGTGGCTTCCGGCGACTTCGCTTCGCGTCTTCGTCTTGGCCGTCCCGACGCGCGCGTTCGCAAGCTCATTGCGAACCGCGTGGTAGATCGCGCCGTCCGACACTTCGCGACCAAAGACCGCGTCGTCGAGACTGATCGTCCGCAGTTCAGCACCCTTTACCGACAAGACCTTCCTGTCCATTCGTCAACCCTTCTTCTTTGACCGGCGGACGATGACCATCCCGTCGTTCGCACCCGGAATCGCTCCGCCGACGACGATCATCTGCTTGTCGCTGTCGATGCGGACGATGCGCAGATTCTGCGTGGTCGTCCGGGCGCCGCCCATTCGTCCGGGCATCTTCGTGCCCTTGATCACCCTGGCCGGGTACGCTGCCATACCGGTCGAACCGCCCTCGCGATGGAACTTGCTGCCATGGGTCTTGCGACCGCCACCGAATCCGTGGCGCTTCATGACACCCTGGTAGCCCTTACCCTTGGACGTGCCGATCACATCGACGAACGCGTCGTTCTCGAAGATCTCGACCCCGAGCGAATCACCGATACTGCACTCCTGTTCGAAGTCGCGCATCTCGATCATGTGACGCTTCGGATCGACGTTGTTCTTCGCGAACTGCCCTTTCACCGGCGACGTGACCCGATTCGGCTTGACCGACATCGCTCCGAGCACAACGGCGCTGTATCCGTTCTTTTCGAGTGTGCGCTCACCGACTACCACGTTCGGCTCGATCTGGATAACCGTCACCGGCATCAGCTCGCCAAACTGGTTGAACATCTGAGTCATCCCGACTTTTTTTCCGATCAACCCTAACATCTTCGTTCCTATGCTGCGCCCGGGCAGCCCGCAGCGGTGCTGCCCTATTGCTTGATCTCGACATCCACGCCGGCAGGAAGCTCAAGCTTCATCAGCGCGTCCATGACGGCAGAAGTCGGTTGCATAATGTCAATCAGCCGCTTATGCGTTCGCATCTCGAACTGCTCGCGCGATTTCTTGTTCACGTGCGGAGACCGCAACACCGTGTACTTGTTGATTCGGGTCGGCAACGGAATCGGCCCCGACACACCCGCCCCCGACTTCTGCACCGTCTCAACGATAGCCTTCGCACTCTGATCGACGAGCTCGGTGTCAAAGCCTCTCAGGCGAACCCGAATCCTTTCGCTAGCCATCCTGCCTCCATTAAGAGAGAGCCCCACCCTCGGGTGAGGCTCTTCCATTCCTACTCGACTACCTCGATGACCTGGCCCGAGGCAACCGTACGGCCACCCTCCCGGATAGCGAACCGCAGCCCCTTATCCATCGCGATCGGATGGATGAGCTCACAGATGATCTCGGTGTTGTCTCCAGGCATTACCATCTCCTTGCCCTCGGGCAGGTCGACGGTGCCGGTGATATCGGTCGTCCGGAAGTAGAACTGAGGCCGATAGCCACCGAAGAATGGGCTGTGACGCCCGCCCTCTTCCTTGCTCAGGCAGTAGATCGTGCCCTTGAACTTCGTGTGCGGCGTGATCGATCCCGGCTTTGCGAGAACCTGACCGCGCTCAACCTCTTTCTTGTCGATACCGCGCAGTAGCGCCCCGATGTTGTCGCCGGCCTGCCCCTCATCGAGCAGCTTGTTGAACATTTCAACACCGGTAACGACGGTCTCCTGCGTTTCGCGGATACCGATGATCTGAACCTTGTCGTTGACGTGGACAACGCCCCGCTCGATACGACCGGTCACAACGGTACCACGACCCTGAATCGAGAACACGTCTTCGATCGGCATCAGGAAGTCCTTGTCGACAGCGCGCTCCGGCTCGGGGAAGTAGGTGTCCATCGCCTCGAGCAGCTCCAGGATCGGCTTGATCGCCTCTTCATCGGTCGGATTGCTCATCGCGTTGAACGCGCTCCCCTTGATGATCGGAATGTCATCGCCCGGGAAGTCGTAGTAGTTGAGTACCTCGCGAACCTCTTCCTCGACGAGCTCGATCAGCTCGGGATCGTCGACCTGGTCGGTCTTGTTCAGGAAGACAATGATGCCGGGAACACCGACCTGGCGGGCGAGCAGGATGTGCTCGCGCGTCTGCGGCATAACCGAATCGGGAGCGGATACAACGAGCACCGCACCGTCCATCTGCGCGGCTCCAGTGATCATGTTCTTGATATAGTCGGCGTGCCCCGGGCAGTCGACGTGCGCGTAGTGGCGATTCGCCGACTCATACTCGACGTGACGGGTGTTGATCGTGATGCCACGCGCCTTCTCTTCCGGAGCGTTATCGATCTCATCGTAGCTCATCACCTTGCCGGAGCCGAGCTTCGCCGCGCTGATCATGGTGATGGCCGCCGTCAACGTGGTCTTACCATGGTCGACGTGACCGATAGTCCCAACGTTGATGTGGGGCTTCGTCCTTGAAAACTTCTCCTTAGCCATTACGCCCTCCTAGCGATGTTCCACGATTGTGGGTCCTTCCAAAGCTCTAGGCAATCGACCAGGTCGACTGCATTGTGACCAAAAGACAGCGCAAGGTGGGGTTAAACGGGCGTCACTGAGGCGTGAGCCGCGACCACCTTGCCACCCCCGAACGCTTTTCCCGGGATGCGTCGGAACCCTTGATCTACCGGGGGGTGACCGGTTTGGTGCGTGCAGATACAAGTCTGCTGTAAAAGAACGACGGACGACCGCAGTCGTCTCAAACCCGCCCGGACACCGCACCGGCACCCGATTGGGAGCGCCCCCGCCAGGGGGACGCGAAGGAGGTCATGCCTCCCGCTATCAGTCTACCAGCGATAGTGGCTGAAGGCCTTGTTGGCCTCCGCCATCCGGTGCGTATCTTCCTTCTTCTTGAACGCGGTACCCGTCTGGTTTGCCGCGTCGACGATTTCCGCGCCGAGCTTCTGACTCATGCTTCGTCCGCTGCGCGCACGAGCGGCGGCGATGATCCAGCGCATCGCCAGAGCTTCGCGGCGGGTCTCACGGACCTCGACCGGCACCTGATACGTAGAACCACCCACCCGTCGACTTTTGACCTCGACGGTCGGCTTCACATTCTCTATCGCCTTCAGGAACGCCTCAAGCGCGGGCGCATCGCTCTTCTTCTCTATGTCGTCCATCGCGCCGTAGAAAACGGACTGAGCGGTGGACTTCTTTCCGTCGAGCATCATTCGGGTGACGAACTTCGCAACGACGCTATTGCCATACCGCGGATCGGGTACGGCCGCTTTTCTTGGTACTACGTGACGGCGTGGCATATCTCTACCTACGCCTTCGGTCGCTTCGTTCCATACTTGGAACGGGCCTTGCGCCGATCGTCGACGCCTAGTGTATCCTTCGCTCCACGAACGATGTGGTAGCGCACACCAGGAAGGTCTTTGACGCGGCCACCCCGAAGAAGGACCACCGAGTGCTCCTGAAGATTATGGCCGATACCTGGTATGTAGGCGGTCACCTCGATCCCATTGACAAGCCGGACACGGGCAACCTTTCGTAGCGCAGAGTTCGGCTTCTTCGGAGTAAACGTGAAGACTCTGGTGCAGACGCCGCGCTTTTGAGGGCACGACTGTAGCGCCGGGGCCTTGTTACCCTTCTTGATGGCCTTACGGCCCTTCCGAACCAACTGATTTATAGTTGGCATAGTTCCTGGACACTCCCTTCGTTCATTCGTGAGCTGGTAATCTACCAACTGACTATATCGTTGTCAAGCAGAGCTCACGAAAAGTCGCGCAGAGAGCGCGCAAAAGTCCGCCGCGCGCCCCGCCGCGCGCCCCGCTTCGCGTACGGCATGAGCCCCGGGGGCCGTCAATCGAGAATTTCGGCTTCTTCTCGCTCGGCTTGCTCTTCGAGCTCGCGCTCGCGCGCGCGCTGTTCGAGAATCTGCTGCATGTGCGCATCAAGGTCGTCGCGATGCTCGTCGAACAGCTTCACGTTCTTGTACTGCCGAATGCCGGTGCCGGCGGGAATCAGGTGTCCGATGATGACGTTTTCCTTCAGCCCGTGAAGCAGATCGGTCGCGCCCGCGATCGCCGCATTCGTCAAGACGCGTGTGGTCTCCTGGAACGAAGCCGCAGAGATGAAGCTGTCGATGTTGAGGCTTGCCCTCGTGATCCCGAGCAGCAGCGGCCGCGCGATCGCCGGCTGCCCGCCTTCGCGCATGACCTTTCGGTTCTCCGTATGGAACCGGTACTTGTCAACCTGCTGGCCGAAGATGAAGTTGGTGTCGCCAACGCCGACGATCTCCACCTTTCGCATCATCTGGCGGATGATCACACCGATGTGCTTGTCATTAATATTTACGCCCTGCAGCCGATAGACTTCCTGCACCTCGTTGACCAGGAACGCCTGCAACGCGTTCTCTCCGAGGATCTGGAGCACGTCGTGCGGGTCGACCGCACCATCGCACAACATTTCGCCCGCGCGCACGGTGTCGCCCTGACGGACGAGCAGATGCTTGCCCATCGGCACAAGGTGCTTGTACTCCTTGCCGTGAACGTCTTCGACGACGACAACGCGCTTGCCCTTTACGATCGGCTTGAAGCTGACCGTACCGCTGACCTGCGCGAGGACGGTCGGGGTTTTTGGTCGGCGCGCTTCGAATAACTCGCCGACTCGTGGGAGACCACCGGTGATATCGGCCGTCTTGACGCTTTCGCGAAGCAGCTTCGCGAGCGTGCGCCCGGCCTTGACCCGTTCACCGTCTTCGACGTTGAGGTACGCCGAACCGGGAAGGTAGTAGGTTGCAAGCTCCTTGCCGTTCTGGTCCTTGATCACGACGCGTGGCTGCAGCGATTCGAGCGTGAACTCGGTGATCTTCTTCTCAACGTTACCGGTATCTTCGTTGATCTCTTCCTTCAGCGTCGTACCCTGAACCACGTCTTTCAGTTCGGCAACTCCGTCGAACTCGCAGATGATCGGTTCGCTGAACGGATCGAAGATCGCAACCGGCTCTTCGGCGTCGACGATCTGGCCGACGTCGGCCAGAATCTCGGCGCCGTTACGGACCTCAAGGATCTGGTCCTGTGCGATCAGGAGTACCTCATCGCCGTCATCGCGGACGACGACGTACGCGTTCGCAGCGGCAAGGACGGTTTCCTTCCCCCGCTTCAGCAGCACCTGCCCGGTCGCGACCTTGTCTCCGTCGGACACCTCTAGCTTGTCCTTCTTTTCAACCGCGATCCGGTCAAGAACGCGCGCGACAGTCACCGAACCCTTTCGCGTGAGCAGCCTGGCTCCCGACGACAACAACACGGTGTTGCCCGTGATCGTTCGAACATACGTGGGGTACTTGAGATAGACGCGGTTCTCCTCACTACCCTTCGTCGCGGCACCACCGATATGGAACGTGCGCATCGTCAGCTGCGTCCCCGGCTGCCCTATGCTCTGAGCCGCTATGATGCCAACAGCCTCACCAATCTGGACCGGAAGGTTTGTCGCGAGATTGCGCCCGTAGCAGCGCTGACACGTCCCGTGTTCGGCCTCGCACGTCAGCACGGTTCTGATCCGGACAGACTCGATCCCGACCTGCTCGATAAGCTCTGCCTGAGCGTCGGAGATCTCCTCATTGACGTCGATGATGATCTCCCCGGTGATCGGGTGCTTCACGCGCTCGAGCGTGTACCGGCCGGTAATCCGGTCGGCAAGCGACTCGACCATCTCTTCCCCGTCCTTCAGCGCGACGGTGTCGATCCCGTTGATCGTTCCACAGTCGATCTCCGTCACAACCACGTCCTGCGCGATGTCAACGAGTCGCCGCGTAAGGTATCCGGCGTCGGCGGTCTTCAGCGCGGTGTCGGCAAGACCCTTGCGCGCGCCATTCGTCGAAATGAAGAACTCGATGACCGAAAGCCCTTCCTTGAAGTTACTTCGGATCGGAAGCTCGATGATGTCGCCCGACGGCTTGGCCATCAGGCCACGCATCCCGGCGAGCTGCCGGATCTGACTGCGGCTACCGCGCGCACCGGAGTTCGCCATCATGAAGACCGGGTTGAACCCGAAATTGTCGGCCTTCAGGTTCTCCATCATCACGTTCGTCAGCTCTTCGTTGGTCTTGCTCCAGACCTCGACGACGCGATTGTACCGCTCCTCGTTCGTGATGTGGCCCTGCAGGTACTGGTTCTGGATCGCAGCTACCTCGGCATTGGCCGCGTCGATCATCTGCGGCTTGCCTTCCGGAACCTTGATGTCGTCGAGGCCGATCGTCGCACCGAAAAGCGTCGCGTAGCGGAAGCCCAGGGTCTTGACCGCGTCGAGCATCTTGACGGTCGCGTGCGGGCCGTACGTCGCGTAGACGTCGGCGATCAACGCGCGAAGCTCCTTGTCGCCGAGCGCGTTGTTCACGTACGGAATCTCTTCGGGCATGTCCAGATTGAAGATCAACCGGCCGGCGGTGGTCTCGATCCGTTCACCCTTGTAGTCTACTTTGATCAGCGATGCGTACTCGATGCTTCGTGCGTCGAGCGCAAGAAGCACCTCGTCTGGAGACGAGAAGACCTTTCCCTCTCCCTTCGCTCCGTCACGGTGTCGCGTGAGGTAGTTGATCCCCAGGACCATGTCCTGGCTCGGGAAGACGATCGGCTTCCCGTTCGCGGGATTGAGAAGGTTGCGGCTGCTGAGCATCAGCGTCCAGCACTCGATCTGCGCGGCCTGGGTGAGCGGTACGTGCACCGCCATCTGGTCGCCGTCAAAGTCGGCGTTGAACGCGTGACAGACGAGCGGATGCAGTCGGATCGCCTTGCCGCCGACAAGAACCGGCTCGAATGCCTGGATCCCGAGTCGATGGAGCGTCGGCGCGCGGTTGAGGAGCACCGGATGCTCCTTGACTACCTCATCGAGCACCGCCCACACCTCGGGCGTCTCCTGCTCGACGAGCGTCTTCGCTTTCTTAATGTTGTAAACAACGTCCTTCTCTACGAGCTTCTTCATGATGAACGGCTTGAAGAGCTCGAGGGCCATCTTCGTCGGCAGACCGCACTGGTGCAGCTCGAGCTCCGGACCGACGACGATGACCGACCGCCCCGAGTAGTCGACGCGCTTGCCGAGCAGATTCTGTCGGAACCGGCCCTGCTTCCCCTTGAGCATATCCGACAGGCTCTTCAGCGGTCGGTTGCTCGCGCCCTTGACGACGCGCTTCTTCTTGCTGTTGTCAAACAGCGCGTCAACCGCCTCCTGCAGCATCCGCTTTTCGTTGCGGATGATGATATCGGGCGCGTTAAGCGCCATAAGGCGCTTCAGGCGGTTGTTGCGGTTGATCACGCGCCGATAGAGGTCGTTCAAGTCGCTGGTCGCGAACCGCCCCCCGTCGAGCTGGACCATCGGCCGCAGCTCAGGCGGGATCACCGGGATCACGTCCAGGATCATCCACTCGGACTTGTTGCCCGAATCGCGGAAGTTCTCGACGATCTCGATCCGCTTGAGCAGGCGCTTATCCGCCTTGATGCCCTTTTCGATCATCTTTTCGCGAAGCTCCCCGGACAGCGCGTCAAGGTCCAGGTTCTCAAGCAGCGTACGGATCGCTTCGGCGCCGATTCCGGCGGTGAAGCTCATGCCGTAGCGCTCCTTAGCCTCAAGGAACTCCTCTTCGGTCAGCAGTTCCATCGGCTTGAGGTCGGTGTCGCCGGCGTCGATGACGATGTACTTCTCGTAGTAGAGAATCGACCGCAGCGCAGCGATCGTCAGGTCGAGCAGCAGCCCCATCCGGCTCGGAACCGAGCGATAGTACCAGATGTGCGAGACGGGACTCGCGAGCTCGATGTGGCCCATCCGCTCGCGGCGCACCTTGAAGTGCGTTACCTCCACGCCGCAGCGGTCGCAGATCACCCCTTTGTAGCGGATGCTCTTGAACTTCCCGCAGTAGCACTCCCATTCCTTGGTCGTTCCGAAGATCCGCTCGCAGAACAGCCCGTCCTTTTCGGGACGCAGCGTTCGATAGTTGATCGTCTCGGGCTTCTTGACCTCACCGTAGCTCCACGCACGCACCTGATCGGGCGACGCGAGCTTGATCATGATGTTGTCGAAGTCCTGAATGTCTCTCATAGTCGCTCCTTGGTAAACGCTGCGGGCTCTAGAAATTGCTTCCCTGGCGGTTGATGAGTTCCTCATCGCGCTCGGTCAGCGGGATCTGTTTTCCCTTTCCGTCCCAGATCGAAATGTCGAGCGCAAGCCCCCGCAGTTCCTGCACAAGGACGTTGAAACTCTCGGGAACCCCGGCGGTTGTCGACGGCTCTCCCTTGACGATACTCTCGTAGATCTTTGCTCGCCCGTTCATGTCGTCGCTCTTGATTGTCAGGAGCTCCTGCAGCGTATTCGCGGCGCCGTACGCCTCGAGCGCCCAGACCTCCATCTCACCGAGTCGCTGACCGCCAAACTGGGCCTTACCGCCAAGCGGCTGCTGCGTCACGAGCGAGTACGGGCCCGTCGAACGGGCGTGCATCTTGTCATCGACCAAGTGGTGCAGCTTCAGGATATACATGTAGCCGACCATGACCTCGTTCTCGAACGGTTCGCCGGTGCGACCGTCGTGGAGAACCGTCTTCGACGATCCGGGCAGACCCGCCTGGGCAAGCTTGTCGGCGATCTGTTCGTTGGACGCCGACTCGAAGACGGGCGTCGCATACCACTCGTCGAGCGCGGCTGCGGCCCACCCGAGCTCGCTCTCAAGGATCTGGCCCAGGTTCATTCGGCTCGGGACGCCGAGCGGGTTCAGACACAGTTCGAGTGGCGTGCCGTCGGCCATGAACGGCATGTCCTCTTCGGCGAGTACGCGAGCGATGACTCCCTTGTTCCCGTGACGGCCGGCCATCTTGTCGCCCTCGCGCAGCTTGCGCTTCGTCGCGACCAGGACTTTGACGATCTCATCGACACCGGGCGACAGGTCGTCGCCTTCGCTGCGCTTCAGCCGCTGCACGTCGATGACGGTGCCATCGACGCCGTGAGGAATCTTCAACGAGGTGTCGCGCACCTCCTTGGCCTTCTCTCCGAAGATCGAGTTGAGCAGCTTGAACTCGGGCGTCGTCTCGGTCTCGCTCTTCGGCGTGACCTTGCCGACGAGGATGTCGCCGCTGCCGACCTTCGCACCGACCTGCACGATCCCCTCTTCGTCGAGGTGATCGAGCGCCTTCTCCGCGGTGTTCGGGATGTCGCGGGTGATCTTCTCCGGTCCGAGCTTGGTCTCCCGGACCTCAACCGCGAACTCCTTGATGTGGATACTCGTAAACAAATCGTCCTTCACGAGCTTCTCGGAGATCAGGATCGCGTCTTCGAAGTTGTACCCGTTCCACGGCACGAACCCGACGAGCACGTTGCGGCCGAGTGCCAGCTCGCCCTGATGCGTCGCGGGTCCGTCGGCGAGCACGTCGCCGGCCTTCACCTTCTGGCCAAGGCTCACGATCGGCTTCTGGATGAAGCAGGTGTCCTGGTTCGTCCGCTGATACTTGACCAGATCGTAGACGTCGACGTCGTTCGCGTTCTTCGCGTCGGCCGGCTTCACCCGGATCGCGCGCGAGGTGACGTGGACGATCTCACCGGCGCGGCGCGCCTTGACGAGCACGCCCGAATCGTAGGCGCACTTCGCCTCCATGCCGGTCCCGACGCGCGGCGGCTCGGGGAAGACGAGCGGGACGGCCTGCCGCTGCATGTTGCTGCCCATCAGCGCACGGTTGGCGTCATCGTGCTCAAGGAACGGGATCAGAGCGGCCGACACGCTGATGACCTGCTTCGGCGAAACGTCCATGTACTGGATCTGTTCGGCCGGCTTCGCGGTGTAGTCGCCGCTCTTGCGGACGGCGACCAGCGGGGTCATGAACGCGCCGGTCTTCATGTCGAGCTGTGCGTTCGCCTGCGCGATGAAGTACTTCTCTTCGTCCATCGCAGACAGGTACTCGATCTGCGATGTTGCCTTGCCGTCGATGACCTTGCGGTACGGAGTCTCCAGGAACCCGTAGTCGTTGACCTGCGTGTAGTTCGCCAGGCTCACGATGAGCCCGATATTCGGACCTTCCGGGGTCTCGATCGGACACATCCGGCCGTAGTGCGTGTAGTGTACGTCGCGCACTTCGAAGCCCGCGCGGTCGCGCGACAGCCCCCCCGGTCCGAGCGCGTTCAGCCGCCGCTTGTGCGTGAGCTCCGACAGCGGGTTGACCTGGTCCATGAACTGCGACAGCTGCGACGAACCGAAGAACTCTTTGATCGCCGCGACGACCGGTTTGATCGACACCAGATCCTGCGGCTTGATCGTGTCGGTCTCCTTGAGGCTCATCCGCTCCTTGGCGATGCGCTCCATCCGACTGAACGCGGTCTTCAGTGCGTTCGACAGAAGCTCTCCGACGCTGCGGATCCGCCGGTTTCCCAGGTGGTCGATATCGTCAACGTTCGCCTCTCCGATGTAGACCTTGATCAGGAACGCCATGGTATTGACGATGTCTTCGCGGGTCAGCAGGTGGCTTTCCACCGGCTCGTCGTAGTCGAACTTCTTGTTCAGCTTGTAGCGGCCGACTCGACCGAGGTCGTAGCGGCGCGGCGTGAAGAACATGCTGTTGAAGTCCTTCTCTGCGCTTTCGATCGTGATCGGCTCGCCGGGCAGGAGGATAGAATAGACGGCCGACAGCGCATCCTCGTAGCTCGGCTCGTCAACGTCCTGGTCATCGCGCGTGAACTTGCTCTCTTCGCGCTCAAAGCAGTTGAGGATGACCTCGGAGTGGAGGCTCGTCGGATCGGCCATGTCGATGACTTCCAGTTCGCGGACACCAGAGTGGAACAGATCATCGATATCGTGCGGGTGAATCTTCTCCCCCGCCTTGTAGAGCTTGCGGGTGGTTTCACCGCCATCGGAGCTCGCCTCTGTTATATAGACCGCCCGAGCGAGCACCTGACCGTTGAGCGCCTCCATAGCGTCGCGCTGATCGCTCACCGGCATCGTCGTGCGGCGGTAGAACACATCGATGATCTTTTCGCGCGTGTCGAAGCCGAGCGCCCGAAGGAAGAGCGTACCGAGGATTCGCTTCTTGCGGTCGATCTTCGCGTAGATCAGTTCCTTCTTCTGGTCGATCTCGAACTCCAGCCAGCTCCCGCGATACGGGATGATCCGCGAACTGTAGATGCCCTTCTCATGAGAGAAGATCACCCCGGGCGACCGATGGATCTGGCTGACAACGACACGCTCGGCACCGTTAATGATGAAGGTGCCGCGCTCGGTCATCAGCGGTATATCGCCCATGTAGATGTCTTTCTGGCGGATTTCACCGGTTTCCAGGAACACGAGGTTTATGCGCGCCTTGATCGGGATCGCGTACGTGAGACCCTTCTGCTTGCACTCGGCCTCGGTCAACTTGATGTTCTCTTCGTCGAGCACGTAGTGGTCGTACTCGAGCCGCATGTCTCCGTTCTGACTTTCGATCGGGAAGACGGCCTGGAACACCTCTTCGAGCCCCTGCTCGTTGATCGGCTCGCCACGAAGCATCGTCTCGCGCTGGAGGAATCGCTCGAACGAGGCGATCTGGATTCCGACCAGATCCGGAAGGTCCATGACCTCGGTCGATCTCTGACCGACCTTGACGCGGTTGATGACCGTAGTCCGATCAAGCATACTTCCTCCTGGTACCGGTGTGCGCCGCGCACACCGTGATGCGACCGGTCGCCCTGACCCGTCGCGCGCGACTCGAAACCACGGGCAGGAAGTCGATTCCGACCCGGGGAATAGAGACAACTACACCATTGGAGCAGGGATTCTGCTCCAATGGTGAGAAAAAACCGACTGTTAAGCCGTCAGTTCCGGTAAGCGTACGCTTACTTGACTTCGACTTTCGCTCCGGCAGCCTCGAGCTTTTCTTTGATCGAAGCGGCCTCTTCCTTGGAAACGCCTTCCTTGACAGCCTTGCCTCCGGCTTCAACAAGTTCCTTCGCTTCCTTGAGTCCCAGGCCGGTGATCGCGCGGATCTCCTTGATGACCGGGATCTTTGCGCCATCCGCGAAGCTCGCGAGAATGACGTCGAACTCCGTCTGCTCGTCCTCGGCGGCTTCACCACCGGCAGGAGCCGCAGCACCAGCCGCAGCGACCGCAACCGGAGCCGCAGCCGTCACGCCGAACTTCTCCTCCATCGCCTTGACGAGTTCGCTCACGTCGAGCACCGTCATCCCGGCAATGGCATCCAGAATCTCATCCTTTGTCAGTGTCGCCATATTATCTTCCTCCTTGAATTGTTGCGGCGATAGCATGCAACACGTATCGAAGACTAACGCCGCGTCTTCGGATCCGATCCGGCGACTGCATCAACGATGCCTCACCGGTCGGTCGGAATACCTACTCCTGGGCCTTCTTGTCGGCCACCGCCTGAAGCACACGAACGAGCTTCTGCGTAACACCGTTCATCGCGTAGACCAGGTTCTGCAGCGGCGCGTTCATCGTAGACATCAGCTGCGCAATCAGCTGATCCCTGCTCGGCAGCTTGCTGAGCGCCTCAGTCTGGGCGGCGTCGAAGAACCGTCCGTCGACGTAGGCACCCTTCACCTGAACCGGGGTGTCCTTGGCAAAATCGAACAGAAGCTTCGCGGCCGCGGCCGAGTCCTGCTTGATAAGCGCGATCGCGGTCGGACCGACGAACACCCCGGCGGCAGCGCCCTTGTCGAGCTGCTCGAATGCAAGCTTCGCGTACCGGTTCTTGACAACCTTGTAGTCTGCCTGCTGCGCACGCAGCCGTCCGCGCAGTTCGGTGATCTGCTCAACCGTCAACCCGCGGTAGTCGGTGAAGATGAACTCCTGGTTCCGACTGAGCGTCTCCTTGAGAACTTCGAGCGCCTCGGTCTTGTGCGGTTGGACTTTTGTTACGTGCGCGGTCATTCCTGCTCTCCAGTGGTAGCGATCTTCACCCCGGGCCCCATCGTAGACGATACGGCCACGGTCTTGACGAACTCTCCCTTCGTGTCGGGCGGACGACGCCGCTCGACCTCACCGACGACCGCGGTGATGTTCTCAACAACCTTGCTCGGCTCCATCGACACCTTGCCAACCGCAAGGTGGATGACTCCGGTCTTGTCCGAGCGAAACTCCACCCGGCCTTTCTTGAGCTCGGCGAGCGCGGCTGCAAGATCGAAGGTGACCGTCTGCGTCTTCGGGTTCGGCATCAAGCCTCGCCGACCAAGAATCGGACCAAGGCGACCGACATCCTTCATCATATCCGGCGTCGCGACGGCGACATCGAAGTCGAGCCACCCGTCACGGATCTTCTCTATCAGATCGTCATCACCGACATACGCGGCGCCGGCCTGGCGCGCTTCATCGGCCTTTTCACCCTTCGCGAAAACGAGCACCTTCTTCTCACCGCTGAACTGATTCGGAAGCACGAGCGTATCACGGACCGTCGCACTCTTCTTCAGGTTCAGGTTCATCGACAGCTCGATCGTTTCGTCGAACTTCGCGTACGAAAGCTCCTTGAGCAGCTTCACAGCCTCTTCGGGCTCGTACCTGCGCTGCCGGTCGATCCGGGTGAGCGCTTCCCGATACTTCTTGCCGCGTGCCATCTACCCCTCCACCTTCACGCCCATGCTCCGGGCGGTTCCGGCGATGATCGCCATCGCGGCCTCTACGTCGTTCGCGTTCAGGTCGGGCATCTTCTGCTCGGCAATCGCGCGAATCTGGGCACTCGTGATCTTACCGACTTTGACCTTGTGAGGTTCGGCCGAGCCCTTTTCGAGCCCGATCGCCTTCTTGATCAGTACAGCTGCCGGAGGTGTCTTCGTGATGAACGAAAACGACCGATCGGCGTAGACCGTGATAACGACCGGGATGAGAAGCCCGGGCTCGATATCCTTGGTCACGTCGTTGAACTGCTGTACAAACTGCGGTGCGCTCACCCCGTGCGGGCCGAGCGCCGGACCTACGGGCGGCGCGGGCGTCGCCTTCGCGGCCGGCACCTGCAGTTTGATGATGGCAGTTACTTTCTTCTTTGCCATTCCCACTCCTTTGTGGTTCGAACGTCGGGCTTCAGGCTCGACTCCCACAAGCTGTCAATGCGAAGCACCCGAACCGACCCGATCGGTCGGCGAGGACGCTATACCTTCTCTACCTGGAGAAAGTCCACTTCCACCGGTGTGGCGCGACCAAAGATCCCGACCATCACGCGAAGCTTGCCTTTCTCCAGATTGACCTCTTCAACCTGACCGGTGAACGAGTCGAACGGCCCTTCGACGATCCGTACATTTTCACCGACCGTGAAACTCTGCTTGGGCTTCAGCGTCTTTTCGCCCTTCAGTTCGCCGGTCTTCTGCAGGATCGTCCGCGCCTCTTCCTGACTGATCGGCTGAGGCTTCATCCCCGGCGACGCGCCGACAAAACCGGTCACACCGTTGATGCGCCGGATCGCAGCGCACGGCGTCTTCCATCCGATATCGGGCAGATCCATCTCAAGCAGGATGTACCCCGGAAGAAACTTCTTCGTCGAAATCTTCTTCTTTCCGTCGCGAACCTCGACAACCTGTTCCGAAGGAACTTTGATGTCGGCAATGGTGTCGCCGAGCTCGCCGTTCTCCATCATCGTCCGGATCGTACGCTCGATCTTGTTCTCGTAACCGGTATAAGTGTGTAGTACGTACCAGCCTTTAGCCATCCCGCCTCGCTTTGCCGTCGACCGGGATCAGAAGATCAGGTCGATACCCTGCAACAGCAGGAAATCGACGATGCCGAAGATCGCAGCAAAAATGAGGACCGACACAAGGACGACCTTCGTGTTCGAGGCGACTTCTTCCTGGGTAGGCCATTGCACCTTCCGGAGCTCGGCGTAGCTGTCTTTGAAAAACTGGATTATCCTCTTCATGCCCCCACCGCCCTTGTGCTGCTACAGGCCAGCCAGGATTCGAACCTGGAACATTCGGTTTTGGAGACCGACGCTCTACCAATTGGAGCTACTGGCCTAAGACTACTTGACCTTACCTTCCCTGTGGAGCGTATGTCGCCGGTCGTGCGGACAGTACTTCTTGAGCTCAAGCTTCCCCTGCATGTTCCGCCGGTTCTTCTTGGTCGTATAGTTTCTGCGATCGCACTCGGTGCACTGCAGCGAGATAAGCTCCGTCGCACCTTTTTTTGCCTTGGGCATTGTTCACCTCACAGAGTCATCGAGCGTACCCCTTCCAACCGATGTTGTCAAGGCCGGAGGGCGCATCGGTACAGTTCTTGCATGAAGAATCTGCCCGTATGAAAGCCCCCGATCGGATTTGAACCGATGACCCCATCCTTACCATGGATGTGCTCTACCGACTGAGCTACAGGGGCAAGTAGCCGAGAAAGTACCAATGCGTCGGTGTCCAGTCAAGGTTCGGCGACCGATCGATCGCGCGTCAGGAAAAAGCCGCCCTCAGCTGCGCAGACCAGGAGGAGATGCGGTCGTCGGTCAGATCGCTCTGATTGTCCTCGTCGATCACGAGCCCGACGAACTTTCCGTCGCGTTCCGCCTCGGAATTGTCGTAGCGATAGCCGTCGGTCGATGTGTGCCCGACGACCGTGCCGCCCTGCTGCTCGACCGCATCGACCAGGATCGCCATTGCATCCACGAAGGTGTCTCCGTAGTTCTCCTGATCACCAAGACCCAGGATCGCGACCCGCTTCCCGGAAAAGTCGACGTCATCCAGATCGGGCAGGAAGTCCTCCCAATCGTCCTGCAGGTCACCCGCCCCCCAGGTCGACGTCGCGAACACGATCCGATCGTACCCGGCTATCGTTGCGGCGTCGACATCGGTGATGTTATGGAGGTCTCCGCCGAGCGCTTCGTGGAGCTTGACGGCAACATCCTTGGTGTTTCCGGTCGACGAACCGTAGAAAATGCCTATCGACATCGCTCCGCGCTCCTCAGATCTGACCCTGCAGTTGAGCGACCCATTTGACCACCCGGTCCTGCGTCAGGTCCGACTGGTTCTCCTCGTCGAGCGCCAGTCCTATGAACGAGCCATTTTCCTCGGCATCCGAGGAGTCGAACGTGTAGCCGTCGGTCGCCGTCGACCCGATGAGCGTCGCGCCACGGTCACGCGCGGTCTTGCCGACGATCCCCATCGCATCGACGAACGTGTCGGGGTATCCTTCCTGATCGCCAAGACCGAACACCGCAACCTTCTTGCCGGAGAAATCCATCTCCTCGAGCGTCGTCATGAAGTCTTCGAAGTCGTCCTGCAGGTCTCCGGTGCCCCAGGTCGACACGCCAAAGATGATCAGATCGTGCGCGAGGATCTCGTCAGCAGACGTCGCGGTGATGTTCGTGGATGCGACGCCACCGCCGAACGCCTGCGCGATCCGGTCGGCTGCATCCTCAGTATTGCCGGTTGAAGAGCCGTAGAAAACGCCAATAGATGCCATGGTGCCTCCGCGCCCAATGTAGCCGACGCCCATGCGGGCGTCAATGGTTCGAAGTCGCCCGATGGCCAGGGCAGACGCTTGCGTCGACCAGACGCTCATGCGATAATCGAAAGAGATTCAACCCCAAAATACAAGAGGTACGTATGGCAGACATAAGCTCGATGAAGAACACCGGACCGACGCGTCGGCTGCGCGGGACGCTCCCGAAGATCGGCATACGTCCGACGATCGACGGAAGGCTCGGAGGTGTCCGCGAGAGCCTGGAGGCGCAGACGATGCGCATGGCGCAGAACGCGAAGCGATTCCTGGAGGAGAACCTGCGCCACCCGAACGGGATGCCAGTCGAGTGCGTGATCGCCGACTCGACGATCGGCGGCGTCGCGGAAGCCGCGGCGTGCCAGGAGCAGTTTGAGCGCGCCGGGGTCGGCGTGTCGCTCACGGTCACCCCGTGCTGGTGCTACGGGTCAGAAACAATGGACATGACGCCGAGCATTCCGAAGGCTGTCTGGGGCTTCAACGGAACCGAGCGGCCCGGAGCGGTCTACCTGGCCGCGGTGCTGGCCGGACACGCGCAGAAGGGCCTACCCGCATTCGGGATCTACGGACGAGACGTGCAGGACGCCGGCGACGAGTCGATTCCCGGCGACGTGCAGCAGAAACTGCTGCGATTCGCGCGCGCCGGGCTCGCGGTCGCTGAGATGCGCGGCAAGAGCTACCTGAGCATGGGTGCAGTCAGCATGGGAATAGCGGGCTGCTACGTAACCGAGTCGTTCTTCAAGAAGTACCTGGGTATGCGTAACGAGTACGTCGATATGAGCGAGTTCATCCGTCGCATCGACGGTGGGATCTACGATCCCGATGAGTTCAAGACCGCACTCGCGTGGGTCAAGAAGAACTGTCCCGAAGGCCCCGACCCGAACGAAACGTCGGCGCAGCGAAGCCGCGAACAGAAGGACCGCGACTGGGAGACCGTCGTAAAGATGACGCTCATCGCGCGCGACCTGATGGTCGGCAACCCCAGACTCACGGCGCTCGGATACGGCGAAGAGGCACTCGGGCACAACGCGATCGCGGCGGGCTTCCAGGGACAGCGCCAATGGACCGATTTCATGCCGAACGGAGACTTCCTGGAGGCGATCCTGACGTCGAGCTTCGACTGGAACGGAATCCGTGAGGCGTTCATCGTCGCGACGGAGAACGACAACCTGAACGCGATGAGCATGCTTTTTGGTCACCTGCTGACGGGCACCGCGCAGATCTTTGCCGACGTCCGCACGTACTGGAGCGCAGACGCGGTCAAGCGGGTGACGGGCCACACGCTCACCGGCGACGCCGCGAACGGGCTGATTCACCTGATCAATTCGGGACCCGCAACGCTCGATGGAACCGGCGAGCAGACGCTCGGCGGCAAGCCAGCGATGAAACCCTTCTGGGATATCACTCCCGACGAGGTCGGGCGCTGCCTGGACGCGACGGTCTGGTGCCCGGGTGAAACCGGCTACTTCCACGGCGGGGGATACTCGACGCGCTACCGCAGCCGCGGCGGAATGCCGGTCACGATGAGCCGCCTGAACATGATCGACGGCTTGGGTCCGGCACTCCAGATCGCAGAAGGGTGGACAGTCGAACTACCCGAAGACGTCCACGATACGCTCGACAAGCGAACGAACTTCACGTGGCCGACCACCTGGTTCGTCCCGCGCCTGGTCGACAACCCGCGCTTCCGCGACGTCTACTCGGTCATGGCCAACTGGGGCGCGAATCACGGCGCGATCGGGTACGGTCACTTCGGCGCGGACCTGATAACGCTCGCGAGCATGCTTCGCATCCCGGTCTACATGCACAACGTAGCCGAGGCCGACGTCTATCGCCCGGCCGCGTGGACCGCGTTCGGCATGGACCTGGAGGGAAGCGACTTCCGCGCGTGCGAGACATTCGGCCCGCTCTACAAGGACTGACCGACCGCAGAGAAGACGGCTGATTGCCACCGACCGGGACCGCCGTGCGGTCCCGGCGGCACGACTCGCGCCCGCCGACGGTGGGCTTGCCGGACCTTTGACTCTGCGGTACAATAGAAAGCGAATCGAAAGCGATTAGAAGATGTTTCCAAACCTTACCGAACGCGAACGTCAAACACTCGAGCTTCTTGTCGACGAGGAAGGTATATCGATCGCCGACATGGGTAAGCGGTTGTCGGTGTCGACGGTCACGATCCGAACGACGCTGAACACGCTCGCCGAAAAGGGTGTGATCGTTCGCACGTGGGGCGGCGCGAGCCCGGCGTTTCATCCGGAAATCGTCGACCGCCTGCGGACCGAACACGCGGCGAAGCTACGCATCGCCGAACGAGCGGCTTCGCTGGTCGAAGACGGTGACGCGGTGATGATCGAAGCGGGCACGACGACGTCGCTTGTCGGACGATACCTGTTCGGCCGGCGCGACATTCACGTGGTGACCAACTCGATGCTGTTCGTGCCGTACGGCCGGTCAAACCCGGCGCTCAAGGTAACGGTCGTCGGAGGGACGTTTCAGCCGGTCACCGAATCGCTCGTCGGTCCGCTCGCGCTGCGGGAGCTCGAGCAGTTTCACGTCCGGCTTGCGTTTTTGGGAGCCGACGGATGGAGTCTGTCGGACGGCACAACGACGCACCTTGTCGAGGGTGCGGAGATCGTCCGCATGATGGCACGTCGTGCCGACCGGTCGGTACTGCTCGCCGACAGCAGCAAGTACGGTCGAACGGGTTTTGCGTCGGTACTCGATCTGCGCGAGTTTTCGCTCGTGGTGAGCGACACCGGCCTGCCGCAGGAAGCACGGGATCAGATAGCGGAGGCGGGAATCGAACTGTCTCTGGTCGAACGCGAAGAGAGGAAGAACAATGGCAACTGAGGTGCTCCTGCCAAAGCAGGGAAACAGCGTTGAAAGCTGTATCATCACGAGCTGGAAAGTCGCCCCCGGCGACGCGGTCAAGACAGGAGACCCGATCGTCGAGGTGGAGACCGACAAGACGACGATGGAGGTCGAATCGACCGCCGACGGTGTACTGCTGCGTCAGCTCGCGGCCGAGGGCGATGAGGTGCCGGTGCTGAGCCCGATCGCGCTCATCGGCGAACCCGGCGAAGCTGTCGCCGATGCGCCGCCGCGTGAAGAGCCCTCAGCCGGCACCGAACCTCGTGTCGACGCGACGCAAAATGCTCCGGCGGAGGCTGCGAAGACGCCGCGCGCGCGGCGCCGCGGCGGTGCACGGATCAGCCCGCGCGCGCGCAAGCTCGCGGACAGCCTGAACGTCGATACAGCCGGGTTGTCCGGGTCGGGGCCCGGCGGACGGATCATGGCGCGAGACGTACAGGACGCAGCCGATTCGGGAGCGGTCCGAGAGGCGTCCAGCGCGCCTGCGATCGCAAGCAGTTCGGGGCGCGCGACCACGGAGCCGAGGGGCACAGGGCCGGCGCACGTGGCGTCCGAACAGCGCGTGAGCGGGGTGCGAAAGCTCATCGCATCGCGGATGCAGCAATCGCTCGCGTCGACCGCGCAGCTGACGATGGACGCCTCGGCCGACGCGCGGGGCCTCCTCGCCTACCGCGCGAAGCTGAAGAGCGCGAGATCCGAGTCGCTTCAGAAGATCTCGATCAACGATCTGGTGCTCTTCGCGACCAGCCGCGCGGTCGCCGACTTCGACGAGGTCAACGCGACCTTCGCCGACGGGACGATCACTCGCTATTCGGGCGTCGATCTGGGCTTCGCGGTCGACACGCCAAAGGGACTGATGGTACCCGTCATCCGCGGCGCCGACTCGCTGTCGCTCGTACAGATCGCCGAAGCCGCTCACACGCTCGCCGAGCGGTGTGTCGCCGGAACGATCGACGCCGACTCGCTGTCGGGCGGCACCTTCACGGTGACGAACCTGGGAGCGTTCGGGATCGAGCGGTTTACACCGGTGCTCAACGCGCCGCAGGTTGCGATCCTCGGCGTGTGCTCGATCACGCACCGGCAGGCGCCCGATGGAAGCGGCACGATCCCGATGATCGGCCTGTCGCTCACCGTTGACCACCAGGTCGTCGACGGCG
>RECL01000210.1 GCA_007694025.1 Spirochaetaceae bacterium
GTTCGCCGCCGACGTTGCGCGAGATCTGGCGCAACAGCTGGTTCCGGTCGAGCTGGATGTGCATGTCGTGATGAACCCGTCTGACGATCTCATCGAACGAATAGTCGCCGAGCGACAGATCGAGCTCGGGCCCGACGAACAGCGAGAAGTTTCGCATCGAACGGGTCGGGTAGACACGGCGCATGTTGACGGGCACTTCGATCCGGATGATCGAGTGCTGCGGCTTGATCGTCTGTCGCAGCTGCTGGTCGTGTACCTGCTTGATCGCGTCGATCTTCGTCGCGACGATGTACTCGGTCAGCGTCACGCCGCGCTCCTTCGCCTTGGCGAGCACCGCCGCAAGCGGCATTCGCCCCGCGATCACGCGGTAGCGGTGCACGTGCGGGAGACCCGGGATGTGGTACGCCGGAGCGAGCATCGCCGCCGGGCGAACGCCGGGGCTGTACATTCGCTGGTACGCGTCGTCGTACTCCTGCGGGTCAGGGGTTTCGTCGGGGTCAAGGAGTGGCGGCTCGGGTTCGACATTGTGGCCCAGTTGGCGCAGGTATTCGACCAGCAACGAGCCAAGGAACACCGACCCGCCGTACCCGTCGGTCAGCACGTGCGATACGTCGACCGCGATCGTTCGGTCGCGCACGAGTACGCGTATCAGCTGCTCGCGTCGACGGTGCAGCGATATGCTCGTGATCGGCGCGTCGGGCAGTACCTCGAGTGTCGGATAATCGCGGTGGCGCTCCAGGTAGTACCAGAATACTCCGCGGCGGATGTAGACCTGATAGTACGGGGTGCGATCGACGACCCGTCGCAGCGCATCGTCGAGTTCGCGGTAGCGAATCGGTTCCCGGAGCGTCACCGACAGCCTGAAGACCGGGGTAACCGCACCCGACCCCGCGACCGGGTAGATTTTGGCCGCGTTGTCCAGCGGCATCCAGTCGACGGACCCTTCACGGGAGTCGGTGTGTTCGACGGATGTTTCCGATCCCATACGCTAACCTACCCCCGCTACCGTCCGAATGCAACGGCCAGAAGCGGTTCGAGCGGGTCGACCTCCATGACCAGGAAGTAGAACAACGTCGCGAACCAGCCGTGGAGCACGCCCGGCATCCAGATGTTACGCGTCCGGAAGAAGATCAGCGTTGTCGCCGAACCCAGAAAGAACGTCGCGATCATCAGTGGCACCTCCGGGAAGTGGATCGCGCTGAACAGCAATGCCGCGAACATCACCACCGCGAACTCCTGAGACCGCTCCTTCCTGATCGCCATCACGTTGTCCGCGACCAGCGCGACCAGGAGGAACTGCTGAACCAGTCCCCAGATCGGGTAGAGCGCCAGGAGTACCACCAGGTTCCATGACACGATCCCCGTTCGCGTGACGACGGCGTAGACAACGCAGAATCCGGCACCGGCAAGGAGCGCGAGCGCTGAGAGCACCGCCGCCTCCGCGAGGCCCGCGGTCGTGAATCCCCAGCGACGCAGCACCGACGGATTCGATCTGCGTCGGGTCACGATGTAGATCGTCCACAGCGCGACGGCCACGATCAGGTACTCCAGGTGCATGTCCAGCCAGTCGCCGAAGACGAATTTCCCGGCCGCGGTGACCGTGACCGCGCCGATCTCTCCCGTTCTGCCTGTAGTGTTCCCGCGGAGCCTGGGTGTCGCCCGGTGCAGCACTTGAAGTATCCTCCGCGCGAGCATAAGCGATTTGGCCTCCGGTGTCAGCCAAAGCGGGCCGGCAGCATCACGCTGCGACCCCGCTTGACGTCGGCGCCGCCGCGTGCTGGAATTCTCTCCGCGCTATGGCATACGTGACCACACTGGCGGGAGCGCCGCTTCAGAAGCGGTTCGGAGTGCCGTTGCACGTCGCTCATTACCGAAGCGGCAGCTTCCGGACGCACTACCACCGGTTTCTCGAGCTGATCGTCGTCAACGGCGACTATGGGCACAACGTGATCGCCGGTCGGCGCACAGCGTTCCGACGCGGACAGGTGTATCGGCTTGGAACCTTTCATCCTCACCGGATCGAAGCCTCCCCCGACGAGGTCTGCGACTACTACAACGTGACCTTCCTGCCAGAGTGCCTGTCGATACCGGACCGGCTCGGCGTCGACGATCGGCTGTTGGAGCCGTTCTACTCCGCGACCCCGACTGCTCCGATCGTGCTATCAGACCTGGAGTACGAACGGGCGACCGCGCTGTGCCGATCGATCGCGCACGAGGTCGAGCAGGGTGACCCGTTCTCACCTGCGATCGCGGTCCATCTGTTTCACGCGTTGTTGCTGGTGATCGCGCGACACGGCGACGCCGGGGGGCTGCAGACCGACGCGCGCGTCCGCGCGGCGCTTCGGTTGATTGCCGAGCGGTTTGACGAGCCGCTTCCGAGTCGCGAAGTCGCGCAGGCGGTCGGTGTGTCGCCGGCCCGGCTTGCCCAGCTGTTCCGGTCGCACACGGGCGCAACGATCCGTCAGACAATCAACCGGCGCAGACTCACCGAGGCGAAACGGCTCCTTGCGACTACAGACGAGCCGATCACGACTATCCTGCACCAGTCCGGGTTCGCCGATGTCAGCTACTTCAATCGCGTCTTTCGTGCCGATACCGGGCTGACGCCTCGCGAGTATCGGCGGCGACGCTAAATCCTGTCCAGGTTTCTGATCGTTTCGTCCTGTTGCAATCGTTCCGCTTCGGACATACTGCGCACTGAGGAGTCACTATGGAACTTGCTGTACAGAGCTACTGTCTACGCGGTATCAAAGATCAGGCGAAGGTGGCAGCCGCCGTCCGCAGTTGCGGGCTACGAAGGATCGAGCTTTGCGGGATTCACGCCGGGTGGGACGACCCGTCGGCGTTCGCGGCGCTCTGCGCGTCGTACAGGAGCGATGGCGTCGAAGTGATGAGCATCGGCGTCAACCGGATCGCAACCGACCGACAGGAGGCGCGCAGACTGTTCGACTGCGCGAAGGCTGCCGGGCTCTCGCGGATGAGCATCGATTTTCCTCTTGACGGAATCGATGACGCGGTCGCGATAGCCGACGAGCTCACCGAGGAGTACGGCATCGTCGCCGGCATCCACAACCACGGCGGGCGTCACTGGCTGGGATCGGCGACCGCGCTGCGCTGGGTGTTCGCGAAGGCGAGCAGTAGAATCGGGCTGAATCTGGACACTGCGTGGGCTCTGGACAGCCGCGAGGATCCGATCGCGATGGTGAAGGAGTTTGGCGACCGGCTCCATCTGGTGCATATCAAGGACTTCGTCTTCGAGTCCGACCGCACGCCGAAGGACGTCGTCGTGGGCACCGGCAATCTGTCGCTTCCCGATCTTGACCGCGCGCTCTCGGATGCGAAGTTTGCCGGTGAAGCCGTGCTCGAGTACGAGGGCGACGTCGACGACCCGGTTCCCGCGCTCAAGGAGTGCGTCGTGAAGATTGGCGCGCAGATGACGCTCGTGACCGTGCCGCAGGCGGGCGCGTAGATGGCACCGATCCGGATCGGCGTGATCGGTGCCGGCTTCATCGGTCGCGTTCACCTGAAGCAGTTCGGTCAGATCGCCGGGGTCGAACTCGCCGGGGTCACCGACGCGTCCGCCGCGCTCGCTGAAGCGGCCGCAGCGGATGCTGCGGCCGCAGCGGATGCCGGGTCGGGCGGCCTGACCGTGTTCGCGTCTGCCGACGACATGATCGCATCGCGCGACGTCGACGCGGTCGTCGTCGCGGTTCCCAACCGCTTCCACGCGCCGTTGACCGTGGCCGCGCTCGCCGCGGGCAAGCACGTACTCGTCGAAAAGCCGATGGCGCTCGACGGTGCGTCTGCGCGCGAGATCTACACCGCGGCGCGCGACTCCGGACTCACGGTCATGGTCGCTCATCAGATGCGATGGCTGCCTCCGGTGCTGGAAGCGAAACGGATGGTCGATGCCGGTGAGCTCGGTGAGGTGTACAACGCGAAGTGCGGGATGATGCGGCGCAAGAACATCCCGGGGTGGGGGAGCTGGTTCACGCGTATGGGCGAGTCGGGTGGCGGGCCGATGATCGACATCGGCGTACACGTCCTGGACATGGCGATGTGGCTGCTCGGCGACCCGAAGCCGGTGTCGGTATTCGGATCGACCTACGCGAAGTTCGGGCCGCACAAACGCGGTACCGGCTCGTGGGGTACGCCCGACTGGAACGGCGTATTCGACGTCGAAGATCTTGCGACCGCGATGATCAAGATGGATAACGGATCGACGCTGTCGCTCGACGTGAGCTGGGCCGTCAACACGCTCAGCGACAACAGCCACTTCGTCGACCTGATGGGGACCGACGGCGGCGCGTCGATCCGCGGTAACCGTCTGGTCTTCACCGGCCAGAAGTTCGACCGACCCTTCGACGTGGAGGTCGACGCGAAGGCGGGTGACGACGCTCGATCGCTACTCGCGCGCCACTTCGTGGAATCGATCCGCTCGGGTTCGACGCCGATAAGCGACGCGATGAGCGGGCTCGTCAACAACACGATCCTCGACTCGATCTACAAGTCGGCTCGAACCGGTAAGGCGGTCGAACTCGACTGGTCGTTCCTGTAGCGCGATTGCAGCGCGCTACGCCGACCCGCTCCTGATGAAGGTGCCGCGGCGGAACTCGTCGAAGGCGGTCTGCAGCTCTTCCTGCGTGTTCATGACGATCGGGCCGTACCACGCGACCGGTTCGCGGATCGGGCGGCCCGATACGAGCAGGAAGCGCAGTCCTTCCTCACCGGCGCTGACGCGGATCTCGTCGCCCGCGTCGAAGATCACCAGCGACCGGTTGTCGACGTCGACCGGCTTGAGCGCGATCACGTCGTCTTCGACCTCGTAGGGCACCGGCTGCGGGTCGGAGGCGCCACGGAACGCTCCCGAGCCTTCGAACACGTACGCGAACGCGCGCGACTCGACGTCCATCCGGAACGTCTTTGTCTTGCCGGCCGGGACCGATATGTCCATGTAGCGCGGCGCCGCGGCGATTCCGTCAACCGGGCCCGATATGCCGCCGTACTCGCCGCACAGCACGCGAAACGTCGTCCCGTCGTCCTCATGGCGCTCGGGCACCTCGGTCGCCGGGACGTCCTGATAGCGAGGGTCGGTCATCTTGAGCGCTCTGGGAAGGTTGGCCCAGAGCTGGAAGCCGTGCATCCGGCCGAGCTCGTCGCCGTGTGGCATTTCCTGGTGGATGATCCCGCTTCCCGCGGTCATCCACTGGATCGATCCCGCACCCAGGCTGCCCGAGTTACCCAGGCTGTCACCGTGGTCGACCGTCCCGGCAAGCACGTACGTGACCGTTTCGATGCCCCGGTGCGGATGCCACGGGAAACCAGCGATGTAGTCCTCCTCGCGGTCTCCGCGGAAATCGTCAAACAGCAGGAACGGATCGGTCTGGTCGGTTTCGCCGAAACCGAATCCCCGGTGAAGTCTGACCCCGGCGCCTTCGCGGGTGGGTGAGGCTTTTGAGTGCTTTCTGACTGGACTGAAGGACATGGCAACTCCTGAACCAAAAAGTAATAAATATATGATCCCGTGACATTGCCGTCGCGCTTCGGTACTCTTGCGGTGGCCATGCGGACCCGACACGTTGCCCGCCGCGGCTTGTGCGGGAACGGCGTCGGTGCGGGTACGTCCGCGATACTATGCCTACGAAAGGAGTCAGGATGAGTTCGGGCGTGACCCGCGAAGAGCTGCGACGATCGATGAATCTCAGCATCGTCAGCGGTGCGACCGGAACGCTGTGGATGATCGTCTGCGCTCCGCAGGCGATCTTCAACGTCTTTCTTCGCAACGTCCTTGGCGCTACCTCATCGCAGTTGGGGCTGCTGGTCGGGATCCTGTCGATGTCGTCGGTGCTGCAGCTTGCAGCGATCCTGATCTACCGCCGGCTTCCGCGCCGCAAACCGTACTGGATCATCACGAGCGTCGTGCACCGGCTGAACGGACCGGTGCTCGCCTACGCCGCATTCTCCGTCGCGCGCGGCGCAACGCGCGAGTACGCGATCGCGGTCGTGTTCGCGGCGATGGTCGCGAGCTGGGTCATCACGAACCTCAGTTCGTCGGGCTGGTGGAACTGGATGGCCGATCTGGTACCTCTGGATGTCCGGGCACGGTTCTTCGGCAGGCGCTCGGCGGTCGCGCAGATCGTGAACATCGCTGCGTTCTTCGGGACGACGGTTGCGCTTGACGCGGCGACGCTTGACAATCGGCTTATCGTGTACGGAATCGTCTTCCTGATCGGAGGGCTCGGCGGAATCGTCGATATTCTGGTTCACGTTCTGATCCCGGAGCCGCGTCCCGATCGGTCGCGCTGTGCCGACGACGCGGCATCGTCGAAGGTACTGGTGCTGCCCGAAGATGTCCCCGTCGAATCTCCCGATGGCGAGTCCGCGGTTCGGTCATTCTTCAGCCCGCTTCTGGACCGAAACTTCCGCCGGTTCGCGTTGACCACCGGCATGATGCTCTTCTCGATCAACGTGTCGGCGCCGTTTTTCGCACCGTACGTGACCGATCCGTCGACGATCGGCGCGCCGAACACGTGGCTCGGTATCATGTTCGTGATCTCGCAGTCGATCTGGATCGCGGTCTCTTCGGGGTGGGGGACCGTGATGGACCAGTTCGGGCGCAAGCCGGTCGTGATGATCGGTCTGCTGTTTACGGTGAGCTGGATCGGGTATCTGGTCCTTACTCCGGCAAACTACTTCATCGTCCTGCCGATCATCGCGATGGTGGGTGGATTGCTCGCGCCCGCGTTCTGGGATGGAATCAACCAGCTGATGCTCAGTCTCACGCAGGAGAAGAACCGCCTGACCTACATCGCGTGGTACTGGACGCTGATCGGCGTGATCTCGGCCGGCGGGTCGCTCGGTGGCGGGTTCCTCGATGATCTGCTGCGAGGCCGGACCGTTCAGGTGCTCTTCGTCGAGATCACCGGGTTCCACGGCGTCGTGATCACATCGCTCATTCTGGTGGCGATCAGCTTGCTTGTGCTGTCGCGAATCGATGAAGGCCCCGTCAAGGACGTCGGTTTCGTGTTTTCGCGGGTCGCGACGCCGAGCATATTCCGGACCTTCCTCAACATCGGCGTGCTAGCGAAGAACGACAGCTCCGAACGCGTCGCGCGCACGCTTCGTGCGATCGATTCGGCAAGCGACGACCTGGCGCTCGAGCAGGTGCTCGGTCGTGTGCACGACCCGGACTCGGAAGTTCGCGAGGAGGCCGTCCGCGCGCTCGGCCGGCTGCGGTCGCCGCAGGCGACCGATGCATTGCTCGATCTGCTGAACGACCCGTCGTCGACGACTCGCGTGCAGGCGGCTCGAGCGCTCGGGCGCATCGGAGAGAAGCGCGCCGTACCGCTTCTGGTCGATGCGATGGACGGAGCGTCGGAGGAACTGCGCGAGGCGTGCGCCGGAGCGATCGGGCAGATAGGCGGCGAAGCGTCGGTCGGTTTCCTGACCGACCTCCTTCGCGCCGACGCATCCGACAGCGTAGCCGCCGGTACCGCGACCGCGGTGTCATACAGCGGCGCGTTCGAAGCGGCGTGGGAGATCGTGCCCAGACTGCACCGCACGACGAACCCGGTGCTGCGGACCCAGCTCGCGATCGCCCTTGCAAACCTGCTCGGGCGTCCCGGCGAGTTCTACCGGTACGTGACCGGTGATGAAGCGCAGCAGCAGAGTCGTGCCCGGAGGCTTCTTCAGGAGGCCGAACGCGGACTGCGAGTAGTCCTCGGTGGTGCAGCGCCAGAAACCAGCGCGGCGGCGTCGATGGCTCTGCAGATCCAGGGGTACTCCCAGGCGATTCGCACCGAACGCTGGCGATCCGCACTCGAGAGCCTCTACGCCGCAGTGGACGCGCGGTGGCGCCGTGAGCTCGGTCCGGAGGCCGATCTGCTGAAGCACCTCTACGATCTGAACCCGCGAACCGGACTCTGGTACTGGTTCATCCGCGAAAGCCTGGCGCTGCCCGAAGGGTCGCCGGCGAACTCCAGACTCGAGCTCCTTGTCGCGCTCTACTATCTGAGGACGGTTGGTCTGAGGGCGCCCTCTCGACCTGCCGGTCCACGCGGAGGCGGCGATAGACCCGCCGGCGATAGACCCGGTGGTGGCCCCTCGTGACCAGAAGGCTTCTGGTGATCATCAATGAGCTCGGAGGATCGACGCTCGCGCGCCGGGTTCGTCGGATCGCAGGCGCGGTGCTGTCGAGCGCCTCGATCGAACACGATATCGTGTCAACGCGTTCGATGCGGGAGATTCGACGGCGGGCTGCCCGCGCGGCCGATGACGGCTTCACCGAGATCGGCTGTGTCGGGGGCGACGGCACGATCGGCATGATCGCGAACGAGGTCGCCGACGACCCGATCGTGCTGTCGATCATTCCTGGTGGAACCGGAAACATCCTGGCAAAGCATCTGATGATACCGATGGCGCTCAGGCCGGCGCTCGCGGTCGTTGTACATTCCGATCGCGTTGTCGCCCTCGACGCGATCGATCGTGACGGAAGGCTGCATCTGCTCAACCTCAGTATGGGCTTGAGCTCGGTCGCTATGACCGACATCGACGGCAGGATGAAGCGGCTGCTCGGGATGGCTGCGTATTTCATCAGCGTTCTGTCGCACCTTGCGCGCCGGGGGCCCGTGCGGTTTCGCGTCAGCGCCGACGGCGTTACGCGTACGGTCCGCGCTCGCGAAGCGATGCTGACGAACGCCGGCTTCAGCCGGACTACGCTTGCCCCGCTGTTTTCGACCAGTCGAGCCACCGACGGGCTGATGGAGCTGTCGGTCTTCCATATGGGAGGTGGGCGAGGGCTCCTGAGTTTGCTCTCCGATGTGGTCATGAAGCGCGCACGGTTGCGTTCCCGCTACATGCTGCGGCTGGTCGTCGCCGAGTCGATCGAACTGTCGAGTGATCCTCCACTGCCGGTGCAGGCCGACGGTGATCCTGTTGGTGAGGGAAGCGTACGCGCGGTGGTTCGACGCAGCGCCGTTCGGGTGCGGGTTCCACAGGCGTATCGCTGACCGGCACCGATCAGCCTCCCAAGGTCCCGTCGTCGATCCATTGCCGCGTGGCACCGCGCGACACGACGCGGGCAAGCGCACCACAAAAAAGGGGTGCGACCGTAGCCGCACCCCC
>RECL01000100.1 GCA_007694025.1 Spirochaetaceae bacterium
CGGTCGTCGCCATGGGTACGGAGATGAACCGCGACCTGATCGCGGGGATGGGGCTATCCACCGACGACATCGCTGCCGCGACCGCGAACGATCTGATCATCGCGGTCGACGCGACCGACGGTGAGGCGGCAGATGCGGCCGCGGCCAAGGTCGACGAGCTGCTGCAGAAGAAGTCGCGGGGCGACGGCGGCTCCACCTACCGACCCGGGAGCTTCGCGGGTGCGCTGCAGGCGGCCACCGACGCGAACCTCGCGATCGTATCGCTTCCGGGTCAGTTCGCCGCGCGCGAGGCGCGCAAGGCGCTCAACGCCGGGCTGCACGTGATGCTCTTCAGCGACAACGTATCGGTCGACGAAGAGGTTTCCCTCAAGAAGCTCGCGGTGAGGAAGGGGCTCCTGATGATGGGACCCGACTGCGGTACGGCGATCATCAACGGCGCGCCGATCTGCTTCGCGAACGTCGTCCCACGCGGGCCGATCGGCATCGTCGCCGCGTCGGGCACCGGACTCCAGGAGGTTAGCTGCGCGATCGCGAAGGCCGGAAGCGGCGTGAGCCAGGCGATCGGGACCGGCGGGCGCGACATCAAAGAAGAGGCGGTAGGCGGGATGATGATGCTCCAGGGTATCTCCGCTCTTGCAGCGGACCCCGCGACCGACGTCATCGTCGTCGTATCGAAGCCGCCGAAGGCGTCGCTCACGCCGAGGGTCATGGACGCGCTCAAGGCGGCCGGGAAACCCGCGGTCGTCCACTTCGTCGGAACGAAGGCCGACGACGACGATGAGAACATTCGCTACGCGGCGAACCTCACCGACGCGGCACGACTCGCGGTCGCGCTCGCCGGTGGCGACGCAACCGCCGCCGCGGGCGCTGCATCCGCGGAGGAGATCGAACAGATCGTGACGCGAGAGAGCGCGAAGATCGCTGCCGGGCAGAAGTACCTGCGCGGACTGTTCGTCGGCGGCACGCTGACCGACGAAGCGGTTGCGGTCCTCTGCGAGCCGCTCGGCGGGGTTCACTCGTTCGACGCGGCCGACGCGTCGCTTGCGCTCAAGGATCCGCACCGATCGCAGCAGCACACGATCGTCGACCTTGGCGAAGACGTCTTCACGGTTGGGCGCCCGCACCCGATGATCGACCCGTCGATCCGGACCGAACGCATCGACCGCGAAGCCGACGACCCTGAGGTCGCGCTTCTCCTGGTCGATTGCGTCCTTGGCTACGGGTCGCATCACGATCCGGCAGGGGCGATGGTTGAGAGTATCGTACGCGCGCGCGCTAAGGCAGTTGAGCGCGGAGGATACCTCCCGGTTATCGCGTCGATCACCGGGACCGACGATGACCCGCAGGGGCTTGCGGGCCAGCGCGCGAAGCTCGAGGCGGCGGGGTGCGTCGTGATGCCGACGAACTATCAGGCGGCGAAACTCGCCGCGCGAATTATGGAGGGCGTGCAGAATGGGCGTTGAAAACATCACCACACTGTTCGCGCAGGAGCTATCGGTCGTGAACCTGGGGCTGGAGAGCTTCGCGGAGAACCTGAAAGCCCAGGGAGTCGCGACGGTACAGGTCGACTGGAAGCCACCGGCCGGCGGAGACTCGAAGCTCGCGGCGCTCTTTGACCGGATCGAGGCGAACGAGTCGCTCGACGTCGCCGCCGCGAACCAGGAGGCATTCAAGCGCATCCTGTCGGGAAAGCCGACGCTGATCGGCATAGGACGCGCGATCGACGACCTTCCGGGGATGAAGAAGAATCTGATCCTGCACGCGGGGCCCCCGGTGAAGTGGCAGGACATGGCGGGCCCGCTTCGCGGCGCGGTGATCGGCGGGCTGATTTACGAAGGCCTCGCCCGGACCGCAGAGGAGGCGGAGAAGCTCGCGGCGTCGGGAGAGATCGAGTACGACCCGTGCCACCATCACAACGCGGTCGGTCCGATGGCGGGAGTGGTGACCGCGAGCATGCCGGTCTGGATCATGGAGAACGCCGCGCACGGCAACCGCGCGTACTGCACGCTCAACGAAGGCCTGGGCAAGGTGCTGCGCTACGGAGCGAACTCGAAAGAGGTAATAGAGCGGCTCAAGTGGATGGAGACCGAGCTCGCGCCGATTCTGTGCGACGCTCTGGAACTGCACGGGCCGCTCGACATGAAGAACCTGATCGCCCAGGTACTCCAGATGGGAGACGAGGGGCACAACCGCAACCGCGCGGGGACGAGTCTGTTCATCCGCGAGCTCGCGCCGTACCTGGTCCGACTCGACCACGACAAGGAGAAGCTGTCGAAAGTGCTGAGCTTCATGCATCAGAACGACCACTTCTTCCTCAATCTGACGATGCCGAGCTGCAAGTGCACGATCGACGCCGCGGCGGGGATCGACGGATCGAGCGTGATCACGACGATGGCTCGCAATGGAACCGAGTTCGGGATCCGTGTATCGGGGCTTGGCGATCGCTGGTTCACGGGACCCGCATCGGTCATCGACGGACTCTACCTGCCGGGCTACGGCCCCGATGACGCCGCGCGCGATGTCGGCGACTCGGTCATCACCGAGACGACGGGGATCGGTGGATTCGCGATGGCCGCGGCGCCGGCGATCGTGAAGTTCGTCGGCGGTTCACCCGCGCTGGCGGTGCAGGTCACGACGCAGATGTACGAGATCACCGTCGGGGAGAACGACACGTACCAGATTCCGGCGCTCGACTTCCGCGGAACGCCAACAGGCATCGATCTGCTGAAGATCGTTGAAACGGGGATTCTACCCGCGATCAACACGGGTATCGCGCACAAGGACCCCGGCGTCGGCATGGTCGGAGCGGGACTGGTCAAGCCGCCGGTGAAGTGCTTCACCGACGCGTTCGAAGCGTTCGCGGCTCGATATACTTGATAGACCCGGATTAGATTGCGATCTTACGCGGTACCAGTTTTTCTGAAGGAGGACGCATGAAACCGATCGATCTGAGCATTCCATTGGGGATAGGCACGCCCGCGTGGCCGACGTACGAACCGCTGCAGGTGAAGTACTTCAAGCGCCTCGCGCCGAACGGCGCGAACGGACAGCTCGTCACGCACTCGAACCACGTCGGGACGCACCTGGACGGTGAGATTCACTTCTACACGCCGGGCAAGGATATAGCGAGCCTTGAGCTGGACTACCTGATGGCCGACGGCGTGATCGTCGACCTGTCGGACGTCGCCGGCGAGTACGACATCTACACATCGGAGATGGTCGAAAGCAAGGTAGACGTCAAGGAAGGCGACATCCTGATCATCTCCACCGGCTTCCACAAGTACGGATGGGACCAGCCGACCGCCGACGAAGTCACCTACATGATCAAGCACCCGGGTCCGGACCGCGAGTTCGCCGAGTGGTGCAAGAAGAAGAAGCTTCGCTGGATCGGCGTCGACTGCGGCAGCGCCGACCATCCGATGAACACGAAGATTCGCGACTGGATGCCGGAACACGCGAAGGAGTGCGACGCGCACTTCCAGAAGAAGTATGGGAAGGGACTCCACGATGTCTTCACGCAGGACAAGTACCAGCTGATGCACCTGGAGATGTTCCCGCACGGTATCGTGCACGCGGAGTGCGTCGGCGGCGACATCGACCTGCTCCTCAACCGCCGCGTCAAGATCGGGTGTTTCCCGTGGCGCTTCGTCGACGGTGAATCGTGCGTCGCGCGGATCGTCGCATTCGTGGAAGACGACGAGCACCAGGAGCTCATGGCGAAGAAGTCGAAGTGCAAGCTCACCAAGCACGGTGACGTGGCGCGCGCGCACAACCAGTGGCTCGTCGACGAGGCGAACGCCGCGGCGAAGAAGCGATAGGCGCAGCAGGCGCCGGGGCAAACCGATGGCAAAACCGCTTGAAGGGATCAAAGTACTCGACATGACTCGCGTCCTTGCGGGTCCGTTCTGTACGATGCTGCTCCAGGATCTGGGCGCCGAGGTGCTGAAGATCGAGATGCCGGGCACCGGCGACGACTCGCGCCACTTCGGCCCGTTCAAGGAGGGTCGAAGCCTCTACTTCCTGAGCATCAACCGCGGCAAGCGGAGCATGACGCTGAACCTGAAAAGCGATGCGGCGAAGGACGTGTTCCGAAAGCTCGTGGCCGAATCGGATGTCCTGGTGGAGAACTTCCGGCCGGGAGTCATGGAAAAGCTGGGCCTGGGTTGGGAGGCGCTCCACGCGCTCAACCCCAGGCTGATCTACGCGGCGTCGTCGGGGTATGGCCACACCGGGCCCGATTCGCAGAAGCCGGCGTACGACATCCTGGCGCAGGCCGAGGGCGGACTGATGTCGGTCACCGGCTGGCCCGGCGGACCGCCCACGCGGGTGGGCTGCTCGATCGGCGACATCAGCGCGGCGATGTTCGCGGCGCACGGCGTACTGGCCGCGCTCTATCAGCGCGAGCACACCGGTATCGGGCAGAAAGTCGACGTCGCGATGCTCGACTCGCAGGTCGCGATCCTGGAGAACGCGCTCGCGCGCTACCAGGTCGCGGGTGAGCCTCCCGGGCCGCTCGGGAATCGACACCCGACGATCACGCCGTTTCAGGCGTACAAGACCGCAGACGACTACATCGTCGTCGCGATCGGAAACGACGCGCTGTGGCAGACCTTCTGCCCCGCGGCGGGCTGCCCGGAACTGGTCGACGATCCACGCTTCGCGACGAACAAGGCGCGCACCGAAAACATCGACGCGCTGAACGCGCTCCTGGAGCCGCTGTTCGCGTCCCGACCGAGCGGCGAATGGATGTCGGTGCTGGAGTCCGCGAAGATCCCGCACAGCCGTATCAATTCGATCGACACGGTGATGAGCCACCCGCAGGTCACCGCGCGCAACATGATCGTCACCGTCGACGACCCGGTCGCCGGCACGGTGAGAATCGCCGGCAATCCGATCAAGATGACGAGCATCCCGGAGGAGCCGACGCGGCCCCCGATCCCGGAGCTTGGGGAGCACACCGAGTCGGTGCTCGAGTCGCTCGGGTACACGGCCGAACAGATCGAGCGGCTGCGAGCCGACGGCGCGGTATGACCCTCCACGCGCCGGTCGGGATTGGCTCATTCCGCCTGGAGTCCGACCTGAACGACAGCGCAGCCGAAACGCGGGCCCGACTCCGGGCCCGGATAGACGCGGTGATGGACCGAATCGAATCGGCAGACCCGCACGTACACGCGCTGCTCCCGGAGCCCGGGCGTCGCGAGCGCGTTGCCGCCGAGCTTGACGCGCTCTTCGTGGACTTCCCCGATCCGGCCGATCGACCACCGCTGTTTGGCGTTCCGGTCGGCGTGAAGGACATCTTCCGCGTCGACGGGTGGGAGACGCGCGCGGGATCACAGCTGCCGCCGACGCTCTTCGCGGGCGACGAATCGGTCGCGGTCGGCAGGCTGAAGTCCGCCGGCGCGATCGTCGTCGGCAAAACCGTCACGACCGAGTTCGCATACTTCCAGCCGGGACCGACGCGCAATCCGTGGAACACCGCGCACACCCCGGGCGGATCGAGCAGCGGTTCGGCCGCAGCGGTATCGGCCGGGTTCTGCCCGATCGCTCTGGGCACGCAGACGATCGGATCGATCGGACGCCCCGCGTCGTTCTGCGGCGTGGTCGGCTTCAAGCCGAGCTACGGGCGCGTCCCGACAGCCGGTGTCATCCCGTTCTCCACGTCGGCCGATCACGTCGGCGTGCTCGCGGCCGACGTGGAGTCGGCGACTACCGCGGCATCGCTGCTCTGCGACGACTGGGCCGCTGCTGGCGGTCCGCGCGGGAGCGGCGCGCGAGCCGACGGTGAAGCCGGGCGGGTCGCGGTCGTGGTCGACGACGCGTACTCGGCTCAGGCCGACGACCAGATCCGCGCGGCGGTCGACGCGGCCGTATCGCTACTCTCTCGCGCCGGCTGGCGGGTCGAGCGCGTCGCGCTCTTCGACGACATCGCGACCATCAACGAAGCGCACAACCGGATGGTCGCGCGCGACTTCGCCGACGTCCACTCGAGCTGGGTGCACGCGTACGAGACGCTCTACTCCGCACGCAGCCTGGAGCTGATCGCGACCGGAGGTACAGTCACCGACGCCGAACTCGACCGCGCGCGCCGTGGCCGCCACGATGTTCGCGATCGCGTGGACGAAGCGCTCGCCCGGCACAACGCGGCGTTCATCGTGAGCCCGAGCGCACCGGGCGCCGCACCGGCGGGCATCGACGCAACCGGCTCACCGCTCCTGAACCTCCCGTGGACCTACTCGGGCGTGCCAACCGTGACGCTTCCCGCCGCGCTCTCACCGGCGGCCCTCCCGCTCGGCATTCAGCTCGCCGGCCGCTTTGGCGACGACGAAGCCCTCATCGCGATCGCGGCACAGGTCGAACAGGCGCTCGGGTTCCGCCCGCCGCGGTGAGTGGTGTGGGCACCCTCCCCGCCACGCCGGTCGTCATCCTCACGGGTCCTATACAAAGCGGCAAGACGACGGCGCTTGTATCATGGATCGCCGAACGCAGAGCCTCCGGAGCGCGCATCGGCGGCGTGCTTGCGCCGGTTACAGACGGGAAGCGCCACCTCCGTTCGATCGCGAACGGTGAGGAGCGAATCCTCGACGTTGCGGCCTCTGATGGTGGCGGGAGTGATGCGGACGTCGTCGCGATCGGGCCGCATCGGTTCTACGCGGATGTCTTCGCGTGGGCGCGTGCAGAGCTTCTGAGTGATCTCGACTCGGTCGGGCGAGCTGGCGGGTGCGAATGGGTTGTGATCGACGAAGTTGGACCGCTTGAGCTCCGCGACGAGGGGCTCGAGCCGGCGGTGGGAGAGGCGCTGCGGATCTGCACCGAACACGACGGGCTCCGCGTGCTCCTGGTCGTCCGCGACCGCCTCCTGGCAGACGTAACCGGTCGTTACGGTCTGGCCGATCCGATTGCCACGGTGATTGATGTCACCGACCTCTCGGCCCCGATCAGCTCAATCTGACCAGGGTCGTCCCGGAGCCAGCGAATCAGGTCGGGGACGGTGCGTATCGGTTCCGGGGTCACGATGCCGCCGCATCCGACGTCTTCGCGTTGATGCGCGTCCGATCCGCTGATGCGCAGCAGGTCGTGGCGGTCGGCGAAGGCGGCGGCAAGGTCGTTACGCGAATCGTGGCGGGGATTGCCGTTGAACACCTCGATCCCGTCGATCAGCGAGGGGTCGACCGGCTCGCAGCCGCGGTACGGGTGCGCCTGGAATACGAGCGCTCCCGCGTCTTCGGCGACCGGTCGGAACGAGGCAGGATCGAGCCGGCAGATGTTCGGGAGCTGCGCCAGCGTCGGCTCGTCGATTCCAAACACCAGGAAGTCTCGGCCGGGGAGGCCGGGATAGGTGAGCTCGAAACCGGGCAGAACGACCAGATCGGTGCCCGAGCACGCGGCCGCGAGCTCGCGATAGCCGGAGTAGAAGCGGTGGACGCGGTCGCGCCACGACCGGACGCCGCGGAACAGCGGCAGCCAGTCGACCAGATGATCGGTTGTAACGATCGTTGTGTAGCCGGCGGCCAGGTACATGTCTCGAAGCTCGCGGGTCGACAGCTTCCCGCACGGGCTGACGACGCTCGTGTGCGCGTGGGTTTCGGTCTTGAACGGCATTGTCACAATACTACCCGAACCGGCGACGAGCGCAAAGCGGTCGGACGGTTCACCGCGGCGGCAGCGTAACGTCGGGGAGGTCGAAGCTGTCGCCGGTGCGCTCGATCCAGGAGCGAAGCTCGGCGTGGCAGCGCTCCTTGTCGGCCTGATAGATGGTGTCGTAGCAGAGGTTCGCCTGCTCGTACGGGTCTTCGTTCAGGTTGAACAGGAGCCAGTCGTTACCGGGGGTGCAGACGTACTTCCACCCGTCGCGCGTGACGACGCCGCGCCACGCTCTGTTCACCGAGTGCGGGTGGTACTTGCGCGGAATCTGCTGAAGGAAGGCCGAGGCCGGTTCGGCCGCCGCGGTTCGATCGGCTGCCGCGCTGGCGGGTGTCGCGCTGGCGGGTGTCGAGCCCGGGAGGCAGCGCGCCGAGTAGTCGAAGCCCTGCACCCAGTCGGGCACCGCGATGCCGCACAGGCCGAGCGAGGTCGCGCCGATGTCGACGTGATTCACGAGCGCGTCGCAGACGCCCGTGCGCATTGCCTGGTGACCCGCGATCCGGGCGACGATCAGCGGGATCCTGATCGACTCCTCCCATGGACTCGACTTTTCGCACTGGCCGTGCGATCCGAGCATGTCGCCGTGATCGGAGAAGAACACGACCCAGGTCTCCCGGTCGGCGTCGATCGCACGCAGCCCCTCCAGGAGCCGACCGACGTTCGTGTCGAGGTTTTCTATCATCGCGCAGTAGCCGGCGATATCGAGTCGCGCCTGGTCGCGGGCGCGTGCGCCGTGCGGAACGTTGGGCCTGAGCACTACGTCGGTGGGCCGAAGCGGTGCGGATGCGGTGGTGCCCGCGGCGCCGGTCGCGGGACCGACGTAGGGACCGTGCGGGGGCTGCACGCTCAGGACCGCGAAGAACGGCTCGGCGTCGGCGCCGGGAGTCGACCCGTTGTGAGGGTCGCGCTCACGGTGCGAACGCAGGTGGGAGAGAAACTGATCGGTCAGCGCGTTGGTCTCGTAGTCGTGAAGGCGTTCGGGCGACTCGTCGTTCTGGTCGTAGCGCGGATCGGCCGGGTCGGTGTAGCCGCCGTAGACGTAGCACTCGTGTTGCGCGTTGTTGTTCTCATACCCGCGCCAGAACGCGAAGCCGCCGCGACGGTCGCGCGGCACGTAGTGATCGCTCGAGTTCGATCCGTCGAGGTGCCACTTCCCGATCCACGCGGTGTGATACCCCGCTTCTCTGAACGCGCCGGCGACGGTCGGAAGCGCCGGGTCGAGCGGCGAAGGCGTCTGCGTGACGCCACTCTGGTGCGGGTACGTTCCGGTCAGCAGCGCCGCGCGAAACGGCGTGCACCACGGCGCTCCCGAGACCGCCGCGTCGAAGCGCATGCCCCTGCGCGCGAGGCTGTCGATGTTGGGCGTGCGGACGTTCGGATCACCACGATAGCCGAGCGACTGCGCCCGAAGCTGGTCGGCGATGATCCAGACGACGTTCGCTCGCCGGTCAGATCGAGTGGTTGCGGCGGGTGATTGCAT
>RECL01000046.1 GCA_007694025.1 Spirochaetaceae bacterium
CGGGAAGACGTCGATCCCGACCGGCTGTCGCCGGCCGAACGCGCGCTCGCCGATCACCGCGCCGAACTGGCCGCAGCGGCGCAGCGCCATGAGCAGATCGTCGACGTCCTGGAGTACGTTCGCCCCGACTACATCGCCGCAGGCTGTTCGACAAAGCGCCTGGTCGAATACGCGCTGAACCTGCTCGACGTGACGAACCGGATGCGCGGTGGGAACATTGACTCACGGTATTCACCGTCGGGCAAGCGCGCGCACCTGCTATTCGGCGACCCGATCGACGCGTCGGCCTGTCTTGCGGCCGGGGCGAAGGCTGGCGCGGCGCCGGCGGTCGGCGCCGCGACGTCCCCGGCGGCGGCCGGTTCGGTGCGCGCGGCGACCGCAGCGATCACCGATCGGACACGTGCCGCGTTCGAAGCGCTTGTTCGCGACCTGGAGGCGCGCCTGGATTCGCCGCGGGGGTGAGCCCGAGCGCGGCGAGGATCTGCGGTGGCGAATCCGCGATGACGGTCGGGTTCGCGCGCTCTATCGATGTCCGCTCGTGACTGCCCCACGTGACTCCGATCGTCATCGCGCCGGCCGCGTGTCCCATCTCGACGTCGAACGTCGTGTCGCCGACCATCACCAGAAGCGACGCGTCTACCCCGAGCGACTCAGCGATCAGCGTGAGCATTGCCGGGTGCGGCTTCTCATGCCCGGCGTCGGTGTGATCGATCACCATCGCCATCGTCTCATAGAGCCCGAGCGCCGACAGCATCGGGTCCAGGCTCTGGTGGCTGCGGCTCGATGCCACCGCGACCGGCATCCCGGCGGCCGCACACGCGCGAATCACCCCGGGCATTCCGTCGAACGACTGCACCAGCGACAGGTCGAGCCGGCGCATCGCATCGCGGTACGCGTCGACCGCGCGGGAGAGCATTCCGTCGGCGTACCCCGATTGCATCCGGATCGCGGTTTCCAGCGGAACGCCGATCGTCGCCGAGATCTCCCGGTCGGTCGGGCACGGATCACCGAGCGCGGCGTACATCGCGCGGTAGCACTCTATGATGACCGCCATCGTGTCGGCGATCGTGCCGTCGAAGTCGAAGACGACCGCCGCTGGAGTCCGGGGGAGCGTGTGTGCCATTGCGGCGAAGATCGTGGAACGGTGCGCTGGTGTCAACACCGCACCTGCGTACGCTGTCACGGCGTCGCGGATCGCCACACTCCCAGAAGCCCCATCGAACGCCCGATCGACCCCATGTCCTGCGCGTGGACGAACATAAGGAGCGACCCGTCCTCGTCTTCTACGACGTGCGGCGACGTGACCCGCAGGTCGTTCCACGCTCCGGGAGCCGCCGGCCCCAGGACCGGATTGTACTCGCTGCGCTCCCACGCGATACCGTCGGCCGATGTCGCAAGGCCTATGTAGATCGGAGTCGACTCCAGGTCGAGCGGTTCCTCGTAGCCGGCGTACCACATCATGTAGCGGCCCTCCGGTCCGCCGATGTGACGGATGCTCGGCTCGAAGAGCCCCTGATCCCACGACGCCAGATCTCGCTCGAACACCGGGTTGCCCGGGTATGGTGTCCACGTGCCCCCTTCGTCGTCTGATGTCAGCAGGCCGATTCCGACTGTCGTTCCCGCCCCGGTGTAGTAGATGCGCCACTGCCCGTCGGGCGCTTCAACAAAGGTCGGTCCGGTGATGAACGCGAAGTCCCACCCGTCGGGGTCAGGCGTGTAGATCGGGCTGTCGGCGCGGATCCAGTCGGTACCCGCGCTGTCGGCCGAGCGCATCTGGCCGATCGCAGGATCGTCGAAGAAGCTCACCGAGTAGCCAAGGTACCACATCGTCCACGCCTCGCCGTCGTCATCGAGCCGTAGCGAGACCGTTTCACGGTACCGATCCCACACGCCTTCCTCGATCGTCAGAACAGGGGCATCTGACGGGTCGAGCACGGCCGACAGGCCGGCCGATACGCGCGCTCGGCCAACGAGCGGCCCACCGAGATCGCCGCCGGTGCTGAACCACATCAGCAGGTCACCGTCGGCGTCGCGCTCCACCCACGGGTCGGTCATGCCCAGGCAGTTCCACGCCGGACAGTCGGGAAGCGGGATCAACGGATTGCCGGGAACCTCAGTCCACACTACCCCGAGCGCGTCCTCTGCCGGGACCGACTCGTGCGTCGGGTATGGCCGTTCGTGGCTCGGCGGGCCGTCGCCGGCAGTGCCGCCCGGACCATTGACGCACGCGCCAAGCGCGATCACGCACGTGGCCACAACGATACACCGGAGCGTTCTGTTCACGCGGCTCTACCTCCGCACCGGTGCGAACCGGTACGCGATCTGCGATCGTTCGCGTGTGAAGGTCACCGGGATCACGACGCGATGGATCGCCGCTCCCCACACCTTTGTCAGGCGGGGATCGTCGGTCGCGATCCGCTCAACGGTGGGGCTGCCGATCGTGGCGCCCGACGCCGGGTCGAACGCCATCGCGACGGTGGGGCCGTCTGTCGCGTCGGCCAACGGATCGCCTGCGCGGACACGAAAGCCCGTCGGGCTGAGATCGGGCTTCGCCCAAGTCATGAAGACCAGCTCGGCCGAACCCGACGGCTGCGACAGAACGACCGTTTCGGCGACCGACAGCGATGGATCGCCGGGATCCGCGCGATCGAAGAGGAACCGGCGCGTCCACGATTCGACGCCCGAATCGGTCGGGTAGGCCGGGGCGATGTCGAGCTCGAACTCCACCGCGTCGGCGCCCACTCGCGCCGCGACGCCGGCGGCCGGGTGAGGGTCAGCCGCCGAGTCGGCGCGCTGCTCGGTCGCGTTGATGATCGGGAGGTTGTGGTACGCCGAGCGCATCGTCCAGATCGTGTAGCGGTCGTCGGAGAAGGTCTTCGCGGTATAGCGCTCCACGCCGGGATCGATGATCACGGGCAGGCCGTCGCAGAAGAGTACGAAGCTGCCGACGTCGTTGTGATTGTGGCTCTCGTGGTTGTCGCCTCCCTTCGCGGACCAGAAGAGCCGCGGTCGCGACTCCGAGCGTGCCGCGATGACCTGGATGCCGGGAAGCCACGCGTCGGTACACGGCTCGTACACCAGGGTGGACGTCCGGAACTCTCCGGCGTGCAGGAGCGACCAGATAGCCCGGATCACGTACCGGTCGCGATCGGGGTCAGCGCCGAGCGGCGTCAGCGTTCGAAACAGCTCCACACCGAGCGCCGCAAGCCGGTCGTCGCCGATCGCCTTCCCGAACCGGTAGACCAGTTGCGGACTCGCCGTGTCGATCCACGCGGGGCCATCGGCGTAGTTCACGAACCAGCTGCGATCGATGTGCACCCGGTAGAGGTAGCGGCCCATCTCGCTGACCTTCGGGATCGACAGGAGGTCGATCGCCCCGCCGGTCATGTGGCGCAGCAGATCCGCCGCGTCAAAGAGAGATCCGGCCGCGTGACCCCAATACGACGCGCCCTCATCGCACCCGCCGTCGTCCGCGTAGATGTCGACGAAGCGCTCCAGGCAGCGAAGCGCCTTGCGAACGACCGTCGTCGCCAGACCGGGGTCGGGACGCAGCGCGTAGAGCGACGACAGGAGGCTCGAAACGATCCACGGATTCCAGTTGTTCGTTTCGCGCTCGCCGAATCCCATCCACCAGAAGTCGTCGCGCGCGACGAACGGATCGATCAGGCGAGTCCGGACTTCCCGCGTGATGCGTTCGCTCACCATCGGCGTGAATCCGTCCAGCTGCGGCCCGACCATCCGGACCACCGCCGACAGGAGCGACCCGGTCTCCGCGCTGAACAGGTCGACGATCGGCTCGGTCGGGTCGGCCAGGACGCGTTCGACCCCGTCGCGGTAGGGTCCGTTGTGCGCCGGCACCGTCCAGCTCGTCTCCTCGCATATCGCGATGCAGCCGGTCACGATCTCTTCGACGAACCGCCCGCGGTTCTCCACCGCCTCTGCGAGCAGGTTCGCGGTCACGCGCGCTCGCCTCCCGAAGTAGACCTCCTCGAACCGTGACCGGTCGCCGTTGCGTCGGTAGTCGGCGTAGCGCACCGCGGGCAGCACCGGCCAGTCGACGTCCATCAGACGCTCGGCGTCGCTCACGATCGCGTCCGCGTCTTGCCGCTCGACGCGGCCCCACGTCTCCCGATCCCGGGCCGGCGGAAAGTAGTCGGTGGGAAGCCCGTCGGGGATCGAGCCGATAGGCATGTCGGCGATCGGCGTGGTGCCGTCGGATGGTTCGCTCATGCGACAATACCACCACACCACGCGAACTCGTGCAAGCGCGTTGGCGCGCGCGGGAGCGTAGGCCGGGGTTTTGCTGTGTCGAAGCCTAATCGCGATATTCACAGTCAATGACCGATGTGATCAGATCGTTCCCGCCGATCGTCGGCACCGACCCGCGGGTTCTGGTGCTCGGGTCGATGCCCGGCGACGCGTCGCTGCGGGCGGGGGAGTACTACGCGCACCCGCGCAACCTCTTCTGGCGCATCGTTGGCGAGGCCGTGGGCCTCGAGGCGGACGCGCCGTACACCGATCGCGTTGCGGCGCTCATCGACAGCGGCATTGCTCTCTGGGACGTCGCAGCGGCGTGTGTTCGGCCCGGGAGCCTCGATTCGAGTATTGTGCGAGACTCGGTAATCGCGAACGACATTCCCGGCCTCCTTCGCGCCCATCCGGGAATCGACCGAATCTGCTTCAACGGGGCAGCCGCAGAGGCGCTGTTTCGCCGCCACGTCGACCCGATCCTCAGCGCAACGACCGGTCTGCAGCGTATCGAGCGGATCCGCCTGCCGTCGACCAGCCCCGCAAACGCGTCGATCCCGCTCACCAGGAAGCTCGATGCGTGGCGAAAGCTGCTCGAATCGGCAGCCGACCGATCGTGATCGCCGGTGCACCGCCGTCAACAATTTCGGCACCACCGAATTGTTCTTGACAGCACCGTCAGGTGGGCGTACCGTGGAGCGATTCGGAAAGGTGGACCATGGCGAGCAACGACCGGTCTAAGGGCATAGAGCGTCAGCACGAGAAGGGCAAGCTCACCGCGCAGGAACGAATCGACCTCTTTGTCGACACGGGCTCCTTCGTCGAGACCGAGCGGCACGTTGTCGGAAGGACGCACGATTTCGGGCTTGCCGACAAGATCGAGCCAGGCGACGGCGTTATAACCGGCAGTGCGCTCGTCGACGGTCGGCAGGTGTGGCTTGCGGTGCAGGACTTCACCGTGATGGGCGGATCGCTCGGTGAGATGCACGCGCAGCGGATCGCGAACGCAGAACGCATGGCGATCAGGACCCGAACGCCGTTCATCCAGATCAACGATTCGGGCGGCGCCCGGATCCAGGAAGGCGTGCTGTCGCTCCACGGGTACGGCGCGATCTTCCGTGAGAACACGAACGCTTCGGGCGTGATCCCGCAGATCTCCGTGATCCTCGGGCCGTGCGCCGGTGGCGCGGTTTACTCGCCCGCGATCACCGACTTCGTGCTGATGGTCGACCGGATCAGCAACATGTACATCACCGGGCCCGACGTGATCCGGCAGGTCACCGGAGAGGAGATCTCGCACGAGGATCTGGGCGGCGCGTCGGCGCACTGCGCGAAGAGCGGCGTTGCGCACGCGCGCTTCGACAGCGAACAGGCGTGCTTCGCGTGGGTGAAGCGGCTGCTCGACATCCTGCCGTCGCATGCGGGCGGGACGGCTCCGCTGCATGACGGTGCCGATGACGCCGACCGGGAAACCCCTGAGATCGATTCAATCGTGCCGGTCGCAGAGCAGGCTGGCTACGACGTGCGCAAGGTTGTCGCGAGCGTCTGCGATGCCGGATCGTTTCTGGAGATCCACGCCGAGTACGCGAAGAATATCGTTGTCGGGTTCGCGCGGCTCGCGGGGCGTTCGGTCGGGATCATGGCGAACCAGCCGTCGTTCCTCGCCGGTGCGCTCGACATTAACGCGTCGGACAAGGCCGCGCGGTTCGTCCGGTTCTGCGATGCGTTCGGTATTCCGGTGATCTCCTTTGCCGATGTCCCCGGCTTTCTGCCCGGCGTAGGCCAGGAGCACGGCGGTATCATCCGGCACGGTGCGAAGATGCTCTACGCGATCGCCGAAGCAACCGTACCCAAGCTCGCGATCATCCTGCGCAAGGCGTACGGCGGCGCGTTCATCTCCATGGCGTCAAAGGCGCTCGGCTACGACCGGGTGCTCGCGCTGCCGCGCGCTCAGATCGCGGTGATGGGGGCCGAGGGTGCCGCCGCGATCGTCTACCGGCGCGAGATCACCGGTGCAGACGATCCCGACGGCGAGCGCGCGCGCCGGATCGCAGAGTTCAAGGAACGCGTGATGGATCCGGGCGTTGCAGCTGGCTTTGGCTACGTCGATGAGATCATCGAGGCGCACCGGATGCGTCCGGAGGTTATCCGGTCGCTCGAGATCCTCGCGTCCAAGCGCGAGTCGCGCGAACCGCGCAAACACGGAAACGTACCGCTGTGACGCGCCAGGTCCACCGGAGGCACCACCGATGATGAGTAGCTCGTTTTCGTTCGTGCTCGCGACGGCCGCTCTGGGAATGGCTGTTGTGTTCGTGTTCCTCACGCTGCTGAGCCTCTTGATGAAGGCAATCCGCAGCGTCGATTCGCTGATCGACCGCGCGCCGGCGCCGCCGCACGGTGACCGGCCAAGCTCCCCGGAGGCGGGTGCCGCCGCTCCGCAAACGACTCCCGTCTGGGTGACCGCGGCGGTTGCCGCCTTTCTTGATGCCGAACTGTCGGTCCACGCGCACTCGGCGACCGCGTGGACGTCCAGGAGCGTACGATGACGCGCGAGTTCACGCTTGATGTAAACGGTGAGTCGTTCGTGGTAACCGTGCGACGCGACGGAGACCGGCTCATCGTCGAGCGCGACGGTCAGAAGTACTCCGTGACCGTGGTCGCGACCAGCGCGGGATCGCCCGCGACTGGCGATCCCGCAGCGGGCGCCGGACAAGGTGACCGACCCGGCGCGGCGCGGCCCGCTGCCGGGGGTGCTTCCGCATCTGGTGGTGCGTCTGCTATCGCCGGCCCGGCACGTGCGACGACTGGAGCGACGGGGAGCGCCGCGGCCGGCGCGGTCTGTGCGCCGATGGTCGGTGTCGTGCGTGAGATCCACGCGAAGCCTGGCGATCGCGTGTCGGCGGGCGACCTGGTGGTCACGATGGAAGCGATGAAGATGGAGATCTACGTGACCGCGCCGATCGATGGCGTCGTCGAGTCGGTGTCGTGCGCGCCGGGGGACTCGGCTTCCGACGGAGCGACGCTCGCGACGATCGCGGGAGCCGGAGGCGCGGCCGGGGACGCTCCGTGATCGGCAACTTCCTTGCGTCGACCGCGCTCACGGCGATCGAGTGGCAGGATGTTCTGATGCTCGCGGTCGGGGTGCTCCTGCTCTACCTGGGAATCGCGCGCAAGTACGAGCCGCTCTTGCTGATCCCGATCGGATTCGGCGCGATCCTTGTGAACCTGCCGCTGACCGGGCTGATCGACGACGGCGGGCTGCTTCGCTACTTCTACTTCGGAATAGAGAGCGGCATCTTCCCGCCGCTGATCTTTCTTGGGATCGGTGCGTTGACCGACTTCGGTCCCTTGCTCGCCCAGCCGCGCACCTTTCTGCTCGGCGCGGCGGCGCAGTTCGGAATCTTCGCGACGCTGATTGGCGCGCGAGCGCTCGGGTTCAGCTTCGCGGAGTCGGCATCGATTGCGATCATCGGCGGCGCCGACGGACCGACCGCGATCTTCCTGACGTCGCGCCTGGCCGATCACCTGCTCGGTCCGATCGCGGTGGCTGCGTACTCCTACATGGCGCTCGTCCCCGTCATCCAGCCTCCGATCATCCGTCTGCTCACGACACGGACCGAACGTATGGTCGTGATGGGCGACGTGAAGCCGGTGTCGCGTCGCGTGAAGATCGTCTTTCCGATTGCGACTACTATCGTCGCCGGCCTGGTCATCCCCGCGTCGGTGCCACTGATCGGGATGCTGATGCTCGGCAATCTTCTGCGCGAATCGGGTGTCGCGAATCGGTTGTCGCAGACCGCGCAGAATGAGCTCATCAACATCGTGACGATCTTTCTTGGAACCGCGATTGGGTCCAGGATGGACGCCGCCCAGTTCCTCACCGTACAGACGCTGATGATCATCGGACTCGGTCTGGTCGCATTCTCAATCGGCACCGCCGCGGGGGTGCTGCTTGGCAAACTCATGTACCTGTTGTCCGGGGGGAAGGTCAACCCGATGATCGGCGCGGCCGGCGTTTCGGCGGTTCCGATGGCAGCGCGCGTCGTACAGAAGGTCGGCCAGGAGGAGAATCCGAAGAACTTCCTGCTGATGCACGCGATGGGTCCGAACGTCGCGGGTGTAATCGGCTCGGCCGTCGCGGCGGGGATCTTGCTTGCGCTCGGCGGCTGAGCTCGATTGCCCGACGACGTACGCGCCGCTATCATTAAAAGATGACTGATTCGGTTTCCGTTGGTGTGAGCGTCCCGCGCAAGGACGCCGCCGACAAGGTGCACGGCCGGACGCGATTCACCGATGATCTGACGATTGCGGGGATGCTCCATACTGCGCTCGTCACGAGTCCGCACGCGCACGCGGTGATCGAGTCGGTCGACTCGGGCCCGGCGCTCGCGCTGCCCGGTGTTCTCGGCGTCTTCTCAGGTGCCGACTTTCCGGAGCGCGTTGGGCTCTATCTGGGTGACAAACCGCCGCTAGCAGTTGGCGTCGTGCGCTATCACGGTGAACCGGTCGTCGCGGTCGTAGCCGACGACGAGCGAACCGCGCAGCGTGCGGCGCGCCTGGTCCGGGTGACGTACCGCGAGCTCCCGGTGGTGCTTTCGCCGAGCGCGGCGCTCGCGCCCGGCGCGCCGCTGTTGCACCCGGACATGGCGCTCTATGCGCACATTCCGGCGATCCTCCCACAGCCCGGCACGAACGTCGCGCACCACACGAAGATCCGCAAGGGCGACGTCGATGCGGGCTTCACCGCGGCCGACGCGATAGTCGAGCAATCGTTCAGCTTCCCGCCCGCCGACCACGCGGCGATGGAGCCCCGCATCGCGATCGCGGAGGTCAAAGCCGACGGGCAGGTCGTGATCCGGTCGTCGACGCAGTC
>RECL01000049.1 GCA_007694025.1 Spirochaetaceae bacterium
CTGGGACTCGCTCCCGCCGATTACGACGCGCTCGCGCCACCGGTGTGGCTGGTCGACGCCGGACTCGTGTCGGTCCGGGTCGTCGAGAGCGATCCGGTCCGTCCGAACCTGCTTCATGCCTACGATGTAGTCGTCGACGCCGATCGCGTCGCGCTTGCCCGCGCCAACCGACCGTAAAACCGCTCACGCGCCGGCCGCGCGCCGACGATACTCGAAAGGGATGCTGATAACGCTCTATCGAACCGACGACGCCGGTCGCATCGACTACTACACGATCACCGACCGCCAGGGGCATCTCTTTGCGCCGTACTCGCTGACGGTATCGTGGGGGCGGGCGCTCTCCTCCGGTCGCGAGAAATCCTACGTCTTTGACACGCGCACGCAGATGGACGCGAAGCTGCGACAGCTCATCCGGACCCGGGTCTCCCGCGGCTACCGCGTGCTCTATACGTTCTTCCGAAACCACGATTACGACCACCTGCGCCCGGCACTCAGGCGGGTGAGCGTTTCGTAGCACCGCGCGCGGGTGACGTCGACGACGTGCCGCCGCGCGCGACGCCGACCGCGTCCTTCGCAAAGATCGCGAACTTCTCCACCAGTGACACCGCGGTGAGCGCCGCGGTAGCGATTTCCAGCCCCGCATAGACCGGCGCAAACCAGTCGGGCCGATCGGGCAGCAACCGCAGCAGCGATACCGCGCTGAAGGTCATGATCGCGAAGATGCTCGCCTTGCCCAGGAAGCTCGTCCGGAACGGTAGCTTCCACCCCTGAGCGACCATCAGAATCGCCTGGCCGACCCATTGGAGCGCGAGCCGCGCCAGGATCAGCGCGAACAGCCACGGCGCGAGCAGTGAGTAGCTGACAAGCGCGATCGACACGATGAACACCAGCGTGTAGTCGCTGCTGCTGTCCAGGTACTTGCCGATGTGCGTGACCTGGCCCGTCCGGCGGGAGATCTGCCCGTCCAGGAGGTCGGTCAAAAACACGAGCGCGGTCAGCGGGATCAGAACCGGCGCGACGTCGTAGGTGCGCGCGTTCAGCACAAGCCACAGGAGCGTCGGTGCCGAGCTCAGCCGCGTGATCGAAAAGACGTTCGGCAGGTTGACCCGGTCGAGCTGCCGGCCGTCCTCGGTCCGGAACAGCCGCTTCAGCAGGCTCAGGACGCCCCCAACCACGACGTGCGCGATAGGCAGCGTGATCACAAACCAGCGGTGGTTACGAAGGTCGATGCGGTAGACCGCGACGACCAGCACCGTGATCGCGATCTGCGCGCAGAACAGGAGCGCGATCGTGAGCCAGATCCTCCTGATGAGCGCGCTGCCCGCCATGGCGACACTCTAGAGGCAGAGCCTCATGGTGTCAACGCGACTCGGGTGGTTCGGCCGGCTGTTCGGCCCGGATGATCTGATCCCAGTCGTAGCACGGTGCGACGCGCTCTGTGGGCTTCAGGACCAGGAACTCATCGGGCGTCCAGTCGCCGTCGGTCATCTTGCGAAAGAGTCTGATGTCGCCGGCGATGTGGAGGAAGGTCTTCCCGTCCGCCTCCGCCTGCTTCCTGAAGCGCTCCGCGTAGCCAAGGTGCGCGAACTCGGGCGAGTCGACGAAGACGACCGTGTCGTCCTGACCCGCGTGGCTGGTCGCCGACAGCGTCTCCATGATGTAGCGCGCGTTCTCTTCGCCGTAGAGCTCCACGTACTCCTGGTAGCTCTTGTCGATACCCAGCGTCTGGCCGAGCGTCGATTCGCGCAGGTAGGAGTCGCCCTCTCCGCGCTCGTAGTAGCCGGGAGAGCTGAACGGCCGGCTCGGGTGGTCTTCGAAGTGCTCTCGGTAGCGATGCCGGGAGCCCAGGAAGAGCGTGCAGCAATCGTGCGCGCGCGGAACGACGAGCGGCACCCGGCTTGAGCTGAGCGAGGCGGTCGCGTTTCCGCACAGTCCGAAGCCGAGCACGATCGCGTCGTACGGCCGCGCGGCCTCCGCGTCGTCGATCAGTTGCTGCACGATCGCGCGCAGCCCGTCGCTGCGGTCGTGAGCCGCCTTGTCGGTGAATACGACGTCGATCGTGTTGGCCGACAGTGATGCGCAGTAGTTCACCTCTCGTGCGAACACCTCGCACGCGATCAGTTTCAAAAGCATGCCCGGTTGTACCATGGTCGCGCGCCCTGATGAAAGGGGGGCGTCAGTAGATCACCGGTTCGGCGTCCAGATCGCGCCAGATATACCACGTCGCGACAGTGCGCCACGGTCGCCAGCGCTCGGCATGGTCGCGCAGTCGCGCGGCGCGGCCGGGGAGGGTCGAAGCCGTCCATCCGTAGAGCCGTGCCGCGGCGTTCACCAGGCCGATGTCGCCTGTCGGAAGCACGTCGGGGCGGTGGAGGTGGAAGATCAGCACCATTTGCGCGGTCCACGGCCCGACGCCGCGAAGCGACACGAGCTGTGCGGTCACATCGGCGTCGTCCATCGATACCCACGCGTCGGGGTCGATCGACCCGTCGGCGAACGCGCGCGCGATACCGACTACGTACTCGGCCTTGCGGTTCGACAGCCCGACGGCGCGCAGCGCTTCATGCGCCGCCGCCGCGACGTCGCCCGGCGACAGCCCCGGTAGCAGATCGGTCAGGCGCCCCCAGATGCTCGCCGCGGCCGACACCGAAATCTGCTGCCCGACAATCGCGTTGAGGAGCGTGCGAAACCCGTCGCCGCTGCCGGTGAGCACGTCGGCGCGGTGGCGTTCGATCAGCTCTGCAAGGACCGGGTCGGCCGCCGCGAGCGCGGCACACGCGTCGGCCCAGTAGGGTGGCTCGTGATCGGTGGGCGATCGGTACATCGGCGGTGCTGTGGCGTGCCGGGGCGGGACCGCGCCTACCGCTTCATCGCAATGAGCATCCCGTCGGACACGTTGAGGTGGCACATCGCGACGCGCGGGTCGGTCGCGGCCTTCCGGTTCACCGAGTCGACCGCAGCCGCGCCTTCGTCGTCGGACGCGTACCCGACGATCCGGCCGCCGCGCAGCGTATTGTCGAGCGCCATCACGCCGCCGGACCGCAGCAGCGTCAGGCACCCCTCGTAGTAGTCGGGGTAGCTCTCCTTGTCCGCGTCGATGAACGCGTAGTCGAAGGTGCCGGCCTCTCCGTCGGCTATCAGCGCGCGCACCGAATCGATCGCCGGCGCGATCCGGAGGTCGATCTTTGCGTCGACTCCTGCCTCCTTCCAGTACGTGCGACCGACCGACGTCCATTCGTCGCTCACATCGCACGCGACCAGGCGCCCGTCGGGCGGCATCACGAGCGCGACCGCGAGCGACGAGTAGCCGGTGAACACGCCGATCTCGATCGCCTTGCGCGCGCCTGACAGCTGCGCCAGAAACTGGAGGAGCCCGACCTGCTCGCGCGATATCTGGAGCTCGGCCTCCGCCATCGCGGCGGTCTGTTCGCGCAGCCGCCGCTGCACGTCGGACTCCGGAGGGTTCGTGTCGACCAGGTAGTCGTAGAGCGCATCGTTGAACGGGATAATCTTCTTCATCGGGTCAGCATAGTCGACGCGACTCAGGGGCACAAGCGATCGGGCCGATCACGCGTGCCGAGAGCGAAATAATTCGCCTGAATGGACTAAATGGTTATATTAATGGTCATGAGAGTAAGTCAGACAGTAGTGTTGCTCGCGTTTGCCGCGGTGGTCGCTTCTCCGGTGATAGCGTCGGGTCCGTCGTCGGTCACCGTGATTGATGACTTTCGCGATTCACACGGGACCGCGGTGATCGGGACACGGTGGGAATCCTTCACCGATCGCGTGATGGGTGGCCGCTCCGACATGAGCGCCGGGATCGTTCGCGACGATGGACGGAACGTGCTCCGCATGAGCGGGCGGGTTTCCCTTGAGAACAACGGCGGGTTCATCCAGGTGCGGTTGCCACTCGCCGCGAGTGGGACGCTCGACGCTGGTGCGTACGACGGCGTGATTCTGGAGGTTCGCACGGGCGCCGGTGAATACTCGATCCATCTCCGTGACGACCGGACGCGACTCCCGTGGGCATACTATCGTCATTCGATCGATGCCGGCGACGATTGGACCGTCGTCCGTCTGCCGTTCCGTGAGTTCGACTCAGAAGGCATGCTGGTGTCGCGCGCGCCGAACGCCGGACGCCTGCGGTCGATCGCCGTCGTTGCGACCGGCGACAATGCGGCGGCTCTGATCGAGGTTCGGTCGATCGGACTCTATCGGCACGATTCGTGATAGAATCATCTTCATGAATCACCGCACCGGCCGTCCTCGCGTCTACAGCCTTGCTCCTGCTGAAGGGTTCGCCAACCCCGACATCGCGTTCCACGCCGCGTGGATCGCGGAGCTACGCGAGCGCGTGATCGACCAGATCCGAGAGCTTCCGGCCGACGCGCTGAACTACGTCGCCGGGGAGACGAAGCTGTCGGTCGCGCGCCTTGCGCGTCACCTTGCGTGGGGTGAGGCCGCGTGGATGGGGAGACTCGGTGCGACGCACACCGCCGAAGCGCTCGATCGCGCGCTGACAACCGACGCGCTTTCCGCGTTCGGGAGCGATCCTGCGCCCGCAGAGTCGGCGGACGAGCTCATCGCCGCGATCCGCCGCGTCGCCGACGAGATCACGAATCCGCAGCTTGCGACGATGACCAACCCGGACGCGCCGATCCTGGACGATGGGACAACCGTCCTTGGCGTGCTGATGCACCTGCAGTGGCACTGGGTCTACCATAGCGGTCAGATCGGCCTGCTCCAGTTCGAGTGCGGCCACGACTACGAGTGGACGATGCACCGTCCGATGGTGCCGCGGCGACCCTGAGAGTCGTGGTACCGCTGAAGCCGCCGGCCGGCCTCAGCGCGGCCGGTACCGCGTATAGTCGATCTGCTCGATCTCTATCGATCCCGACGCGACCTCCACGCGGACAGCACCCGCACCATCTACGCCTGAGTCAACGATCACCGTACCGTACCCCGACGCGGTTGCCAGGAACGACCGGAACGCGCCCGCGATCCTTGGGCGAACGGTGAGCGTACGGTCGACCGCGTCGTACCGTATTCCGGTCATCCCCTGCAGGAGCGCGTACGACGCCATCGCGCGCGCGTACCAGTGGCCACACTCGTACTCGTTGAAGGGATTGCGCGCGCTCCCGTCGTAGCGGTCGCGACACGTGCGGACGATCGCCAGTCCATGATCTACGTGGCCGTGCATCATCAGATGCGACGCGACCTGATACTCGATACCGGTCCACACCTCGTTGCTGTAGACGAACGGCAGCGACGGTTCGCCGCCGCGCGGCCACGAGCACAGGAGCAGTCCGCCTTCGTGCGACGCCGCGAATCCGGGGCGCTGCGGGTTCACGTGATCCCGGAGCGACGCACGGTAGTTGTACCGATATACCGATTCCAGGTGCGACGCGATCTTCGCCGCATCGGCGGGCTCGGCGAGCCCCGCGGTCGCCGCGAGCCAGCCGCCGATGATGCCGTCGGAGAGGCAGCCGTCGCCGTACTGGTACTTGGGTCCTTCTCGACGCAGGAGCTCCACCGCCTCAGCCGACGCGTAGTCGGTGTGGATGAACTGCTGCTGCGCGGTCGGATCCCCGGCGCGGAGGCCTTCCCACTGCGTGCGCTGGACGAAGTACTCGCCGTTCCATAGCTCGCGTTCCAGGTAGTGGCGGCCCGCGTCCGCGAGCGTCCCGTACCTTCGGGCGTCCTCCTCCGCGTCGGCTCCGCCGACCGCACGCGCCATCTGGGCCGCCGCGACCAGCGCGGCGACGTAGATGCTCGTGCACATCCCGTCGGCTCCCCAGAACTCGATGTCGTACGTGTTGTGGTGCGGTTCGACGAGCGCGCCGGTGTGGTCGGGGTCCCACGTTTCGATACAGAAGTCGAGGCTCCCGCGTACCGCGGGCCAAAGCTTCCCGAGCCATTCGGAGTCTCCCGAGATCCGCCAGTCGCGGTAGACTTTGATGATCCCACCGAGCTGTCCGTCGGCTGCCGGGAGCATCGTCGGCTCGGTCGGCCTGATCGGGATCGCGACGCGGAAGCTCTGCCTGCCTTCGACTGTCTGCGCGTCGCCGAACTCCGTCGTCCGCAGGCTTCGCTCCAGATCGGGGAAGAGGTGGGGGAGCGCCTGCGCGTAGTTCCACACGTGCGTGCAGCTACCCGGGCAGCAGCCGGCGTCGTCGTGGCATCCCTCCCACGCCCAGACGCGGCCGTCGGCCTGCCTGAGGACCGTCGGGCTCTTCAGGATCGTCAGGTTCGCGGCTACCGCCTCGATCACCTCGGGAGGCAGGGTCGAGTCGTAGAAGCAGTCGCGGAAACGCGCCGACTCCTGCCGCAGCCGGGTGTGGTTCTCCCGCCAGTACGCGGCGACGTCGTTGACCGATGCGAACCGGTGTGCGTACCACGGCGCGTAGCGTGCGCAGTCGCAGTCGCAGTCCGGGCCGCATGCCGCGCCCCCGTCGGTGCCGGGAGCCGACCGGCCGTCGTCGGTGCGCAGGTCAGACTCCGGCACGTACCAGCAGAGGAGCAGCGTGATCGTGCGCTGCTCCCCGGGAGCAAGGTCGAACGGCACTCCCAGGCTCGCCCCCGGGCTCGGTCTGCCGTCGCTGATCGGCGGGGCGTCGGACGGACCGCCCGCCTCCAGGTCCCGCCACGCGATCGTCAGCGGATCGAACCATCCGCCGCGAAACCACGACGGGTTGACCCGGCATCGCGTCGCATCCTCGCCGGCGACGAAGGCGGCGAACGCATTGCGTTCGGCACCGTGCAGAACGAACCCACCCGGCATCGCGTCGACCGACGAGCGCTGCGCCATGAAGTTGCGCGCGTTGAACGAGAAGACCGCGCTGATCGGGTCGTTGGTCGTGTTTGTGAACCGGTACTCGAGTGCTGCGACCGGGAGCGACGAGTCGTCGGCGTTACCCGGTGTGAACGGGCTCCACGCGGAGAGCGTGCACGCCGCCGGAGAGCCGTCGCGCTCCAGGTCGATCGTCGCGAACGGGAAGCGCGCGGTGAAGCGCGCGCGGTCGAACCGCGGCAGCCCGTAGTCCTTCCCGCCGGCTCCGTTACCCGACGCACCGTTGTGTTGCAGCCCCCACGGGAAGAAGAGTTTCCAGTCGGGAACCGGTCCCTCCAGCACCACGGTATGTTCCGTACGCGCAGGGCTTCCAGGCGCCGCGGTTCCCGGCGTCTGCACACGCAGTGCCGCGAAGCACGCCGGTTCGTTGAACACCTCCGGTCGGTGGTGAACCGACACGTGCGACAGCTTGCCGCTTCCTTCGACGCAGACCATCCCCGCGCCGATCCCGCCGAGCGGAAACGCGACCCTGTTCAGATAGTCGCCGTCGTACGGCGAGTTATACTCGCGCCGCGGTGCGCGATCCGTGCCCGGTTGCGATGTGGCTGTGTGAGGGGGACGGTTGGTCTTCATCGCCCGATTGTACCAGCGTCGCGGAGCCAGGCAAAGCCTGCGGTGATCGGGCCTGTCAGTATTGAACCCCACGGTGGTTACGTTTCAGTCCTTGCTTCGGGCCGATACCTGCCAAACCCCCATCCATCCAGAAACGGCAGCGTTTGCCGGCGCACCATCAGAAGAGCACGATTGCCGCTTCGCTTACGTACCGTGAGTTGACGACGATGTAACTCGGTTCGATCGGGATTACGTCGTAGAACAGATACGGTCTGATGCCGATTCGGACATTGTAGAGCGTTCCGCCGAACACCACGTCGAGTGCTGCTGAGAGCGCCACCGCCGGATCGTCCCAGTCGCGCGTGCGCCCGAACTGGAGCAGTTGATCGGAGAAGGACATCCACCCGCCATAGAGGTAGCCGTAGTCGATCAGCGAGTAGAACCCACGGAGTACCGTGATCGAGCCGATCGTGAACGGCTCTCTGAAGTGAACGTTGAACCGGTATCTCAGCTCGTCGTAGTCGGTGGCGTACGTGGATGTGCCGAACCACTCCCGGATCACTTCGTACGTGTAATCGCCTCCTGGCAGTGCGTCGTAGTCGATCCAATCAACCACGGCCACGGGCTCCGTGCTACCGTCGCCGTACACGTTGAGGAATGAGAACGAAAACACGTCCGGGGTCTGGTCATCGCCATCGTTGAGCTGATCGAACAGCATCGACTCGTTCTGCAGCGCGTACCTGTAGAACCAACCCATGTCGGTCGCCGTCATGTGGCGCAAGCGGATGGCTTCCTCTACGACGGCATGCAGCGCTTCGATGATGATTAAGGCTAAGGACTGTGCTTCGTTGACACCGGGTCGAGCGTAGCCGGTCGCGTTGGACCTGAATGCCAGGACGCTCGCGGGGTCCGCATCGGTTAGTCCCAGCGCGTCCGGGGTGAACTGTGGCTGAGCAAGGACGTCGACCCACCACACGGAGGTTGTCGGGTCTGAGGCATCGAGCACGAACGCACCAATCATGTCATCGTACCAGACCGAGTGGTCATCCGGGTGCGGTGCAGCTGACGCTACGATGTGGAGATGCGATGGATCTCCCCCGATGAGCTCATTGAAGCCGACTGCCGGCACGAAAATCGGTCCCCCGGAAACTCCCATGAGGCCCCCGCCGCTGTAGTGCATGCGGTTCACGCGTGTCGTGTCAAACCGGAGGTTCAACGACGTCGAGTAGCCGGCCGAGCTGGTGCCGGGCGGCAAAGACGTGCGCGGAACGACGAGCGTCACGACCGATCCGGCAGTCGGTGAACCGGGCCGGGTCTGGTGGTTTCGCGATATCGATGCACCAAGGCCCTGGATAGACGCCGCCGGAACCGCTGACATTCCTGGGCCCGCCAATCCTCCCTGGACGATCTGAAGCGGTCCGTTGACCATTGGGCCCGACGTCCACAGATGGATCGTGTAGGAACCGGTGGAACCGGCCGGAGGCGGCGAGCCACCCCCTCCTCCTGGCGGGGTAGTGCCCGGGTCGACTGGTCCGACGACTCCGCCGCATCCAGCCAGAACCAACGACAGCGCCGCGAGGCAGATGAGTCCCGTGGTGTTCATCACTCGTTTCGTTCGCATAACGACTCCTCCCGGGGGGGGCAGAAAAGGATGGGGGGGCCGCATTGGGCCCCCGAGCAAAGAG
>RECL01000303.1 GCA_007694025.1 Spirochaetaceae bacterium
GCGCGATCCGGCCGCTGAGCGCGATCCGGCCGCTGAGCCGGAACCCGCTGCATCGGCTCCATCGCCCGACGCATCGGGCGCATCCTTCTTCGCGTCCTTGCCGCTCTTCGCGTCGGACACGACGGGAGCGGAGGCCTTCTTCTTCTTTGCCTCGGCGATGCGGCGCATCCGCGCTTCGTTCATCTGTTCGGGCGTCGCAAGACCGGCGATCAGGTCGGCAAGACGGGCGCGCTCCGACTCGAAGTCGAAGCTCGGCGGCGTGAGGATCGACGATGCGACCTTCTGCGCGTGCGCGTACCCGTCGCTCGTTACGCGGGATGCGAACCGGTAGAACAGATACGTGCTCTCACCGTCGAACACGATCTCTCCGACGATCGGGAGGAACGCCGGAACGTCGTCACGATCGATTGCGTGCCGGTCGAGCAGCGATGCGAGCGAGTCGACACCGCGCGCGAGCTGCGGATCGGACGCGCGCACGTGCGCGAGGTAGTGGCGGTAATTGTGCAGGACGATCTGCACGACCGGGTGGATACTGCCAGCCTTGCCGATCGCCTTGGCCGGGTCGAGCCCCTTGATCGTGCGAACGACCTTTGACGGATCGCGACCGGCGAACAGTTCATTCCGGAAGTACTCGAGCTGCGCGATCAACGTGTTTTCGGCGTCGGTCAGCAGGTCCCGGTACGGATAGTTGCGGTCCGGCAGGAACCGCGTCTCAAGATCGGCGCGCGGATACGGTTTTTCGACGATGTGGTAGACTGCGCCGTCAAGGAGCGGATGCGTTGCGCGCCCGCCGATCGTGAGCGTCCCCGATTCGACGCTGACGACGACCGTGCGCGGATCGACCTTCTTCGGGGCCTTTCCGAAGATGATCGGCGCGTCGAACCCTTCAAGCTGCGCCTCGAACCGACCCGAAGACTGCCCGAGCGTGAACCGGTGAAAGCCGAAGGCTCCCCCGTTTCCGTCGACCGGGTGTGCATTGAGTTTGGGCAGGCTGTTGTGCGGGAAGAGCTCGGTCGCCGAGCGTACGCGATCGGGCTGCGCGGAAACAACGCGGATCGCGCGCTCCTTCGCGCGGCTGCGCTTGAACACTTTGATCAGGGTCTCATCGACGTCATCGGACCGGACGGTCGACACGCGGTCGGCGTCGATCCCCGCGGCGGAAAGCTCGAAGAAGTAGTCCTTGCGCAGGTCGAGCGCGGCGAGTTCACCGCGCGACAGCAGGTAGGCCGCCCCGCCGGCGGTAATGAATCCGGGCTGCTGGTAGACATCGCCGGGGAGCTTGAACGGACTGCGTCCGTACTCGTTCTTCGCTTCCTGCGCCCGCGCGACGAAGTGGCGATCGAGCCCCTCTCTCCGCCTGAGATCGAGGATCTCGACCTTCCTGAACTTGATCTTGAGATTTCCGTCCTTATAATAATAGACGAGTACGTGACGCCCGTCGTCCTCTTCGTGGTCGACCGCCTCGATCGCTTCTACGGGTATCGTATCCTGCCCGACGAAGCTCTTCAGGTGCTCAACGGTCTCGACGTCGCCAACGTAGCGTGTCTCAGGCGTTGCGTCTCCGGCAAGGCACGCGATCTCATCGAGCGGGTTACCGGTGAGTGCGTCGGGAACGACGATCGTCGACACGATCGGCGGAAGCGTCGCGGGCAGCGCGGTGGAAGTGCCGAGCCGGAGGAAGGGGCGGTAGTCGTCCCAATGCGAACCGAGATAGACGACATAGCACTCAGAGTCGACATGGAAAATCCGACTCTGAGGGTTCTGATCGAACAGCTCTAGCATGAAAACCCCGCTACTAAACGACTATAGCCGATCCATCGCCTTTTCGCAAAGACCCGCCCGCACTATACTGATCATCGTGGAGTCGCGTCGTGATCATTAACGAAAACGCCGAGCGGAAGATTCTCCCGATAGCATCGGGCAAGGGCGGAGTCGGCAAGAGCGTGCTGGTCGCGAATCTTGGGATCGCGCTCGCGAGCTTCGGGCAGCGGACCGTCCTGATCGACATGGATCTGGGCGGATCGAATCTCCACACGTACCTGGGCATCAAGAATCGAGCCAGGGGGATCGGCAACTTCATCTCCGACAAGTCGGTGAGCTTCGCCGATATCCGGGCGCGATCGCCCTACCCGAACCTCGACTTCATCCCAGGCGACGTGCTGGTCACCGGCGCGGCGAACCTGTCGTACGCTCAGAAGCGGAGTCTCATCGCGAACATCGAGAAGCTCGACGCAGACTACATCCTGATCGATCTGGGATCAGGGACTCACTTCAATACGATCGACTTCTTCCTGATGTCGAACAGCGGGGTGCTGGTCACGACGCCTCAGGCGCCGTCGATCCTCAACGCGTACGGATTCCTGAAGAATGCGGTGTTCAGGCTGCTCCAGCAGACGTTTTCCGACCACAAGGGAGTCACGCGGTTACTGACCGACATCGTGAAGGAGCGGCAACCCAACTCAACGCCGACGATCGCGAGCATCCTGAACGGGATCGAGAAGCTCAGCAAGCGAGCCGCGGCGACCGCTCGATCAGAGATCGCAAAGCTCAGGCCGAGCATTGTCGTCAGCATGGGAGACCGGCCCGAGGACATGGAGATCGTGCAGAGCCTGCGCGCGCTGATCGAGCAGAACCTGAACGTCACGCCGCTGTGCCTCGGCTTCCTCTACTACGACTACATCGTCCGTGAAGCGGTCGGCGAAACCGTGCCGCTCGCGCTCGTTGGACGCGACTCGCTGATCCTCAAGGAGATCGACCGGATGGCGCAGAAGATCGTCCACTCCGAACGATTTCCGGAGATGCCGCTCGACCTGGACGAATACGAGGATAGCTTCGAGCTCGCCGCGATCGAGGCCGAGCAGGACTACCGGAGCATCAACCCGCACCCGCATACACGAATGGACCAGTCGCCCGACGACGCGTCGGCAGAGGAGTTCATCCGGCTGATATCGGCGCAGAAGGCCGAAATCAGGGAGCTGCAGCAGACGATTCGCGCGCTGACGATGCAGCAGCAGAGCGGCCCGCGCTATGGATGAGCGCCGCAGCGACTCGCCCCTGCCGCCCGTGTCAGAAGTGTTCGACGTCGTCGACGAATACGACCGCGTGGTCGGGCGGGCGCTGCGCTCACGGGTTCACGGAGACCCCTCCCTGATCCACCGCGTCGCGCACGTCCTGGTATTCGACTCCGCGGGGCGCCTCTACCTCCAGAAGCGAGCCGACGACAAGGACGTCCAGCCCGGGAAATGGGATACGTCGGTCGGTGGGCACGTGGACGCGGGCGAGGAGTACCGGGACGCAGCGGTACGCGAAATGCGCGAAGAGCTCGGCATCAGCGGCGTAGAGCCCGAGCGGCTCTACCGCTACCTCCACCGCAACGACTACGAGTCCGAAATGGTCACGACGTACCGGGTCGTCTGGGACGGACAGGTCCAACCCGATCCGTCGGAGATCTCCGACGGCGGATTCTGGGAGCTTGAGCGGATCGACTCCACCGACCGTTCGGTGTTCACGCCTAACTTCCTGGACGAACTCCAGCGGTACCGCGCGTTTGACGCGCGGGCGCGCTCGTCATAGTTTCTGTTCGTGCAGAAACCTATCACGCTCGCGACCCCGCCCGAAGAGTGCTACACGACCACGTCGTGCCTGAACGACTATCTCACATCGGTCGCGGAATCGCTGCGCGAAGCGACCGCCGCCGCGGTGGTCGGGATCTACCTGGTCGACCGTCCGACCGGTCGGCTGTCGCTTCGCGGGTGGGTGTCGGACCACCGCGCGAGCCGGGAATCGTCCGCGGAGCCGCGCGTCCTCGGCCGACGCGGCATCGAAAGCGCCGAACTGAGCCCCGCGACGCTTCGCGACTTCATGCACGCGGCGCCGAAGAGCGAACGCATCGCCTCCCCGATCCACGACGGTGCGATGTGGTCGGGGGCGATCGTCGGTGTCCACCACGACGGATTCAGCGACGGCGCGCCGGCGCTCTTCCACGACGTGGCCGCTCAGCTGGCGGCGGTGCTCGGCAAGGTCAGGATCCCGATCGGCGATCAGCTGATCGACGAGGATGAGTCGTCGATCGAAAAGCCCTCTGACGCGATCCCCGGGCACGGTGCCGGTGAGGGGATCGCGATCGGCCCCGCGCTCGTCGTCCGCAGCAACGGCGATACGATCAAGCTTACGGAGAAGGTGGAAGAGGATCGCGGCCAGGCGCTCGAGCGGCTCGAACGCGCGCTCGTAGACACCGGCACGGAAATCGAATCGATGCTCGCGGATACAGGCGACGACTTCTACGACGTCGTGTCGCTGATCTTCGGGACGCACCTGCTGATGCTGCAGGACGACGCGTTCTCCGGCGAAATCCGCGCGCTCGTACGCGCCGGGCAGACGCCCGAGGACGCGGTGCAGTCGGTCGTCGCGACCTTCGTACGGACGTTCCGCGACCTGCGCGAGCCCCGCCTTGCCGAAAAGGCCCACGACGTGCGCGATATCGGCCGACGACTCCTTGCGCAGCTCGCACCGGCGGCCGCCGAGCGACTCGACGTCGCGGGGCACATCGTGATCGTGCAGGACGTGCTCCCTTCGGATCTGGTGCGCTATTCGGTCGAAAGGGCAGCCGGCCTTGTGATCATCGGAAGTGCGCTGACCGCGCACATCAACATCCTGGCGCAGTCGCTCGGGCTGCCGGTACTGATCACCGATGACCACCGGGTGCTCGAAATCGCGTCGCACACACCGCTGCTGCTCGATTCCGACGATGGGTGCCTGCTGATCAGCCCGACCGCCGAGCAGCTCCTTGACCACGGTATCTCGCAGATCCCCGATTCGGCGGTCGAGCGCGTGTTCTCCGACGACACCGAACCCGATGCCCGCGGGCGGGTAACCGGTGCGCCCGAGTCGCCGCCCGTCGATCGACCACACGCTGCGGCCATAGGCCTGTCGGTGGCGGCAAATGTGAACCTCCTCAGCGATGCGCGCCGCGCGGTCGTTGAGGGGGCCGACGGGATCGGGCTGTACCGCAGCGAGTTTCCGTTCATCATCCGCAACGACTACATCGGCGAAGAGGACCAGTACCGCGTCTACCGGTCGATAATCCGTGTGATGAACGGCCGGCCGGTCATCCTGCGGACCGCCGATATCGGCGGCGACAAACTGCTGGCGGGTCGCGATGAGGAGCGCAATCCGTTCCTGGGCGTCCGCGGAATCCGGTTCTCGCTGGCGAACAGGGAGCTGTTCCGGGAACAGCTGCGCGCGATGTTGCGCGCCGGTCACGACGCCGACCTGGGTATCATGTTTCCGATGGTCTCGTCGGTCGACGAGATCGACGATTCGCGGGAGGAGCTCGCGCGGTGCATCGACGAACTTGCGGCTCGCGGCGTGCCGTACAACTCGTCGCCGAGGATCGGCGCGATGGTGGAGCTACCGGCCGCGGTCGTGACGATCGAAGCGTTTGCCGAGCGGTGCGACTTCCTGTCGATCGGTACGAACGACCTTATCATGTATCTACTTGCGGTCGACCGGACGAACGAGCGGCTCGGCGAACTCTACCGCAGCCACCATCCGGTTGTGCTGCGCACGCTCGCCGATATCGCGCACCGGATTGGACCGGCGATCGAGCACCTCAGCGTGTGCGGCGAAAGCGCCGCCGACCCGATGATGATCCCGTTCTACCTTGGGATCGGGATTCGCAGGCTGAGCGTCGCCCCGCGGTTGATCCCGACGGTCCGTCGTGTTGCGTCGTCGTGGGATGAGTCGACCGCCTCCGACTTTGCCAACGAGATCCTCGCGGTACCGACGCTGCGCGAGATGGACGCGTTCCTGACCTCCCGTGCGCATAATTATGCGACCGAGCCTTGACAAATTTGCATCATGTCGGGATAGTCATCTAATCTCCAACAATTCCAAGGAGGAACCTGGATGAGAGTTTCAAGAGTGGTAATGGTCTTGGTGTGTCTGATAGCGAGCATCGGCATGGTGTTCGCCGGCGGCCAGCGACAGGCCGATACGATCAAGATCGGCGTAGCGGGCGTCCACAGCGGTGACCTTGCGCCGTTCGGTCTTCCGACGGTCAACGCAGCGCGGATGGTCGCCGATCAGGTGAACAGCGCCGGCGGGCTGCTCGGTCGCCAGATCGAGTTGGTCGTCGAAGACGACCAGTGCGCACCCGACGTCGCGACGAACACGGCGGCCAAGCTGCTGAGCGACGGCGTGGTCGCGGTAATCGGACACATCTGCTCGGGCGCGACCAGCACGGCGCTCGCGATCTACGAGCCGGAACGACTGGTGTCGATTTCGCCGTCGTCGACGAACCCGGCGCTGACCGACTTCCCGAACTTCTTCCGCACGATCGCACCGGACGACGCGCAGGCGGCGCTCCAGGTCGCGTTCGCGGTCAACGAGCTCGGTGCGCAGCGTGTCGCGCTGCTCCACGACCGTGAAGACTACGGCCGGGGACTCGCAGAGTTCGCGCGTGACTACCTGCAGGAAGCCGGTGTACCGGTCGTGCTGTTCGAAGGCATCACCGCCGGCGCGGTCGACTACTCGGCGATCATCAACCGCGTCGCGGCTGAAAACGCCGACCTGGTCATCTTCGGTGGCTACCACCCGGAAGCGTCGAAGCTGGTCGATCAGATGCGCAGCAGAGGACTGAACACGGCATTCATGTCGGGCGACGGAATCTTCAACGATACCTTCATCGACGTCGCCGGCGCTGCAGCAGAGGGTGTGTATTCCACCAGCCCGAAGGACACGGGCGACAACCCGATCGCGCTTGCGGCGATCCAGGCGCACGTCGCACGCTTCGGCGAAGAGCCGGGTGCGTTCTTCATGAACGCGTACGCAGCGGCGCAGGCGCTGTTCAACGCGATCGAAAAGGCCGGATCGACCGATTACGACGCGATCATCGCGGCGCTCCGCAGCGAAGCGATCGACACGCCGCTCGGACGCCTGACCTTTGACGAGGCCGGCAACGCGACCGGCGTTGGGTTCTCGGTCTACCAGGTTCAGGGCGGCCGATTCGTACAGGTCAGCGACTGACCGTTCGTTCACAGCCGGATGGCTGCCTTCGGGCAGCCATCCTTCTTCTGGCCCGCTGAAAAGCCGGGCAACCCCACGACGAGGCGGACATCATGAACTGGGAGCTGTTCTGGAACCTCTTCTTCAGCGGCCTGACACGCGGCAGCATCTACGCGCTGCTCGCGCTCGGGTACACGATGGTGTACGGCATCATTCAGCTGATCAACTTCGCGCACGGTGAGGTCTACATGATCGGTGCGTTCAGCGCGTTGATCATGGTCGGCCTGTTCACGTACCTGAACTTTCCGGTCGCGGCGATCATCGTGATCGCGGTAGCGGTAGCGGTCGTCTGGTCGTCGATGTACGGGTACGCGCTCGACAAGATCGCGTACAAGCCGATTCGCAACGCCCCGCGTCTGTCCGCGCTGATCAGCGCGATTGGTATGTCGCTCTTCCTGCAGAACTACGTACGGCTCGCGCAGACAAGCGAGTTTCTCCCGTTCCCGCGGATTCTGCCGACGTTCGGGTTCCTGGACCGGATTTCGGGACTGAGTTCGTCGCAGCTCATTATTTTCATCACGACCGCGGTGGTCATGGTCATTCTCACGATCCTCATCAAGTTCACGCGCATCGGCAAGTCGATGCGAGCGACCGCGCAGGACCGGACGATGGCGATGCTCACCGGCGTGAACGTCGATCGCGTGATCAGCCTCACGTTCGTGATCGGGTCGGCCACCGCCGCGATCGGCGGCGTGCTGATCAGCTCGCACATCGGGCAGATCAACTTCTACATCGGTTTTCTTGCGGGGATCAAGGCGTTCGTCGCGGCGGTTCTGGGCGGTATCGGAAGCATCCCGGGCGCCGTACTGGGCAGTTTCGTGCTGGGCATGACCGAAAGCTACGGCGCCGGCTATATATCGAGCGACTATGAAGACGTGTTCGCGTTCGTGTTTCTGGTCCTGATCCTGGTATTCCGACCGTCGGGCTTGCTCGGCAAGACCGCCACGCAGAAGGTGTAACCATGGAACTCCTCAAAGAGATCAAACGATCGGCGATCATCGCGCTTTGGTTCGTCGTTCTGACATTTCCGATCATGGTCATCAGGGTCAACACGATCCGCAACACCGTGACGTGGCGATTCGACCGACTGCTTCTGATCGCCATCGGCGGCTTCGTCGGTTCGTTCGTCTGGAACTACATCCAGGCGCGCCAGCACCAATCTGGCTCGCGGCCGGCGACAGCCGGTGCTGTAGCCGATCCGGTCGCGGTCGATGTATCCGCAATCGCCCCTGCCATCGACCACGCCCCGATCGACGAAACGGGCAGGGAAACCTGGCTCGACCGGCTGCTCGCGCGCGTCAATCTCACGCGCGAGAGTTTCCGCGAACGCAGATTCGCGGTCCCGGCCACCATTGCGCTGATCGGCTTCGCGATCGCGTTCCCGTTCATCAACTCGCTCTACCAGACGAACGTGATGGTCTCCGCGCTGATCTACGTGATCCTGGCGCTCGGGCTGAACATCGTGATCGGGCTGGGCGGCATGCTCCACCTGGGATACGCGGCGTTCTACGCGGTGGGCGCATATACCTACGGGCTCCTGAACTATCACTTCGGCGTGAGCTTCTGGGTCGCGCTGCCGATCGGGGCGGGCCTGAGCACGATCTTCGGAATACTCCTGGCTATCCCGGTGCTTCGTCTGCGCGGCGACTACCTGGCGATCGTCACCCTTGGCTTCGGTGAGATCATCCGCATCGTGCTGATGAACTGGCAGGAGCTTTCGATGGGGCCGAGCGGCGTCCGCGGGATCGCGCGCCCGGGATTCTTCGGGATGCAGATGAACCTGGCACAGACGATGCGCTACACCTACTTCATCTGCCTCGCTCTGGTCGTGCTGACGATCTTCATCGTCCACCGGCTGGAGAACAGCCGGATCGGCCGCCAATGGGTTGCGATGGGCGAAGACGATGTTGCCGCGCGCGCGATGGGCGTGAACACCGTCAACGCGAAGATGGCCGCGTTCGCGATCGGCGCATTCTGGGCGGGCATGGCGGGCGTCATCTTTGCCGC
>RECL01000083.1 GCA_007694025.1 Spirochaetaceae bacterium
TCGAGCGTGATCGACTCACCGGAGTCGGACAGGTGCTCGCGAGCACTCCGATCAGTAAGACGAGGTACGTGGTCGCCCAATACGCGTCGAACGTCGTCGTCTTGCTCATTGTCGTGGCCGTACTCGCGATCGCGGCGGTCGTCATGGCTCTCCTCCACTCCGAGGTCCCGGTTCTCGAGCCCGGCGCATTGCTCGCGCCATTACTCGTCTTGGCAATGCCCGTGGCGTTTGTTGTCGCGGCTGTTGCCGTTCTGTTTGACTCCGTCCCGGCGCTACGCGGCTCCACCGGCAATCTCGTCTACTGCGCGCTCTGGCTGGTGACACTCCCGTTCGCAGGAGGCGGTCTGCTTGGGTTCACCGCCGTCGAACGTGCGGCGGCCGAGACCCTGCGTTCCGGAGGCTTCGATGCACCGGGAGGGATCGTCCTTGGCGTCGGGCAGCGTGATGAGGTCATCACGTTTGTCTGGAACGGAACCGACTGGAGCGCGATCGCCGTCGGGCGGCTCTACCTGATCGCCGTCGCGGCGCTCATTGTCGGTGCCGCGATTCTGGCCTTCGATCGATTCGCGTCGTCCCAGGGACGCTCTGCGGCTCGTCCAGCACGCAGCCGAACCGCTGTTCCCGCGCCCCGATCGGCCGCTATGTACGAGCATCGCGCCGGGTCCATCGCAGAAGCGGCGGTCGGGTCCTCCCACCCGATCACGTGCTTCGCTGAGCTGATTGCCGGCGAGTGCAGGCTTCTCATCGCTGGGCGTTCGCTGTTCTGGTACGTGGGTGCTGCGGCTCTTGTGGTCGCGAGCCTGGCGTCGCCGATCGAGGTCGTGCGCATCCTGCTGCCGATCGCATGGATATGGCCCGTCGTTCCCTGGTCGGAGCTCGGTGGTCGCGCGCGCAGACACGGCGTCGACGCTCTCCTGCACGCTGCTCCGTCTCCGATTCTGAGGCAGCTGCCCGCCGCGTGGCTGGCCGGACTGCTTCTGGCGCTCGTCATGGGATCGGGGGCCTTCGTGCGACTCTCAGCTCACCCGGAGCTTCTTGTCGGATTCGCCGCCGGCGCGCTGTTCATCCCGACTCTCGCGTTGTTTCTGGGAACCGCAGGGGCGGGAGAACGAGTGTTCCAGGTTCTCGCTATGGTCGCCTGGTATCTCGGACCGCTGAACGGGGTCACCCCACTCGACATAACCGGTGCGAACCATGCCGCGGTGGGTGCGGGCGTGCCGATCGTCTACCTTGCCGCGGTTCCCGTGCTGCTCGTCGCGACGGTGGTTTGGGCGGCAGCGAACGTCACTCGATAGTCAGGTCACCGACCGGATGGCGGAGGACCCATCGGTCGTTGTCGTATGCGATCGTCAGGTCGGGGTATCCTAACGCGAACCCGTCCACGAAGAGAGTCTGATCGTCGATTGCGAGCGCTCGCACCGTGCGCGGCCCGTTCACTGAGAACGATTGATCAATCTGCATGCCGCGCACGCGGCCGAATCGGTTCAGCGTGAGGAAGATGCCGGTCTCTGTGGCATCGTTGACAAGCCGTACCCAGTAGACGTTCGGCCGTGCGTCGGTCGGGAGTCGGTAGACGTTCGTGGACACGAACCGGCCCTTGTCGCCGGTGAGCGATCTCCACGCGTCGGGAACCAACCCCGACGCTATACCCATCTGGATCATCCACTCAGACCGCCAGAAGACCGGCCCGAAGTTGTCCTCCGCCAGCGATTCAGCTACCCGAACGACTCGGCGGTATCGGAGGCCGGGTTCGAACAGATCACGGAGGAACCCCACATCCATCACAGAAGGCGACTCTCCGGTCGCCGAGATATCGACATACTCCGGAGACGGCTCGAACCGGTAGCCGAAGCCGGCGATCATTCGTGGGCCTGCCGGTAGCTCGTATGGTCCGCCGCCGGGAATCGGCAGCGACCGGTATGGGCGCGCGAGGACGATGTTACGCAGCTGCCGCGACAGCCCTTGAAGGTGGGTAACGGTCTCGCCGAGTCGTGCGAGCTCGTGGGTATGGTTCGTCAGTATGACGATCGAAACCTGGCTCTCCGGGTAGAAGCCGGCCTCCGCTGCGTATCCGACCGTTCCACCTTCGTGATAGCGATACGTCGGACCATCCGTGGAATCGATCACCCACCCGTACGCATAGTGACTGCGACCGTATCGACGGTGCGGCGCAAACAGCGCCTCGGTCGACGCCGCGCTGAGGACTTCGTTCCGTTCGAGCGCGGTCATCCAACGGTGGAGATCCAACGCCGACGAGTACATGCCTCCGGCACCTTTCAACCAGCTGTCGTGCCAGGGTTCGGGCGGTGTGTGATGCGTCGGTAGTCCTACGTACCCGCGGGCGATTCGATCCGGGTCGACGCCGTCGCGCCCGACAGCGGTGCTCGACATACCGAGCGGCACGAAGAAGGTCGACGAGAGGTACGAGTGAAGATCGCTCCCTGTCACCTGCTCGACTATCGCGGCGAGCAGGATGTAGTTCATGTTCGAGTACTCGAACCTGGCTCCGGGCCTGAACACCGATTCAAGCTCACCGAAGTAGTGCACCAGCTCGGTCATCGTGACCGGCCACGACTGGGGAAAGACCACGTCGTCGATGTCGTAGGTTCGCGACCTGGAGAAGTCCTGAGCGATGCCGGAGCTCATGCTGAGCAGATGGTGGATCGATACCTCCTCAGCCACCGCTCCGAGCGCCGGAAAGAAGCTCGCGACTCTTGCGTCCAGTTCGAGGACGCCGGTGTCCACGAGCTTCATGACCGCTGCCGCCGTGAACTGCTTGGCGATACTCCCAACGTCGTAGATCGTGTCGTCAGCGTTCGCAGCCCCGACCCGTGCGTCGCGCTGACCGAAGCTGCGCTGGTAGACGACGGTGTCGCCTCGGGCGACCAGAACCGTACCGGAGAGTCGTCCGTAGAACGCGTAGGCCTCGAGCATGCGGTCGATCGACACCGCGGCAGCTGAGGGCTCCGCCAGTACAATCTGCTGCGCGGTTTGGTTGCCGGCGGGGAGGTCGCCACGTTGGGTCGCGCACGCGGCCAACAGTACCACGATGGAGGCGGCTGTTAGCAGGAGTTTCATCACGGCACTATAGTCAGCTCCAACACTGTAGTCTATACTCATCGGCACACCAGCAAGCAGTGGAGGCACAATCCCATGACTACCGCGTCACACCATTCAACGGGACGACCGCCTGATGAGCTTCTGGAGCGGGCCGTGCGGAAGATGGTCTCCAACCGCTCGGTCTACGGGGCGATCCTTCGCGTAGAGAACGGGAGCGATACGCTGCGGTGGAGCGGAGCGAGCGGCGATCTGGAGTCCGAGGATCGGTACTTCATCGCGAGCGTCACCAAACTCTACGTCACAACGCTCCTTCTCCAGTTGCGACAAGAAGGGACGATCGCTCTGGATGACCCGATCTCGAAGTACCTGCCGTCCGATCTCATCGCCGGACTGCACGTCCTCGACGGCACCGACCGGACCGGCCAGATCACGATACGGCATCTGATGGCGAACACGTCCGGGATCACCGACTACTTCTTTGGAAAGGGCCCTGACGGAAAGGCCGCGGCGGCTTCACTGTTCGCCGGTCAGGATGAGGCGTGGCCTCTGGAACGGATCGTCGACCGCGTCAGGACGCTGAAGCCGAGGTTTGTCCCGGGCCAGAAGGGCAAGGTTCACTACTCCGACACCAACTACGAACTCCTTGGACGGATTATTGAGACGGTCGCCGGGAAGCCCGTGGCCCTGGTGTTCAAGGAGCGCATCTTCGACGTGCTCGAGCTTACGGACACCTACGCGTTCACCGATCCCCACGACAACTCGGTGAAACCGATGTACTACAGGAGCTCGCCCGTCCACGTTCCACGGTACATCGCCTCGATCACGCCCGAAGGAGGGATTGTCTCCACCGCGTCGGAGGTCATGCGCTTCCTGAAGGCGTTCTTTGCCGGACGCTTCTTCCCGGCTTCAGCGATCGATGAGCTCAAACGGTGGAACCGGATCTGGTTTCCCGGACAGTTCGACTTCGGCGTAGGTCTGGAGAACCAGCTGATACCCCGGATCATGTCACCGTTCCGCCCGATCGGTGAGCTCCTGGGATTCTGGGGGCAGTCCGGAGCGTTTGCGTTCTACAACCCTTCGCGCGACCTCTACTTCACCGGCACCGTGAATCAGCTGAGCGGCTTCGGTCACAGCGCCGCGGTCGCGGCGATGGTGCGCATCATGAGGCACACTACCTAACGGACGTCTCCGATCGGCGACAATCGGTGCACCTGCAGTGAATAGGTAGCGCTCCTGCGGGTATAGAGGGAAACCGGTCACATCTGACCGGCGATCGGAGGTATCGATGAAACGGATTGTGGCATGGGTCGCGCTCTGCGGCGCGCTGACCGGGGCAGGCGGGCTTGCCGCCGACGTCTACGAGGATCACAGGGGCGGATTCAGGGTGCCTGCCCCGTCAGGGTGGCAGCTGGTACAGGGACAGGGATACGCCCGATTCACGCGCGACGGCGTGGATGCGGATGTCTTTGTGGTCGCCGCGCCCGGAAGCGATGACCAGGTCAACGCAGCGGCGATCAAGCTGCTGATCGACCCGGAACTCGGCGACGAGTTCATTGCGACGCCACTCCAGGCGAGCTCCATCCCGCTCGCGAGCGGCACCTGGACGCAGCGGATCTACCAGCGTGGCGACAAGCTTATCGCGGCGATCTCCATGGAGCGCGACGGGATTACATCGGTGATCGTTACCGAGGCCACGCAGGCGGAGTTCATCCGCGCGGTCAACGCCGCGGTCAACGCGATCCTGGTGGGCTTCGAGCTCAGGGAGGCTGATGACGCACAGGCCGATGCCCTGCACATTCGCCACGACGTCACCTTCCACTCCGGCTCGATCTTTTTAGCCGGAACGCTGACCCTGCCCGATGGAGCGGGGCCGCACCCGGCGGTGATCCTCATCAGCGGCAGCGGCGCGCAGGACCGCGACGGCCGTAACCCGGCGCTTCCGAACTACCGGCCGATGCGCTGGATCGCCGATCACCTTGCCGCCCACGGGGTCGCAACGCTGCGGTTCGATGAGCGCGGCTTCGCGCAGTCCGGAGGAGATCACTTGACCGCGACGACGGCGGACTTCGCCGACGACAACGAGGCGGCGCTCCGCTACCTGCTCGAGCGCCCGGAGATCGATCCGGCGCGAATTGGACTCCTGGGCCACAGCGAAGGCGGCGTCATCGCCGCAATGGTCGCTGCGCGCAACGCGGATGTCGACTTCGTAATCACCATGGCGGGAAGCGCGCTGCCCTACTCACAGATCGTCGTCAGGCAGGTCGAGCTTATCGCGAAGGCGTCGGGTCTCCCGGCCGATGAAGTCGCGCTGATGCGCGAGCGACAGATCCAGGCGATGAGCTACGCGCAGGCGCGTGAATGGGAGAAGGTTCGCGAGATCGTCCGGCAGAGCACGCTCGAGCAGATCGCGCGGCTGCCGAAAGAGCAGACCGACGCGCTCGGTGATCCGTACGAGCTCGCCACCCGGCAGGCCGATGCCGAGATCGCCGGGATGCAGACCCCGTGGATGCAGTTCTTCATGTCGTACGATCCTCGCCCCGACTGGGAGCGGATCACCGTGCCGGTGCTCGCCGTCTTCGGTGGGCTGGACACGCAGGTGGACGCCGCGCAGAACCGTCCGGCTCTTGACGCGGCGCTGCGGCGCGCCGGAAACCGCGACGTCACGTTTGCGACGGTCGATGGCGCGAATCATCTGTTCCAGGAAGCCCAGACGGGATCGCCCCAGGAGTACGCCGTGCTCGGTCCCGGTCTCCACGACGAGTTCCTGAGTATCGTCACAGGCTGGATCAGCGAGCGGTTCGTGCGCTAAGCGATCGGCGGGGGGGCGACGGCGTAGCCCCCCCGGCCTGGATCAGGCGATGAGTCCCAACTTACGGGCGACCGCAGCCGCGCGGGTTCGGTTTCCGACGCCAAGCTTGCCGAAGATGTTCGCCATGTGCCACTTCACCGTTCCGGCCGAGATGAAGAGTTCCTCTCCGGTCTCCTCGTTGGAGAGCCCCCTGCTGACACACGCGAGGATCTCGATCTCCCGGGGGCTGAGGGGCTCGACCAGATCGGCCATCGATTCGGCCGTTTGGGGCGTCTCAGATCCGGGACGGACGTCGCTCCCGCGCGGCACGTCCCCGGGACAGATTCGCGCAGCGAGGCGACGTACCGCTTCGGGTTCGTCAGCTGACCGGGCAAGGTTTCTGTAGACCGACGAGAGCAAGGGGCGCTCATCCGCGTACGTCTGGAAGAAGCCGCGCCTGGTGCCGTCCTCGATCGCGGAGCGCACGAGCCGCTCGGACTCCGGGACGTCGTCCTCAGCAAGCGCAACAGCTGCGTGCACAAGCCGAGTCTCGATCAGCACCGTCGCGTACGCTCCGGACTCTGCGCGCCGCTCGATCTCACGCAGAACGTCGCGGTCGCAACGGTTGGCCGCGCCCGTCGCGAGCCGCACGCGTACCGCTGACAGAACGGCGCACTCAAGGCCGGGAGGGATCGCCTCCACTTCACCGTCGAACGGGGGTCCTGCGAGCCGCGGGTGGAGCGCGGCGAGCCGTGCGAGCGCAGTCTCGGGCATGCCGAGCCCCAGTTGCACCCGGGCCGCAAGCGCGCAGGCGGGGATCGTGACGAACGACGGAAGCGGGGACCGGAGCTCCATCGCCTCGATGCGCGCAATCAGGTCCGCGCCACGATCGTACTCCGCGCGCGAAATGGCGAGCGTAAGCGCGTGCAGGCAGGTCCATCCGTGCGCGGTGCGCTCGGTCTCGCTCATCACCAGTCCGCGCTCAACGCACGACTCGGCTTCGTCCAACTCGCCCCGCTCGCGGAGCAACTCCCCCATCAGTCCCCAGTGGAGGCCTGCGCGCGGTATCATCGCGTGCCCGCGTTGCCGCGCGGCGATCAGCGCGTCGCGAACGATCTGCTCGGCCTCACGGCTGCGACCCATGCACTGGAGGCTCGTCGCTACTTTGAAGCTCGTCGTCAACGACGTGAGCGGGTGGTCGAGGGCCTTGCCGGTCAGATCCGCCTCACAGTAGTACCGGTGCGCCTCGCGCGGATTGCCGCCGAACAAACGAGCGTCGCCCGAGTAGATCGCGACGTTCATCCGCCAGTAGGAGTTATGCGGCGGAAGGAGCTCCACCGCCTTGTCGGCATGCGCGACCGCGTCGGACAACCGGCTGTTCGATATGGAGTGAAACGCCTTCGCAGTCTCGAGCATTCCGGTGAGCGCGGGGTCTACGCACGACTCGTTCACCGCGCGGTCGGCAACCTCAAGCACTGCGTCCGGCTCATGCCGCCCGCCGTAGACCAGGCACAGGAGCGCGTAATGGACTATCAGCAGCGGGTTCCGCGCAAGCGTCTCCATATCGAGCGCCGACAGTGCCTCAAAGAGGTGTAGCGACCCACGCGATCGCAGCACGTCATAGGAGTGCGCACTGAGAATCGCTACGACGTCTTCGGTCCGGTCGGCTGCGAGCGCGTGGCGCACGGCCTCGCCGGGTTCGCCGACCGACAGAAACCAGCGGGCCGCCCGCTCGTGGATCGCCGGCACGCGTTCCGGGGCCTCGTGCACAGCACGCGATCGAAGGAGGTCAGCAAAGAGGTGGTGATACCGGAACCAGCGGCCATCGTCGTCGAGCGCGATCACGAAGAGGTTGTCCCGGTCGAGCGTGCGCAGCGTCTGCGCCGCATCACCCCGCCCGGTCACCGCGTCGCAGAGCTCAGCGCAGAAGCGGTCAAGGAGCGACGTCGCCAGCAGGAAGTCGCGGGTCTGCGGGGACTGCCTGTCGTAGACTTCGTCGGCAAGGTAGTGCAGCACATGTCGGTTACTGCCGGTGAAGCCGCGCACGAAGCCTTCAGGATCACCCGCAGTCGAAAGCGACAGCGCCGCAAGCTGCAGGCCCGTTGCCCAGCCCTCGGTTCGTTCGCATAGCCGGGCCAGGAGCGCCGGAGAGATCGAGAAGCGACCAAAGCGCGTGAAGAACGACGAAGCATCCTCTTCGCTGAAGCGAAGATCACGCGCGCGCACCTCCGCCAGGTAACCGCGCGCTCGCCAGACCGCAAGCGGCCACGGAGGATCTGACCGTGTCGTGGCGACCAGGTGGAGCGTTGGTGGCGCGTTCTCCAGCAGAAAGGTCATCGCATCATGCACCGCCTGGTCGTTAATGAGGTGGTAGTCGTCGAGCACCAGGAAGATCGGGGCCTCTGTTGCGTACAGGTCGTTCAGCAGGGGCGTCAGGTACGATGAGTCCGTGTCGCTGCCGTCACCTCCCGGCACCGCCGTTCGGACCGTGTCGAGGGTAGTCTGTCCCATGCCCGCCGCAACTGTCTGAAGCGCGGCGACCACGTACGCCCAGTAACGCTGCGGCGCATCGTCGTCAGCGTCTATCGAGTACCATGCGGTCCGATCCTCTCGTCCTTTGAGCCAGGTGCGAACAAGGGTGGTCTTCCCGTATCCCGCCGGCGCAGACACAAGTGTCAGACGCCGCACGAACTCATCGTGCGCAAGTAGATCGTCATCGAGCCGTTCATGGATGCTCGAGCGCTCAAGCGTCGTCCTGCCGATGGGGGGTATGCGCGTCTTAACCCGGAGGATATCGCCAACCATCACATCCCGGATTACCCGGTACCAGCCCGCGTGTCAACCGCCATCCACACCGTTCGCGGACGACTCAACGCTTGAGCCTGGCGTCGTGCTCGCCTACGACCGTGATGATGACGTCGGTTGGGCGGCTGCAGTTCGCCGTCGCTTGCGGCTCAGCCCGTACGACAACCAGCCGAGCGACAGGTCTACCGGTCTGAGCACCTTGCGGATCATCGGCGAGCCCGGATGCAACCAGCCGCCGTGATCCT
>RECL01000264.1 GCA_007694025.1 Spirochaetaceae bacterium
CGGTGACCCGACGCCATCGCGCGCTGCATGATGCTGTACTGCATCGTGATCGATCTGATCGGCGCGAAGAACCGTTCGACGTAGAAGATGAACGCGACCATGACACCAAGCTCGATCGTTCCGCCCATCACGAACGATCCGCCGACGATAACGACGACTGCCATCGCGATTCCGGTCAGCGTATCGACGATCGGAATCATGATCTGCGCGAACTTCGTCGCGCGGATCTGCGACCGAAGGTTCTCCCGAGCCTTGTCGTCGAACAGAACGTAGTTCACGTCCTCCCTGGCCATCGACTGTACCGTCCGTACGCCGTTGATGCCCTCGGCGAGCGCGCCGTTCGTCGTGGAGCTCGCGTGGCGCGCGCTCAGGAACGCCTCACGCGCCCGAGGTAGCCAGATGAAGCGCACCACGAACAGGACTGGAACGATTGCGAGCGTCATGAGCCCGAGCGGCAGGTGGAGCGCAAGGAGCACGACAACGATGCCGATCAGCAGAACGACGTCCCCGATCGCGAAGATCGAGCTTTCGACGAACTGCTGGAGCGCGTTCACGTCGCCCTGGAGGCGGCTCATCAGCCTGCCGACCTCCGTCTTGTCCATGAAGCTCATCGAAATCCGCTGCAGATGGCGGAACATCGCGGTCCGCATATCGAACAGCACCCGTTCGCCGACCTCGCTCGCCTGTTTCTCCTGGATCATGTTCGCCGCGTAGTTGACTGCCGCAATCGCGAAGAAGACACCCGCGGCTATGTAGAGCGCGGTCTGGCTCGCGTCGCCGCCGATGAGCGCGAAATCGATCGTGCCGCGGATCACGAGCGGGACCGCGAGCTGCGTCAGCGTGAAGCCGAGCACGCCGACGAGCGCGAGCACGATTCGCTTCACGTACGGCTTGAGGTACGGCACGAACCGACGCAGCACGTGCGGGTCGAATACGCGGCCGAACAGCTGTTCGTCCGCGCTGATCTGCGACCCGACGACCGCGAGCGGCGGACGCTCCTCCTCAGGTATCCCGTAGTCGTGGAACTCTTCGCGGATCTTCGTGTCGCCTGCCATCACATCTCCTTGAGCATCGGCTCGTCGGCCGGGTTGGACTGGAGCCGGTAGAGCGCCGCGTACCGGCCGTTCTGCGCCAGAAGCGTGGCGTGGTCTCCTCGCTCCACGACGCGTCCACCCTCCACGAACAGGATCTCATCGGCGTGCATCAGCGAGCTCAGCCGGTGCGAGATGATCACCGTGGCGGTGTTCGCTGCCTGCTCGCGCAGCGATGTCAGGATCCGCTGTTCGGTCGCCGCGTCGATCGCCGCCGTCGAATCGTCAAAGACCAGAACGGCCGGCTCCATCAACAGCGCCCGCGCGATCACGAGCCGCTGCCGCTGCCCACCGGAGAGAGACACCCCACGTTCTCCGACGAGCGTCCGATAGCGGCGCGGCAGGTTGTCGATGTAGTCGTGCAGCTGAGCCGAGTTCGTCGCGTTGAGGATCGTGTCGGGGTCGGCCCACGGGTTGCCGTACGCGACGTTGTTCTCTATGCCCGATGTGAACAGGAAGATGTCCTGCTGGATCACGGTCACGGTCTTCCGCAGGCTCTTGAGCGTGACGTCGCGCACGTCCTGGCCGTCGATCGATACGGCACCTTCGGTTGCGTCGTAGAAGCGCGGGATGAGGTGCGCGATCGTCGACTTTCCCGCGCCGGGCGGGCCGACGATGCCGAGCGTCTGGCCCCGACGTACCATGAAGCTCACGTCGGACAGCACGTCGATCCGTTGACCGCCGACCTGGTACGCGAAGCTCACCGCGTCGAAGCGAAGCGTCCCGTCGGTCACCAGAAGATCGCGCGCGTCGGGCTTGTCGCGGATGTCGGGTTCTTCGTCGAGCACTGCAAAGAGCCGTTCGCCCGACGTCGTGGCCCGCGCGACCGAGTTCACCAGCATGCCGAGCTGGCGCACCGGCATCTGCAGCACCGTCATGTACGCCAGGAACTCGGTGAGCTGCCCGATCGTGATCTCTCCGGCGAGCGCCTTCTGCCCGCCGAACAACAGCACCAGTCCCATCGAAACGTAGAACGTGAACGTCATGAAGGTGCCGTTTCGCACGCTCACGCCGATGCGTTCGCTTGTGAGCGCCTTTGCGTCGTCGCTGGCCACCGCGAACTTCTCCATCTCGTGCTGCTGCGATGCAAAGGCGCGAACCACCCTGATCCCCTGGAGGTTCTCTTCCATGATGCGCGTCAGGTGCGACATCCGTTCCTGAAGACGGTGCCAGCTTTCGCGGAGCGTAAGCCGCGCGTCGATCGCGCGCCAACCGACCAGAGGCACGAAGCTCAGCGACAGGAGTCCCAGCAGCAGATCCGCGCTCAGGAGCCGGTACGCGCCGATCCCGATCAGCAGCCCCAGGAACACAAAGCGCTTGATACCGGTGTTCACGAAGAGCCTGACTCCCTCGACGTCGAGCATTCCGCGCGTGATCAGATCGCCGCTGTGGACGTGGTCGTGATAGCGGAAGTCGAGCCGCTGGATCTTGTCGTAGATCGCGATCCGCAGCTCGTACCCGATGTGCTGACCGACCGCCTCACCAAGGTAGTTGTGCAGCATCGTAAACGCTCCGCGAAGCACGCTCGCGCCGAACAGCAGCGCACCGGTCACGACGAGCGCGCGTTGCGCGACTTCGTTCGCCCCCCCGGAGAGCAGCCCGTACGCGTTGTCGACCGCGCTTCCAAGAAATCGCGGTATGTAGAGCTGGAAGACGACCGCGGCAACGAGCGCCGCGATCGCGAAGGTCATCAGCCACGGGTAGTGGAAGGTCATCCGCGTGACGCGACCGACGACGTCCATGCCATCGATCATCTTCCGGAACGTGAAGCGTCCGGTTTCCCGAGGCGGTTGAACTGATATCGTTTTCATAGGCAGGTCCTTCAAACCTACCGGCTTTCTTCCGATCATGCAATCATCGGACGCGGTTTTCTCCGTCCACAGCAGTCTTGCCGTTGCCGCGCGGCAGCGACCGTACACGCACCTTCCGTCACCCCTTGCCAAAATCAGGCCCGTCCGTTACAGTAATTAACCAGAATGATTGTTTTTGGCTGCGACGGCTCGGTCGTACACGTATGGATTCCTGGTTCGCGGCGTGATGGCGGGTGCGTCCGCGCGCGATGAGTGATTCGTTTCTTCAGACGTTCGTCGAGTACATCGACGATATCCTCTTCGCGATCGACGATGCCGGGCGTCTGCACTACGTGTCCCCAAACTGTCTGCGTGTACTCGGGACGCGGCCCGAGGAACTGATCGGTACGACGGTCTACACCTACGTGCATCCCGACGATGTCGCGCTCGTTTCCGAGTACGTCGACACGCTTCGCACCGGTAGCGACGGAGGTACCGGAGTCTGGTACCGGCTGCAGTACTCCGACGGTAGCTACCGATGGCACGCCGTCCGCGGGACGCTCGTTGCCGGGTCCGACTCCGCTCCCGCTCACATCCTGGGTGTCTCGCGCGATATCAGCGCGTCGCGTGAGGCAGAACAGCGGCTACGCGAGGCCGCGGCGGAGGCCGAGTCGGTCAACCGCATGCTTGAGACGCAGGTCACCTTCGCGAACGAGATGGCGATCCAGGCCGACGTGGCAAGCAAGGCGAAGAGCGAGTTCCTTGCGAATATGAGCCACGAGATCCGCACGCCGCTCAACGGCGTGATCGGCATGGCGTCGCTGCTGCTCGATTCGCCGCTCGACACCGAACAGCGACGCTACGGTCACATCCTCAAGACGAGCGCCGAATCGCTGCTGTCGGTCGTAAACGACATCCTCGACTTCTCCAAGATCGAGGCCGGGCGGCTCGACCTGGATCTGGTCGACATAGAGCTGCGATCACTTATCGAGGATCTCATCGTGCCGCTCGCCGCGCGCGCGCAGGAGAAGGGCGTCGAGTTCGTCTGCGATATCGATCCGTCGACCCCGGCTGTTGTACACGGCGACCCCGTGCGGTTGCGCCAGATCATCGTGAATCTGGTCGGGAACGCCGTCAAGTTCACGAGTTCCGGCGAGATCGTGGTGCGCATCGGTCCGACCGAAGGCACATCCATCTGCTTCGCCGTTGCCGACACCGGGATAGGCATACCGGCCGAGCGGTTGGAAGACATTTTCACGCAGTTCATGCAGGTCGACGGCTCGACGACGCGTCGGTTCGGCGGAACCGGGCTTGGCCTGACGATCACGAAGCAGCTCGCCGCGATGATGGGTGGCGACGTCACTGTAACGAGCGAGTCCGGTCGCGGCTCGACCTTTCGTGCGACGATCCCGTTTGCGCCGGCCTTCGAAGCCTCCGACCCGGCTCCCCGCGAACTCGATGGCCTGCGCATCCTGGTGTCCGGGGTAACCGAATCGAGCCGGGGCGCCGCGGCGACGCTCCTTCGCAGCCGCGGTGCTTCGGTTGACGTCGCAGCAGACGTCGACGATCTGCTGCGCCTGATCTCACAGAGCGACGCGGCTCCCGGCTACGACGCGGCTATGGCCGACGCGTCGCTGCCGGGGATCGAGCGTGCGATTTCTGCGATCGCGGCGCAGAGTGCTCTGCGGTGCGCTCGGCTCATCCTGATGGTTCCCCACGGCTGGCGCGACGATGATGGCTCGCCGCTCGCAAGCCGCTCGGACGGGCGCGTTACCAAGCCGCTTCGTAGCGCAGAGGCGGTGTCGATCCTGCTGGAGACGTCCGGACCAAGCGGCTGCGTTGAGCAGCCGGCCCCCCTGGCGCCTGTCCGCGACAGGGCTGTCCCGTCGTCCCGACCCGAAGCCGAGCCATCCGCACCGGCACCCCAGGACCATCCGCTCGCCGGGCTGCGGATCCTTGTGGCCGAAGACAACGCGATCAACCAGCGCGTCGCGAAGGCGGTTCTACGCCGTTTCGGAATCGATCCGGTCATTGCCGAGTCGGGGATCGACGTACTTCGTCTGGTGGCGGCCGACGAGTACGATCTGATTCTGATGGACGTGCAGATGCCCGAACTGGACGGCTACGAGGCCGCCGAGCGCATCCGCGCGGGCGACGCGTTGCCCGGCAATCGTCTGATACCGATCATCGCGATGACCGCGTACGCGCAGCCGAGTGACCGATCGCGAGCGATCGAAGCCGGGATGACCGACTACCTGGCCAAACCGGTCGAGCCCGACGTGCTCGAGCGCGTGCTACGCAGTCACCTGTTGTCCGACGGAGAGGAGCCGGCCGTCGTGCAGGAGGATGTCAGATTCGATCCTGAAGCGCTGTGGCGACGCGTGGGCGGCGACCGGGAGGTCTTCGTGGCGATCGTCGACGCGTTCACGCGCGATTTTGCGTCGCACATCGAGCAGCTTGCAACGCTCATCGACGGGCTGTCCCGCGACGTCACCACCGGCGACGTCTACCGCCACGCGCATACGATGCGCGGCGCCGCGATCACGACCGGCGCCCTCTGCCTGGCAGAGCTCGCCGAGTCAGTCGAATCGCGGACCCGCCAGGCCGGCCGGCTCTCCGCAGACGACCTTTCGGCGCTGCGGAGCGCCGTCGCGACGATGCGGCGGTTGATGCCGCTCGTTGTCGGCCGGATGCGCGCCGCGCTCGACGAGGTGGAGCGCCGATGATCACTGTGAGCCCGTCACGGCGACGGGCGATGAGGAACTACTACCGCTTCAGCATATTCAACGTGATCTCGTACACGTTCCTGGCCGGGAACATCATCATCCTCTACTCGCTTCGGCTTGGCGCGACGAGCGCGCTTGTCGGGCTGATCGCAGCGTCGTACCAGGTGACGTTCGTCTTCAGCCTGGTCGGACGCAGGATCATCGAGCGCGTCGGCGCCGTTCGGCTCTTCGGTTACGCGTGGCTGGTGCGCTACCTGATGATGGTACCGGTGCTGCTGACGGCGCTACCGGGCATCCGTGATCGCACGGCGCTGTCGCTGTCGATCATCACGATGGGCGTTTTTGGGTTCAACGTCGCGAAGGGGGTCGGGATAACCGGGACCAAGCCGATCGTCGGCGAGATTCCGCCGAGCCGCGAACGCGGCGCGTTCCTGAGCAACCACCACCTGGTCATCCAGCTCGGGGCGATCGTGACCGGCATCATTATGGCCCTTGTACTCGGCCAGGAGAGTCCGCTCGGGCGGTACATGCTGCTCCTCGCGGTTGGCATCGTTGCGGGGCTCTTCGCGTCGTACTTCATCCTGCGGCTTCCCGAACCCCGGGACGCGGTAGCGAGCTTCGCCGCCGGCGCGGGTCCTGGCTATCGCTCGGCGTTTGCACCGGGGCCGTTTCGTACGCTTGCATCGGCGAACGCGATAGCGGTTTTCGCGGTGTCGATGGTACAGGCGTTCCTGGTGGTCTATTTGAAGCGGGTCTACGGGTACGCAGACGGTACGATCGTGTTCTTCACGGTGGCAGGGGCCGCGGGCGGGGCGACTATGGCGCTCGTGTCGCGCGCGGTCATGGACCGAGTCGGTTCCAAGCCGCTCGTGTTCGGCTTCATGCTGATGATCGTCGCGGTTACCGTTCCGCTCGCGATCGCCCCGTCGGTATCGGGAGTCTGGGTACTGCTCTTCCCGTCGTTCATCTACTTCTTCTTCGTGATGGGGCAGATGGGCGTGATGAACGCCGCGGACAACTATTTCTTCGCGGTGACCGAAGCCGACCAGCGGCTGGACCTGGGGATCGTGTTTGGCCTTGGCAGCGGGATCGCCGGGACGCTCGGGAGTTTCCTGGGCGGTCTGTTCCTGCAGACGCTCGAGCATGCGATCCCTCACAGCGTCACGCTGCCGTTTTCGATTCACTTCTCGGTCGCAGGCGTGTTGATCGTGCTCGCGATGGTTCGCGTGACCGCGCTGCCCGATCAGAACTCGTACCCGATCTCCGACGCTCTCGGAATGCTGATATCGCCGCGCGACATCCGTACGATCAGACTCCTGAACCGGTTGCGCAGGTCGCGCACCGTCGGCCAGGAGCACGCCGCGGTCGCCGCGCTGCGCGGGAGCAGATCGCGGCTTCATGTGGAGGAGCTTGCCGCGCGGATCAGCTCTCCGAGTCTGACCATCCGGATGGAGGCTATCGGAGCGCTCCGCGCCGCGCCGTTGACGCCTTACGTCGAGGAACTCTTGATCCACGAGGTCGAGACGCACCTGTTCACGACCGCACACGCAGCGGCAGAGCTTCTTGGCGAAGCGCGGGTCGAGCGCGCCGTACCTGCGCTTCGCAGCGCGCTCGACACGAACGACTACATGGTGTGCGCGCGCGCGATGGTCGCGCTCGCGAAGATCGGTGACCGCGACAGCATAGCCCGCATCGAATCGCTCCTCGACCGAAGCCCGAATCCCCGTGTGACGATCTACGCGGTCAAGGCGCTCGAGATCTTCGGGAGCATCGATTCCTTGCCGCTCATCTTTGGACGTATCGACCGCCGGTCGGAGCACTTCGTCAGGGACGAATTGATCCTCAGCTGCTCTGCGATCGTCGGCGTGTTCGACGACTTCTACCCGCTCTACACCACGTTCCTGGACGACCGCGATGAGGGGTATCAGACACTTACCGACCTTTCTCACCCGGTCGGCGGGCCAGTCGAGGTCCCCGACGGGCTCGTCGACGCTCACACCGACCCGCGGGACTTTGTGCGAATCGCCGCTGGATTCTACGATCGGATCCGGATCCACGTGACGGGGATCGACGTTGCTCCGTTCATCGCCGATGCGGTCCGCAACCGCAACGTCGGACGGCTTGAACGGTTTCGGTTCTTCGTCGCTGCGATCGCGATTCTGACGGTCCGATTGGGAATGGCCGATGCACGGTAGCATCGCGACACGGTCCACCGCAGCCATCGCGACGATCTTCACGGTGCTCGCGGTCGGTGCGATCGTTGCCGGATGCTCCTCCTTAGCCGTCGTACGGGTCGAAGATCTCCCGCCGGTCGGACCCGGCTCCCCCGGCGGTCTGCGCGCCGACGCGGCGTTCGAGTGGATCGCGCGGCTCGATCCTGACGCCCGAAGCACCGGCGACGCCCCGCGCGACGTCGCCCGTTCGGTTCCAGCTGGTTTCGCGCAATCGCCGAGCGGTCGCGCGGTCCACGCGATCAGCGATCTGGGTAGCGTCTACCGTGCCGGCACGGTAGCCAACACTCCGCGCGGCAGCGCGTCGTTCTGGGCGCAGGCGCTCGCGCATCACGCGCACGCCCGGTACGCGCACGTCGACGTTGTGATCGCCGGTGACTACCACGGCGTCGTGCTCAGCGCTGACGGTGACGCCCGCGTCTACGCTGTCCTGACCAGGGTATCGCGCGACTCGGTGATCGTCGTCGAGGCGATCTATCCCGACAGCGCGATCGCCGATGTCGACCACGCGGCGGTGATCGCGTTCCTTGCGCGGGGTTCCCGGTGATCTTGCGGTTCCCGCGGGTCGTGCGGTTCCCACGGCTCCCGCGGCTGTGCCTGGCGGTGCTCGCTGCGTGGACCATCTCCGGTTGCGCGACCGCGCGTCTGGTCGACACGCCGCCCGGCTTCGCGCCGTACGACTTCGGCGATCGCTTCGAGGCGATCTCCGCCGACGGGGTGATCGTGCGCGCGTTCATCGTCGAGCCCCCGAGCTTTGTCGACGCGGCCTGGCCCGAGTGGCGGCGGGTCGACGCTGCCGATCGCTGGCTGGTCGCGCGTGGCGCTACGATTGACGCGCGCTCGACGCCTCTTGGCTCGTTTGACACGCGTTCGGGTCCGGCGATCGCGTACGAGTGGTCGACCGACCAGTCGTCGGACGAATGGATCGTCATGATCGCGGTGATCGTCGGTGTTGACAGCTGGATCGTCGTCGAAGCCGGGGGACCGACCGATCTCTACCGGGTCTACGAGCAGTGGGTGTTCGACGCGATCGAGCGGACCGACGGGGTCAGCGT
>RECL01000045.1 GCA_007694025.1 Spirochaetaceae bacterium
CGCATCTGGCTCCATGAGTATGAAAACCCACCAGCGGTACGTCTGAAGCGCGGCGTGGTGAGCGTCCGCAGCGTTGCGCTGCGATCATCAGAGATGCCGAAGTATCTGCTCGCATGAGACAGAGTGCTCGCGGTGCCAGCAGGCAGAGCACCGCGTCCTCCCGGAATCAGTCGTCAACAATTTCGGCACCATTTCCTACGGACTCCGCGTCCGTCGCAGCCTGAGCGATCAGATCGAAGTGTCTGTCGACGTGAAGGAGTCCGACCCGATGAACCTGGGCGGCGGCCGCGATCAGGAGATCGGTCGCCGGGACGGTCACGCCCTTGCTGCGGCACGAGCGCGCCAGCTCGTATGCACGATTCCAGATAGCGGTCGTGAACTCGTGACACGGGAGCTCGTCGACAAGTCTTCGCACTCTTGCCCGCTCGTTCTCCCCGCCGGCGCCATTCCAGAGTTCCAGCGCGACGATCGGACAGAGCGATGCCTGGCCCGCGGTCAGGAGCTCGGCAACTCGGGCGCGGACGTCCGCGGTGCCGTCTTTCCTTAGCGCCTCAACCCAGGCGCTCGTGTCGATCAGGGTCACGACTCGGCTCGCAGGCGGTCCAGCTCGCTGGTGGACATGAACTCCTCGAACGTACCGAGGATCGAGACAAGTTCCGCGGAGCGCTGGATACGGAGGTATTCCCGCAGGGCGATGTCAATTGCCTCGCGATTTGTGCGTACTGACGCAGCTTCCTTTACCAGCTCAAGGAGCTCTCTGGAAATATCAACAGTCGTTTTCATATGTACATTATAGCGGCCGAGGGAGTACGGTGCTACTCTATCGAGCGGAGCCTGCAGAACTCGTGGCCCTGGAATCTCGGCGATTACCGCGCCGCGCGCCCTTCCTGGAACTTGCGGCCCGACTGTTGTTCGCGCTCGAACATGCTCTCCAGGCGGGTGCGGATCGTCTTCATCTGTTCGTGCCCCTTGATGCTGAACTCGCGCATGACGTCCTGGTCGAACTGGTCGAAGTCGAACCCCTGGTGCTTCGGGTCGGAGAGCACGTTCGCCATATAGACCGTGTAGACGACATCGCGGTGCTCGGCGGGGCAGTCTGCCGGGTGGTGGTGGTACTGGATAGCGCTCACGAGCGCCTCGGGGAAGTTCCACTTCTCCGCGATGCGCCCACCGATTTCAGCGTGGTTAAGGCCGCTTGAAAGGTCCTCGAACAGTTCGGCGGGAATGCCTTTGTCCAGGCAGAACCTCTCGATCCGGTTGATCATCTCCGGCTGCGTCGAACTGAAGATGATCTTGCCCATATCGTGCAGGATTCCTCCTGCGTAGACGTCGTCGAGGATCTCCCGCTTCTTGGTCACGCTGCGCGCGAGGTTGTACGCGTAGTACGCGGTGCGGTACGAGTGCTCCCACAGCAGCTTTGTTTCCGGCGTCTCCGAACCCAGTACCTGTTGCGCGCCGTACTGGTAGAGCAGGTTCTTCAGACCGCGCAGACCGACGAGCTTGACCGCCTCCACGATGTTGTCTACGCGCTTCGGAAGCATGTACGCCGCAGAGTTCACGACCTTCAGCAGGTCGGCCATCAGCGCCGGGTCGGTGCTGAGCATCCGCGCGATCTCCGACAGCTCTGCGTCGGGGTCGGCGATTTTCTGTTGGAGCGTGACGATGTTCTCCGGGAACCGCGGTAGCGCGTCGATCTCCTGGACGAGCTTCTCGCTGATCATGTCCAGGTTGTCGGCCTTGACCTGGTCCATCGGGATCGCGATCCGGGCGACCGTTTCCCCGTTGTGCACGTCGATGTCGAACGCGTCTTCGTCGAGCCCGATCTTCTTCAGCATCAGCACCAGGATCACGATTCCCAGACCCGCGCCCTCCGAGTCGTCCAGGACGGTCGTGAGCGCCTCTTCGAGCGAATCGAACGCGCGCGAGCGCGCGATCCGGTCGTAGACGCGGATCTGCTCGTTCCGTGTGATCTCGGTATTGTTGCAGACGTAGAGGTTCAGTCGGTTCGACTTGGTATGGAAGATGATCTTGACGTAGAGACCCTCGTCCTTCTGCAGGTCCAGGAAGTGGCTGATGTTGTCGAGCGTCTCCTGCTTGAAGCCGCGCATCCCTTCGTCGTAGTCGGCCCTGTTCAGCAGGTCGAGTCCCTTCTCCTTGAAGTAGACGCGCTTGGTGTTTGCCTTCTTCGCGTTCACTGCGAGTTCGCGGAGGCAGTACGCCAGCGGATCCTTCAGGCGCTCCTGGCCCATTTCCTTCAGGAAGAGACCCAGGACCTCTTCCAGGTAGACCTCGGTTTCGTGCGGAAGCGTAAATGATTTGACCGTGAGCGGAATCGAGCCGCGCGCCGCCTGTACAACCTTCTCAGCCTCGACCTGCTTTGCCATCCCGAAATCCCCCGAAAACCTGGCCCTCAGTATAGTTTGACCGGTCGGGTTGTCAACCGCCGCCGAACTCTTTCACCAGTCTCGCCATTTCTCTCAAACGCTCTTCGGTCATCGCGTTCAGTGAGCCCGCCGGGTATCTGCCGCGGGCGTCGCGGACCCCGGCCGGCATGCCGGTCAAGATTTCCAATCCTTCGTCGATCGTCTCGATCGCGTAGATGTGAAACTGCCCGTCGCGCACAGCCTGCTGCACATCGGGGTGGAGGATCAGGTTCGGCAGGTTCTGCCGCGGTATCATCACGCCCTGATTCCCGGTGAGCTCGATCTTCTTGCAGACCTCGTAGAAGCCTTCGATCTTCTCGCTCACGCCGCCGACCGGCTGGATCTGGCCCATCTGGTTCACCGATCCGGTTACCGCGATGTCCTGCCGCAGCGCGACGCCTGCCACCGCGGAGACTATCACGTAGATCTCGGTCGAGCTTGCGCTGTCGCCATCGACCTCCACGTAGCTTTGCTCAAACGCGACGCTCGCGTTCATGTTCAGCGGGAAGTCGACCGCGTACGCGGACTTCAGGTACCCTTCGAGGATGTAGACGCCCTTGTCGTGAATCTCCCCGGATAGACCCGACTCGCGTTCGATGTTGATGATGCCCGCGTCGCCGGGAGAGACGCGCGCGGTGATGAGCATCGGCCGGCCGAAGCTGTAGTACCCACGGTCGAGGACTGCCAGGCCGTTGATCCGGCCGATCGCACGGTCGGTGACCGAAATGAGGAGCTCTCCGGAGAGGATCTGCTCGTCGATCTTCTCCTCCGGCAGATCGTAGAGGAACTTCCGCTCGCACAGCGCGCGCTCGACGTCGACCCTGCCGATGCGTTCGTGGTGCTCCTGCGCGGCCCAGTAGTCCGCCTCTCTGATCAGGTCGGCGATTCGCGAGAACTGCGTCGACAGCCGGTCGCGGAACTCGCTGAGGCGTACCCCGTACTCGGCGATCGCGCCGATCGCGTCGGTGGAGATCGGACGCAGCTGTTCATCGCGGCAGATCATCCGGATGAAGCCGATGTACTCGCGCATTCCCTGTTCGCTGCGCACCATCACCGAATCGAACTCCGCCGGGACCTTGAACAGCTTCTGGAACTCTTCGTCGACGTTGTAGAGGTAGTCGTAGATGTGCTCGCTTCCGGTGATGATCACCTTGACGGCGACCTCTGCGGGTTCGGGCTTCAGCGTCGGGCCCGGGTTGAACGGGTTGGACGCGGCACGAATCTCGGTCTTCCCGTCCTGGAGCGCCCGCTTGAGGCTGTTCCAGCACTCTTCGTCGGACAGCACGTCCTCCGCGCGGAGGATGAGAAACCCTCCCGACGCCTGGAGAAGCGAACCGGAGCGAAGCTGGAGGAAGGTCGTCATCCGTTCGCCCGACGGGTCGCCGATACTCTCCTGCGAACCGAAGAGCTTCTGGTGGTCGGGGTGGCTTTCGAAGATGATCGGCATCGACGTCGTTTCGGCGTGGTCGACGATGATGTTCACGCCGTACCGCCACAACGGCGCGGGTTCTGCGTCGTCGTCTCCATCGTCGGGTTCGCGAAACCACTGGAAGTTCTGGAGCGCGTCGGCGAGCAGATCATCAAGGTAGTGGTGGACGCGCGCGTCGGGGAAGTCAAGCCGCAGCTTCGCGATCTCGGCCTCCAGCTGCGGCTTGACCAGATCCATCTGCATCGCGCGAAGGCTCTCTTCGACGGTCACACGGTCGCTGCGAAGCGACTGGAAGATCTGCTTCATCTCGTCCATGAATCGGTAGTACTTCTCGCGAATCTGGTTCCAGAGTGGCTCCTCGAGCTCTCCTTTGGTGACGAGCCGCTGCAGCTCGTCAAAGGTCGCGCTTTCGCCCTCGACGATCGCTGCGATGTCGGTCCGCTGGTCATTTTCCTCTTCGACCTGGACGATCTCGAACCCCTCTTCCTTCAGTTTCTGCTCGAACTCGCTGACCTTCTGCGTCTCGCGTCCTTCTGCCTGCATCACCAGCCGATCCCGCTCGGTCTTGTACCCCTGGTCGACCGACATCGCGCTGATGACTCTGCGGAAGCCGTCGATAAGATCGACGATGGACTGGCGGAACTCGCGGGCCTGGCCCGGCTCGAAATAGAGCACGCGGGGTCGATCGGGCTGAGTGAAATTGTGGACGTAGACGATGTCCTTCAGCCGACTGCGGCGTGGGTGGTACTCCTTGAGGATCTTCGTGATCGCGGTGCGCTTGCCGGTACCGGCGAGCCCGGTCGCGAAGATGTTGTAGCCCTTCCCGTCGATGTCGATCGCGAGCTTGAGCGCGCGCAGCGCTCGAGGCTGGCCGATGATGTGAAAGTGCTCCGAGCCGTCGTCGAGCGTATCGACGTCGTCGGCAGTGATCGCAAACGCGACCTGTTCGTAGGTCAATTCCTTTGCCGACTCACACTCGGATGCCCCCTCGGACGCGGGATCGACGGGTCGAGTCGTGCGCTGATGAGCCATAGCCGAAGTATACGCACTGAGCCGGCGCGGGGATAGCCCGGGGCCCGGGATACCCCGTCCCGGCCGGCCCGGTTGGCTCTACCCGATGAATCGCGTATCCTCATCCGCATGAGACCCGATGAGATCGAGCGCTATCTGAACGAGCTGCTGGAGGTAGACCGCTGGGCTGCGGCCGACGCGTCGATGAACGGCATGCAGGTGGCCGTCGGATCAGATACGGTCGACAAGGTGGCCGTCGCGGTCGACGCGGCGCTGGAGACGATAGAGCGCGCCGTCGAATGGGGCGCAGATCTGCTCCTGGTCCACCACGGGTTCTTCTGGGGCCCGGCGCTCGCGATCACCGGTCGCCACTACGCCCGGGTCCGGTCGCTGATCGCCGCAAACGTCGGGCTCTACGCGGCGCACCTGCCGCTCGACGCGCATGGGACGCTGGGCAACAATGCGGCGATGGCCGCGGCGCTCGGGCTGACAGATGTCCGCCCGTTCGGCGTGTACAAGGGGTCGACGATCGGCTGGGCCGGCAGGCTCCCGCATCCGATGACCGGAGAGGCGATTGCACGCGCGCTGTTCGGCACGACCGAGGATCTGCTCGGCTTTCTGCCCTTCGGCCCCGAACAGATCGCGACGGTGGGTATCGTGTCGGGAGGGGCTCCGCGCGAGGTTGCGGAGGCGATAGATGAACGGCTGGATCTGTTCATCACCGGAGACGCGTCGCACACGATCTACCACGATTGTCTTGAGGCGGGCATCAATGTTATGTTCGCCGGACACTACCGAACCGAAACGTGGGGAGTGCGGGCCGTAGCCGAGCACCTGCACGATCGTTTTGGCGTGGAGACAACCTTCCTGGACGTTCCGACGGGGCTTTAGCGATGACAAGCACACAGACCGAACCTACACGTCGACAGCTGCTGATGCCGCTGCTCCTGATCGCCGGACTCGTCATCCTGGACCAGATCACAAAGGCGCTCATCGTCGCGCACGTCGCACGGATCGAGTTCGGCGGACCGATCATCGAAGTGTTTGGCGACGTCGTGCGCGTCATCCACGTGCGCAATCTGGGAATCGCGTTCAGTATCGGGCGCGACTGGGCTCCGCTTGTGCGTCGGATCGCCTTCGTCGTGCTGCCGCTCTTTGTTGTGGCCGGGCTCGGGTACTACTACGTCACTTCGCGCGAGTTGACCGGCTTTCAGCGCTGGGCGCTCGCGGCGATCATTGCGGGCGGGGCCGGCAACCTGATCGACCGCATCTTCCGGCCAGACGGCGTTGTGGACTGGATAGATGTCAAGTTCTATGGGATACTGGGAATGGACCGATGGCCCACGTTCAATGTCGCCGACGCGAGCGTGGTCGTCGGCGGAATCTTGCTGGTGCTCGGCGTGATCATCGAGTCACGGTCCGCAGCTGTCGGGAGCGATGGAGCGTAGATGAACAAGAAAGCGAACACAATCCTCTTCATGCTGGGCGCGACGGTCGCCAACGTCCTTCTGATGGTGGCGATCTTCATCGTGCTCTTCCTGATCTACGGCAATCTCATCGCCGGCTCTCTCAGCCCTGAGGTGAACCAGATCGTGCTGATCGTGCTCTTTCTGGGATCGATCGCGCTGACCTACTTCCTCTACCACCGCATCATCAAGTGGATGTCGAAGAAGTGGGATCTGGACGAGTACTTCGATCCGATCTTTGCGCGTCGGGGCCAGTCGAAGAAAGACTGAGCGGCTCAGAGTACTGAGCGGCTCAGAGTACTGAGCCGGTGAGGGTACTCAGCTTCAATAGCCGTCGGACATGCTGCGGTTGATGTCTTTCTTGTAGAGTTCGCTGTAGACGAAGCCCCGGTTCTTCAGCTTCTCCTTGACTTCCTGCGGGAACGGCATGTAGCGCCAGAAGATCCCGCGCACCTCGCGGTCGAGCTTCTGCGTACCTTCGCTCTCTTTCGTGATCCACAGGATGTAGTCCTGGATGAACGCGTCCTTCACGTCACCACGAGTCCGGCGGCCTTCGAACCACTGGTAGTACCAGCCGGTCAGCCCTTCCTCCATCCAGTAGTGCTGCGCCTTCTCCTTCGCGATCTGCCAGCGCAGGTCTCCGAGCGCGGCCACGACCGCCGAGCGCAGGTCCTTCGGGTACATCGGGATCGCAAGGCGTCCACGGCTGCTCGCCCGGTTGTACCGCTCGAACGGCTCCCAGCAGACGCCCTGATCTCCGAAGCACGGCAGCAGGATCACGTTCGGGACGATCCGGTTTGTCTGCATCTTGAACGTCCGCAGGAACACGCCGGGGTCGAAGTACTCGGCATCCGCGAGCATGTTCAGGACGTTTTCGCGGGTACCCACGTCCATGAGCGTCCCGCGCAGGTACTGCCGCATCAGGAGCGGGAAGTGATTCCCCTGGCGTCCGACGCAGAGCTTCGTCATCTGCCGGACCGTATTCGCCTCTTCCGAGATCTCCTTGACGTCGACGCGGACCTCACCGGCCTCTTCTTCGCGCTCCTCAAGCTCCTGAAGCTGGTCCATGATCGAATCGAGCTCGCGGTAGTGGCTGGTCAGTTCCTTGTTCAGGATCGCGAGCCGACGCATGATGTTCGTGATCTCGCCGATCGCCGACCGTTGCATGTCGTTGTACGGCGACGGCATGTTCTCGTATTCGGGGCGCAGATCGTGCGATCCGATCACGTCAACCCGCTCCTTGAGCTCGTCCTCAAGACTGGCCATCTCGGTGACCGCGTTACGCACCACGTTCAGCTGAGCGTCGCGCCTGCCGCGGTTCTTCTCCAGCAGCGCGTTGATCTTGTCGGGTTCGCGTCGGTTGCTCGGCTTGGTTTCGTCGGTTGCGGAGGTGCTGACGCGTCCGCGGGCGACCTCACCGAGCCACTCGTCGACGTAGTAGATCGGCTCGCCGGTCTGGTTGTCCATGATGACCTGGCCGAGCATCGCCCGCTGTTCGGCGGACACCATCGTCGGCAGGAGCAGCCCGAAGCGCAGCACCATCACCTTCGGCTGCGGCAGCCGCGCCGATATCTTGCGCGCGATGCTGCCGAAGAGGTCCCAATACGCCGGGATGAGTCGCCCGCGGTGCATCGAGCGGTCCTGCGGATCCTGGGCCTGCAGAAACTGTCCAAGGATCGTGTGCGTCCGCTTTGACGCGTCGCCTTCGCCGGTCAGGGCGGTCTTGTAGTAATCCTTGTCGGAGAAGAGCGGTTTGGACTCTTCCTCAATTCGGGCCGGCCGCGTGAACGTGCGTACCGACAGGTCGACGGGACCAGAGTCACCACCGCCGTTGTCGGAGTCGCCCGTGTCGCCAAAGAGGTCGGAGAAGTCGGGGGTTTCGTCACCGGCGTCGTCATCGTCACCGATCCCGATCAGATCGGCAACGTCGGGATCCATCTCGCCGGAGAAAAGGTGCTCTCTGCTGCCGTCAGATCCTGAAGCCATGGTCGTACAACGAGTGGAGGTGACGGGATTCGAACCCGTGACCCCGTGAATGCCATTCACGTACTCTAGCCAACTGAGCTACACCCCCGAAGTATCGCCCTGAATAGTAGGTAAGCCATCGGTGGTTGTCAAGGCCGCCTCACGTCCGTCGACGGCGTTGCTCGCCGCGTCGCGGACCGCGCGTGCGGTCTCGAGCGGGATGCTCGCCTCCGCGGCGATCAGCTCCGCATCGGCGCCCGCGATCGCCGAAAGCGACTCAAAGCGCTCGAGGATGCGCCTGCTGCGCTTCGGCCCGACCCCGGGTACCGACAACAGCTCGCTGGTGCTGAGGTCGCCGCTCTGAAGCGACGCGCGGAAGGTGGTTGCGAAGCGGTGTGCCTCGTCGCGAACCGCCTGGAGCACCCGCAGCGGCTCTGATCCTTCGGGAAGCCTGATCGAATCGGATCGGCCGGGGAGGAAGAGCTCTTCCTCCCGCTTCGCGAGCCCAACGACCGGGATGTCGAGTTCGAG
>RECL01000182.1 GCA_007694025.1 Spirochaetaceae bacterium
AGAGCCCCTGGATGAAGCTCGGAACCTCGTAGCGCGACTTGTTGCCCGGGCGCAGTGCGACCGCGACGTCGCGGAGGCTGTTCTCATCCGCGGTGACTCCGACCACCCTTACTGTAGTGCTGAATCGATCACGCTCGTTCGGCTGGAGCAGCCGAACCGTGGGCGGTCGCTCGTCGATGACCACCGCGTGCCTGCGGGTGACGCTCTCGCCGTTGGCGAACACCGCACGGCTGATCAGGTTGAGCCTCCCGTCGGGAAGCTCGGTAGTCTCGATCCGGTACTGCCATTCGGCTCCGCCACGAGCCCTGCTCCACGTCTCGCCGTTGTTCGTGCTGACCTCGACGTACTCGACCCGGTGCTCTGCGGCGATCCGGTTCCGTTCACGGTCGCTCGCCCGGTCTCCGCCTTCCGGAAGGTCGAGCGCGTATCCGGCGCGCCCGGTCACGAAGGGGCGATCGCGCACGAAGTCCAGGAACTCAGGTCCGTCTACCGTGATCCACGGCCCAAGCCGACCGAAGGTGATCGTGCGCGGCTCGCTCTCGAGCGTGCCGGTCGGACCAGTCTCTGCGCGAATCGTCAGCGTGACCGTGCCGTCGGCGAGCCGCTCTCCGTCGACACGCGCGTGGCCGCGTCCCCTGTGGTCTATGTCGATCACGCCCACCGGTCGGCCGTCGACCAGGAGCGTGACCGGGCCGTGGTCGGCCGGCGACTCGATCACGACGTCGATCGAGTGGCGTAGCGTCTGCCCCGGGAAGGGCAGAACGATCCTGGGCGCCGTCAGCCCGGGGGCGTCGACGCGGATGTTGCGCGAGACGTGGCTGACGTTTCCCGCCAGGTCGTGCGCCTCCACCCGGATGTTGTACCATCCCGGCTCGATCTCCACCGCGTCGATCGCGTATCCGAACGGGCCCGGGCGGTCGAACCGAACGAGCTCGATCTCCTCGGTCGACTGGTCCAGCGGTTGCGCGATGATTCGCACGTCGCGGAGATTGAGGTCGTCGGCCCTGCCGTCGATCACGAGCGTTCCGGTCACGTCGGCACCGTCAGCCGGGGAGGCAAGTTCGATCACCGGGGCGGAGTTATCGACGTTGATGATCGTCGCGAGCAGCCCTTCGTGCCCGGCACCATCGATCGACCGCACAAGGAGCGAGTGGGTGCCGTCCGACAGGAGGCTCGTGTCGAGCTCGTACGCCCAGGCCGCGGTGGTCGACGACGATGCGCCGCCCGCCGGAGCTGCGATCGTCGCGTCGTCAAACGACGCGCCGCTGTCGGTGCTCACCGACACTCGCGTGATTCCGTTCGGGTCCTCGCTCCGGCCCCTGAGCACGACCACGCCGCTCTGGAAGGAGTCGATGTTCGGTTCGGAGAGCGTCGTCACCGGCCTGCTGCGCGATACCACGATCGTGCGACGTACCGGTTCTCCTGCGGTTCCGCCGATGTCGTAGCCGATCACCTCGAGCGAGTACTCGCCGTCGTCGAACCCCGACAGTGGGACCGCGAGATCGAACAGCCCTTCGGTCGCTACGCGTCGCGGCTCCCGCCCGTCGATCGAGTACGTAATCGCGGCCGGTTTGTCGTCGTCGAGCAGCACGCCCGACAGGCGGAGGCTCCCGTTGACCGCCGCGCGATCGACGGGCACCTGGAGGATGAGTCGCGGTCGGTCGGCGTCCTCATCGGTCAACGCCTGAAGTGCCACTGCCGTCTCCACACCGGCCCGACTCGTGACCACGAGCGTCATCGAATCCGCCGCGTTGGTGACGGCCGCGCTTCGCGCGATGAGCGCGTCGGCCGTGACGGTAACCCGCTGATCATCTTCGCCGGCCGGGTCGATCGCGGTGATCCGCGCGACGGTCGATGGCCGGTCGATGATTGCCGCGAACGTGATCGTTCCGTTGACGGTGTCGCCATCGAGCGGCGTCACGACGCGCAGCGTTGGCGGAGCGCGATCCACGACGACCGGAACCGACGACGTGGTCACGAGCCCCGCGCGGTTGGTCGCGCGGACCTGGACGAGCGCGAGCCCGTCTTCCGTAGGAAGCGACGGTGTGGCGACGTACGCGCCGTCGTCGGTCGCGGCCGCACGCGACCATCCGCCATCGAGAACTGGCCCCGTCGCCGCTCCGGCGGCAGTGGCCACGCGGATCACCCTGACCTCGGCGTCGCGAACGCCAACGGGATCTGCGACCTGCGCGACAACCTCGGGCGACGTTGAGTGCCACGACCCCACTAGCCCGGAGAGCCCGGCAATGCGGGTCGCGTCGTTCGACGTACGGACGGAGAATGGAACGCTCTCCACCTCGCGTCCGGCGACGCGCGCCCGGATGCGAATCGACTCGGCCGCACCGGGAGACGACGCGGTGACCACCACTACCTGACCGCGACCGGCCGTGGTGAGGAACGGGGCATCGCCGACGATCTCGATGTCGGTCGGTGTTCCGCCGGGCGATAGAAGCTGGAGTGCCTGTCCGACCGGAAGGTAGAGCGCGGGCGGTTGCAGGGTAGCCGCCGCGCCCGACTCGTGGCCGGTCAGCCACAACCCAGACGGGAGGATCTGCGCGCGCGTCGGTGCGGGACCTTCACCGGCGGGTGGCAACTGCACGAAGAAGCCCGGATGTCGCACTGTGGCTCCCGCCTCGTTCTGGATCGCTATCTCGATCGGGACGATCGTGGGGCCGGCTATACGCGGAATCGTGACGGTAAACGAGCCGTCGGCAGCGATCGACGCGGTGCCGGATGCCTCGCCGATCCGGTGATCGATCCTTCCGCCGGTCATGCCTGCGACGCGTCCGACTATCGACACGCGCTCTCTGTCTGCAACGACGAATCCCGGTGTGTACGCCTCATCGCCGTCGGCACGGACCACGCGTTCGAACGCGACGTGCGGCAGCGGCGTTGCGACGCGGAATCGGCGACGAACCTCGTCGCCAGCCAGGCCGTACCGGTCGATCGCGCGGATGCGTAGATCGTACTGCCCCGGCGCCAGATCCAGAGGGATCGCAAATCCGGCGTCTGCGTCGACCTGGACCGGCGCGCCGCCGTTGATCGAGTACTCGACCCGCGCCCCACCGTCGTCGTCGACGATATGGCCGACGAGCGTCGCGGATCCGACAATCGACCCATCCGCGGGTTCGCTCACGACGGTGATCGGCCGGTCGCCCGCCTGGTCGATGGAGAGTCGCATCCGCTCACGCCGCTCGTTACCCGCGACGTCGGTGACCACGAAGGTGGCTGTGACGTTCCCGCGGGTCGCCGGTGGCAGGTCGACCGCGATCGTCCAGTACGGGTCGCCCGGCGTGAGCGGGATATCGCCCGCGTCGCCGGTACTGAGCTCATAGCGAAGCGATTCGACGCCAACCGCGTCGGCAACACGGCCGACGAATCGCAACTGCGCGTCGACCCGATCGTCAGGCCCGGGATAGAGAATGGAGAGCTCGGGTGGCTGCGTGTCCACGAAGAACAGAAACGGCGTCGTCGCAACCTGTCCGGTCTGATCGGTCGCCTCCAGAACCCACACGTGCGGCCCCTCTTCCAGTTCGCGCGGATCGATCCTGAAAGAAAAACCTTGTTCGGGTCCCCTGCCGCGGAGCGCGAGCGGTTGCCGACCGCCATCTGTCACGAGCATCAATCCACGCACGCCGTTCGCGTCGGAGACCACTCCCTCCACCGTCGTTCGCGTGGTCACGAAGACGCCACTTTCGTGGCTCTGCAGCGCAATGGCCGGTGGCTCGGTGTCCACCAGGAACCGCACGCGCGTCTCCGGGCCGACCGTGCCGTTGACGTCGATCGCGCGAACACCGACCGTGTGCGGTCCGTCGGCCAGGTTCGCAAGCGGCATCCGTGCCGACCAGAACTCTGCGCCGTCGGCGCGTATGAAGCTGCCGTCGTTGATTCTCACTTCTACGGCCGCAACCGCCTCGTTGTCGTGAGCGGCCCCAACCACGAAGAGTTTGGTCGCGGCGGCCTGTCCCGGCTGTGGGAAGAGAATCGTCGCGGTCGGCAGGTCGCTTTCCGGGTCGACGAAGATATTGTACGGCCCGCCGATCGCCTCATTCCCCGCCCCATCCCGCGCGCGCACGACGATGTTGTAGAGACCGGGATCGAGCCCGCTCACATCGATCTCGTGTTCCCAGTTCCCCGTAGTCTCGATCGCCTGAAATGCCTCCTCCTCGGTCCGGCCCGCGGAGAAGATCATCACCGGGAGGAGGAGCAGAAACCCAGCGACGATCGCAACCCGTTCCGACCCCAGCCAACAGCGTGTCACCGGTACTGATACTCGTTGATGGTCAATCATCTCATTCATCCTTGCCGGGCCTACGGCCAGGGCGGCAGCAGACGTCCGTATTCGATGTCGTCGGCAAGATAGCCAACGACCGGATTCCCCGCCGTGTCGAACCCGACGTTGACGCGCATGAACTGGGCGATGCCACCGTTCGGGGTGTCAACGGCCGGCACCGTCATGAACTCCCAGGTGCCCGTCACGTTACCCGCTCCGTCGACACCCGGAGTGACCGACACTGATGTATCCCCATTGAAGTACGCCAGTTTCACCGAGTCGCGAGTACCGGTTTCGGAGCTGTTGTAGTACCCGATGTAGGGCACGCCTGCGAGTACGCTGATGTCGGTCCAGATGCCGACGCTCAGGTTTGAGTCGACCAAGACAACCGACGGGGTTGCATCCGCGAAGCTGTCGAACCTGATGTACGCCAGCGCGGCTGTACCGGAATCGTGCGCTGCGATGTGAATCGGATCGGGGGTAGCGGGGTTCCCGTCGGTTTCGATATGCATCGACAGGTAGCTGCCTATGAAGAGATTTGGGACGATCACCGGCGCAGAGAAGAAAACCGGTGCCCCCGGATCCGATCCATCAAGCGATCGCGGAACGGCCCCCCCGGCAGCCGTTGTTGAGTACCTGAGATTGAGCCTGCCGGTTGCCTGGTTGAAGTACGCGACCACGACGACGTTGTCGTCGGTTAGCCCCATATCGAGGTACTGGCTTGCGGACGCCGTCACGGTGTGCCGCGTGGCGTCTCCGGAGGTCACATTGGTCAGCTCGTCCATGTTGACCCCGTTTGTGTCGCGAAGTCCTCTGACCACTCCCCCGGCAGGGGCTTCCCCGGCCTGGAAGCCGCGGTAGATGATCTGGCCCGTGGCCGCGTCGAAGAACGCCATGTGAACGGTCGCGGCGGTTGCAGCGGTCGTGCTGCTTCCGGTCACGATCAGTCGGGGGTTCTTGTACCGTCCCACGAGCAGTCCTGGAGTGTACGAGAGCGAGTCGAGCAACAGAGCGTCGTTGTCGTTCGCGTTCGCTCGGTTACCAGTGTACGCGTTCCAGTAGGTTGCAGTGGCACCACAATTGTTGGTGAACCCCGTGCCACATCCCCCAGAGTAGTCCGGAGCGTACTCTCCATAGATGTAGTACTGCCTCTCCGTGTTGAATGTGGAGGACGCCAGCTGATGGTAGATCCCGTCGTCATCGCGACCTATCGCGTAGTACTGGAAACCAAGACCCCGAATCAAACCGATCCGGTTCGTCGTCGCGACTCCTCCCGCTTCACCGGTGATTTCGCCGCGCGTGAACTGCAGGTCGCTCGCGGCGCTGTCGTCTATGAACCCGAACACCGGATAGTCGCCGTCCATCATCATCTCCGGGTAGTAGCCGTTCACGAACCCCGTCTCAACCATGCTGAAGAAGGTCAGATAGCGATCGTCGGTCAGCGTCGGGTTCTTCTGCTCCGCGCTCGGTTCCTGATTGTGCGCGAGGCCGTTGTCGTTGATGTTGTTGATCGTCGGAATCGGAACGCCCGGCGTGCCACCGACTACCGCAAGGTATCCCGATGCGGTCGCGTTCTTGCGAACGGTGATCGAAGTGAAATCCCCGGCGACCGCCTCGATCGTCAGCGCGTCGCCCTGGAGCGTCGTTCCGACAAGACCCGTCGGCGCAGCGGATACGCGAACGCCGTTCGCGATCGGTGACAGGTTGTAGCCTCGGATTTCGATCGTGTCGGCCGCGCTGTCGCTGCGGGCGATCACATACCGGCCGTTTGCGGACCTGATATTGCGATCGCGGACTCCGCTGATGTCCGTGCTGACCGCGGAGATGTACGGCACCACGTCGAACGATCTGGTTGCGGTCACCGCGGGCGGAGAGCCACCGCGGAAGTCCTGCACGCTCATCGCGAACGCGACGTTGAGTGCGGCACGACCCGGGTGCGTTGCGGTGTTCCACTCGTAGCTCCACTCGATCTGGTGCCCCGCAGCCTCGTCGATCGTACTCGACACGATCGTGAAGCCGGCCAGTCGGCTGACTATATCGTGGGTCGGAGCCGCCTCCCACTCGGCGGCGAGCACGTCAGTTCCAAGCCCCGGAGCCGTGATCCGGATCTCGCGGACGCGCTGGTTGTCCCACGCGGTTCCCGACATCATCACCGTGCCGCTCGTCGACGGCCGGCCCGGGTTGAGCGGGCTCTCCGCTTCCACGTGTCCGTTGGCAGCGGTCGGTACCGCGGCGATTGTCAGCGCCGGAGGCGTCGTATCCGCCTGATCGATCTGCACCTGAATCGGCGCGTCGACTACTATTCCAACCTCGTCGGTTGCGCGCACGATGAACGTGTACACGCCGTCGCCGTAGCCCGAGATATCCAGATCGTTTCCGCTGAGCACCAGCGGGGTCGCCATATCGCCGCTCTCGTAGAGTTCCCAGGTCGGAACTCCGTTTCCGCCGGAGATCGACGGTGAGAAGTAGATCAGGCCACGGGCGTTGAACTGTGATGCGTAGACGAACCGTTCGTCGGGCGCGACCGCGTTGTCGTAGTTGAGGTCGGTTCCCACCGTGACCGAGTCGATCGCCGGCGGATTGTTTCGGACGAAACCCGGCTCGGTGCGGTGCGTCCGGTTGCCTGCGCGGTCGGTGAAGAGGTAGTGAACGAGCATCTGGCCGTCGGGAAGTGCAGTCGAGTCGATTCTCGTCCACCACGTCGAGTCAGACCCGTCGACCTCGATCGCCTTGAAGTCGACCGAACCAATGTGCGTCCGGTCGATCCGGACCCGGTGGTCTCCGCTCGATACGACGGGCCTGGACCCTTGGCCGTTGCCAAGATCCTCGTCCGTTGCAGCCGTCGAGGCTCCTCCCGAAAGACTGTAGAACTGGCCGGTCTCCGTTCCGCCACGCCAGTCCTCTATGTACACGTCGATCGTGTCGATTCCACGGACCGGGAACTGATTGTCGGGCAGCAGCCGATCGCGGTCCCATGCGTCACCACGGATCTGGAACGCTGCGCCCGCCATCTGCATCGGATTCCACGTCGTCGTGACGATCTCTCCGTCGGGCCAGTAGTTGTCGATGTTCAGCACCACGGTGCTGATCGTCGTGTAGTTTGCGTTGTCGCGGACGCGGATACGGAAGTTCCGAACCTGGCTGACGACGTCGAGCCCGCCAGGGCCGGTATCGACCGGGTAGTCGAGCAGGTGCGTCGTTCCTCCGCCCGTATGCACCGTCGTGTAGTTAACGCCACCGTCATTGCTGACCGCGACCGAATCGATGAACTCGTCGTCGGTGACGGTTGCGGTAAGGTCGAAGCTGCCGCGAACGTACGACCCGGAGGCCGGCAGGACGTCCGCGATGCTCGGAATCGTCTCATCCAGCCGGATCACCAGCTCCTGGATGTTCCCGTCCTTGCCTCCCAGGTCAACCGCACGGATACGCAACCGGAGCCGGCCGTTGTGAGTGAGTCCGCTCCCTTCGTACGCGCCGCCCGGCCGTGTGACCGAGTAGAGCCCGCCGTTGCCGTTGATCTCCTGGGTCCACTGAGTCGTGCCGCTGGCGGGAACCCAGTCGGTATCGGTCATCGCCGCACCGAGCGGGTTCACGTGTCCGATTACCTGGTTGTCGTCGGCCAGCGCCACGATCTGCATCTCAACGCGGTCTACGCCTGGATCTGCGTCGAATGCCGTACCCGTGACCAGCACCGGACCGGCCAGGTTGCTGCCGCCAGGGGGCGCCAGCACGGTAACCGTCGGCTTGTCCAGATCCTGGTCGATGTAGATTCGGTGTTCGACTATCCGCTCGTTTCCTGCCGCATCGGTCACGCGGATGAGGATCGGCAGCCGCCACACCGCGGTACCGGTCGCCGGATCACCCGTGACCGGATCGACTTCGACCGCGTGCGTGCTCGATCCGTACGCGATCGAGCTGAAGGGGTGCTGCCAATTGTACGTTCCTGTGAGGACGAGGTAGTCGTCGCTGCCCAGTTTGATAGCGACCTGATCGACTCCCATATTGTCCGAAGCGGTTCCCGCGATCGTAACGTCGCTATATACCGTGTCCAGGTACCCGGGGGTCGTAACCGTCGCCGTTGGCAGCTCGTTGTCCACCAGGAAGACCAGATTGTCGAAGCCAGTCGTGCCGCCGATTTCAGCGAACGCCTGTGCGATGATCGTGTCGTCGGGAAGCGCTGCCGTGTCCAGAAGGTATTCCCAGTCGAAGCCGCCGCCACCGTCGCTCGTGACGGTGAAGCCCGGGCTCGCGGGGGTCACCGTGAGCAGCGCGTCCGGCGCGTCGCGCTCGGAGAAGCGCACCGTGATGTCGGGCTGATTGCCCGTCTCGTGACTCGCCGTGCCCGTTACCGCGACGGTGCCCCTGACGTAGGACGCCTGCGACGGTGTCGCGAAAGCGATCTGCGGCGCGCCGCTGACGACGACGACGCGATAGCCGTCTTCGCCCTCGGGCGGGATCGTGCGGACCTGACCGCCGACGTCGCGCGCGGTCACGCGCAGGAAGAAGTCACCGACCTGCTCGGACGGGA
>RECL01000092.1 GCA_007694025.1 Spirochaetaceae bacterium
CACCGAACAGAGCGCTGCCGACGCGTTCGGTCGGGTCGCTGCCACGGGCGTTGCCGAGCAGTTCACCGATTATTCGGCGGAGCTGGAGCGTTACTTCGAGACACGCCTCTACTCCCCACGACCCGGCTTCTGCGCCGGCCTGTTCACCGACGTCACCGACCGAAAGCGGATGGAGGAGGAGAACCGCGCCCTTGCGGCAGTCATCCGGCGAAGCAGCGATTTCGTCGGCCTTGCGAATATTGAAACAGACGCCTTCTTCGTAAACCCGGCCGGACGCGCGATGGTCGGGCTCGACAGCGAAGAGTCGGTGCAACACACCAGGATCATGGATTACTTCATGCCTGAGGACCGTGAGTTCGTGCAGAACACGATCCTGCCCACGGTCATGGAGACCGGTCGCTGGACCGGAGAGTTCCGGTTCCGGCACTTCCAGACGGACCAACCGATCGCTGTCTATAACGACCTCTTCCTGACGGAGGATCCGGCAACCGGAAGATCTACGACCATCACCACGATCACGCGCGACATCACAGCCGAGAAGCGCATAGAGGATGCCCGCCGCGCGGGCGAAGAGAAGTTCCGAACACTGTTCAACCACACCAACGATGCGATCTTTGTCCACACACTCACTCCGGCCGGTCTGCCGGGACCCAATGTGGAAGTGAACGACGCCGCGTGCCGCATGCTCGGGTACACCCGGGAGGAGCTCCTTCGCATGTCGGTGACCGACGTGGTGCCGAAAGCGGCTGCGGCGAGCATAGTCTCCGATGCGGCGCGCCTCCTTGCCGATGGTCGCGCAACCTTCGAAGCCACAAACCAGCGTCGAGACGGCACGATCATCCCGGTCGAGGTAAGCGCCTACGTTCATGCCGAAAACGGCGAACAGCGCGTGGTCTCGGTTGTTCGCGAGATTTCGGCTCGCAAGGCGGCGGAGCGCGAGCTGCTGCAGTTCCGGACCATCACCGACAACGCGCTGTTCGGGTGCGCCATCGCGGGTGTGGATGGAACGCTGCGCTACGTAAACGCCGCGTTCGCAGCAGCCCACGGCTATGAACCTGAAGAGCTGATCGGGAAGGACCTGTCGGTATTCCACACGGAGGATCAGTTGCGGGTGGTCTTCGCCGCGAATGAAGAGCTCAAGGCTACCGGTGCAGCGAGCATCAGGGAGATCGGTCACGTTCACCGCGACGGGACCGAGTTTCCGATGTTGATGAGCGGAATCACTGTCAACGACCAGCACGGCACCCCGGAGATGCTGGTTGTGTCGGCGATCGACATCAGCGACCGCAAACGTTCTGAAGAGGCGCTATTGGAGCGGGAAACGCAGTTCCGCCAGTTGTTTGAGAACGCCCCCGATGCGGTGATCATTGCGGATGCCGGGACGGGATGCATCATCAACGCCAACTCCGTCGCATGCAGGCTGACCGGCCGCGCGATAGAAGATCTTATCGGGCGGTTTCACAATGATCTACACCCCGAACGGATCCAGAACGACACGGCACAGGCGTTCATGCGCCACACGCAAGAAGACCCCGCAACAGCCGGCCAAGATTCGATCGAGAGCGAAGTTGTGCGGCTCGACGGAACGATCGTTCCCGTAGAGGTCAAGGCATCGCACGTGACGTACGAAGGGCGGCCATGCCTGATGGGGATCTTCCGTGACATCAGCGAGCGGAGAGAGTCAGATCAGAAGATACGCGCCCTGGTTGCGGAGAAAGAGAACCTGCTGAAGGAGGTGCAGCACCGCATCAAGAATGTCATGCGAACCATGGCCGCGATGCTCGCGCTGCAGGTCGAATCGACGCATGACGCTTCGGCCGCTGCGTCGCTCACAGACGCGGCGAGTCGCTTCCAGAGTATCGAGCTCCTCTACGACCAACTCTACCGCGACGAGACTCACGGCAACGGATCTCTATCGAGCTTCCTTCCCCGACTGGTCAAAGGAGTGGTGGACTTTTTCGGGAGCTCGGTACCGAGCGTGGAAACCATTGTCGCCGACGTTCAGCTACCCGAGAAGACGTTGTCCACCGTCGGGTTGATAGTGAACGAACTCACGACCAACGCAGTGAAGTACGCGTTCAACGGCCGCCCGGGTGGGCGTCTGTCGGTCCGTGGGGAGGTGGTCGACAAAGCCGTCGTGATCACCGTGCGCGACGACGGCCCGGGCCTCCCCAAAGGGGCAGAAGCCCGCACGGCAGGTGGGTTCGGTCTGGCAATGGTTCACACTCTTGTGGAGCAGCTCAAAGGAACGGTCTCATTCAATCAAAGCGCGGGGACCACGGTTACGGTCGCATTCCCGCTGAGGGAGCCGCGCTGAAGGCGGCATGCGCGGAGGACTCCAACAATGCTGTGCATCTTCGATTTCGACGGCGTGATCGCCGACTCGTTTGACTCGCTTCTTGCCGTCTGCGTCGAGGCGCAGGCGGTACTGGCCGAGGGGCGGCCGCCGCGGCCCGACGATTTTCGCACGATCGAGAACCTGACCTTCGATGAGCTTGGTCGCGTGATCGGTCTTCCCCCGGGTAGGCGTGCTGCGTACGCCGAAGCGGTATTCCAGATCCAGCAGAAGGCGTGGCAGACGCTCCCGTTCCCCGACATCGTCGATGTCATCCGGGAGCTGGCCGCTCGGCATACGGTCGCCGTTGTCACCAACAGCCAGGGCCGGCGCGTCGCGGCAACTCTGAAGGATTTCGGGATCGGTTCGGCGGTGACGGCGGTCGAAGGCGGCGAGTCGGGGCATACCAAGGCCGACCGGATCAGGCTTCTCCAGGAACGCCATACGTCCGCCAGTGAGTCGACGTACATGATCGGAGACACGATCGGCGATGTGCGCGCCGGGAAACAGGCCGGTGTGCGAACGGTGGCCGTGACCTGGGGGTATCAGAGCCGTGACCTGCTTCTCCGGGAAGCACCGGATCTCATTGTCGATCGTCCGCAGGAGCTGCTTTCCGTCGTGGGGTCACGTTTGCCACGCGACCGGCGAGCGGTTAGCTTCTGTCCGGGGAGCATAGAATGCGACAGATTCTGAATCCGTACGCCGAACTGACCGGCGGTGAGTGGATACGCGGCAACCTGCACACGCACACGACCGCGAGCGACGGTGCGCGTCCGATTCAGGAGGTTGTGTCGGATTACGAGGCGCGCGGGTACGGGTTCCTGATGATCTCTGATCATGACATATTCACGGGTCCGCACCAGTACGCGAGTGTCACAACCGGCACGATGACGTTGATCCCTGGCAACGAGATCACGGCCAACGGCCCTCACCTTCTCCACGTGAACGGTTCACGCCTCATCGCGCCGGATCCGGACCGGCAGAACGTGTTCAGGGCGATCGCGGCCGACTCGGGGTTCGCGGTCGTGAACCACCCCAACTGGCTTGCGAACTTCGACCACTGCCCGATCGAGCGGATGCGCGAATGGAACGGCTACGCGGGTCTTGAGATCTACAACGGCACGATCGGTCGGCTCGACGGCAGCCCCTACTCGACGAACAAATGGGACCTGCTGCTCGCGTCGGGACGGCGAGTCTGGGGGTTCGCGAACGACGACAGCCATCTGCCGGAGCGCGACGTCGAACTCGGCTGGAACACGGTCTACGTGCAGGATCGCTCGATCGAGGCCATCGTCGACGCGCTGACTCGCGGTCGGTTCTACGCGTCTACCGGCGTCACGCTCGAGTCCGTCGAAGTGGACGGAGACACCATCCGCATCGTCGCTCCCAATGCCGCGAAGATCGTCGCGCTGATGCAGGTCGGAAGGCGCATCGCCGAGGTCGACGGCGCTTCGATCGAGGTTCGCGTCCCGGAAGACGCAACCTACGTCCGGTTCGAGTGCTGGGGCACCGGAGAGAGCTTCGCGTGGACCCAGCCGTTCTTCTGTGAGTCTGCCGGGCCCGAGTAGCTCGGCGCCCCACGCCGTGATACTCTCGGTGACGGGCCGGACGGCCAGGAGAGAACATGAAAACATTGATCGCGTATGGAACACGCAAGGGCGCGAGCCGCCGGACCGCCGAGCTGATCGGCGAAACGCTCACAAAGGCAGACGGGCGCTCGTGTATCGTGAAGGATGCAAAGCGTGTCGGCCGCGCCGAGCTCGAAGGCGCGGACTCGATCGTCGTCGGATCGTCTATCGCGGTCGGCAGGTGGAAGCCGAGCGCGAAGCGCCTGCTGGGCAAGGCCGCGTCCACCGGCAAACCGGTCGCGGTCTTCGTCAGCGCGGCGGGGGTCCTGTCGGGAAAGGAGCCAGGCAGCCCGGACGCAGAGCCGAAGGGCACGCTCGCAGAGCGCGAAGCCGAGGCGGTCGGCCGGTACATCGATCCGGTCGTCGCAAAGGCGGGCGCGCGCCCCGTCGCGACCGCCGCGTTCGGCGGCCGCATGGAGATGTTCGGCAAGGTGATATTCGACAACTGGGACCCCGAACCGATCACCGCGTGGGCAACCGACATCGCGGGAAAGCTGCGATAGCGGGTCCGGGCGGACTACACGCGGCAGATCGACAGCGCGAGCGTCCCGTGGATGTCAGCGACGGCCGCGTCAACCGTGGCCCCGCACGGTTCCGTGCTGACCAGGTTGAAGCAGCGTGCTCGCGAAGCGCTGCACCGTCACCTCTGCACCCGCAGCAAGCAGGGTCGCGTGATCGCTCATGCGACCCCGCTCAAGCGTACGCGCCCGCGCCTTGCACGAACCCTGCAAATACACTATGCTTTCTTACACAGCTTGGAGGTTTCATGCCGGGCATTCCGTTCAAGTATTCTGAAACATTCCGAATGCTTCGTCGCGCGACCGAGCAACTCCACGCGCTCATGGAGAGCGGCGAGTTCTATACCTACGGCTATCTGAAACGCCGTGCACTGCTACGTCGCGTACGCAAGCTCTACAACCGCCTTTCCGGCCCAGTCTCCCCCGCGATTCTCCGCGGAGCGGCGCTCGCCGCGGGGGCACTCACACTCGCCGGCTGTACACCACCCACCGGCCCGGTGGAAGACGCACCCCCAGCCGCACAAACCCCGAGCTTCGCGGCGGTCCAGATCAATCCGCTTGGGATAGACGGCGGTGCCGGATACTACGCTGGAGCGTTCGGGCACCTAGTGCTGGCCGACACCGACGGGGACGGCGATCTCGACCTCCACTTTCTTCATGGAACCTATCTTCATGGAACCTATGGCGAAGGAGGGTTCCAGTACTCGGTCGCGAGGCAGCTGCGCGACGGGTCCAGTTTCGCGGCTCCCGACACAACGTGGGTCGATGCCGGCTACCGGAGTTACTGGTACACAGACAACGCCAAGCCGCTGGCGTTCGTCGATGTTGACGGAGATGGCGACCTCGACCTGATCGCGATCGGTGAGTTCTCGTACTACGGCGAGGGCTCGCCTCGCCTGGTGGTGCTCGAGAACACCGGCACACCGACAGCGCCGGTCTTTTCCGGATGGACCGACTTCTTCCCGGACGCGGGGCTCCCTTCCTCCGTCCGCGCGGCGGTCTTCGTGGATATCGACGGTGACGGCGATCTGGATCTGGTCACCGCGACATCGGGCGGTCTCTACCTAACGCTTAACACGTCCGGCTCGGCGACGACCGTTTCGTTTGCTGACGAATCTACGTACAGTTTTCCGTTCGCCGATATCATCGATCCCTACTTCACGATCCACGGGCTGGTGATCGTCGACTTGGACAAGGACGGTGACCTGGACCTCCTTGTGTCCGGGATCACCTACGACTATTACTCGGAGTCGGCGATCCCACAGATCCTCTACTTTGAGAACCAAGGCACGCCAGCTTCGCCGAACTTCGCTCCGCCCGTCGCGAATCCGTTCGGAATATCATTCCCTGAGCGATCCTGGTGGGGATCATTCTCCGAGTCAACACTGAGCATGGTAGCAGCGGATTTCGACGGCGACGGGGACATCGATCTGCTGCTTGGAACGTTCACGACGTACGACTACTACGCCGAAGGACTCGTCTCTGAGTTCTTTTACTTCGAGAACAAGGCAGTTCCGTAGTCGACTGATCCGTCGAACCATGAGCACTTCCCCGGACCCCGCGCTGTTTCAGTTGACATGTACTCCCGCCGTGCCGGAGCTCCTGCGGACGCTTCGGTGTACGATCGCGCTGTCAACCTACCAGGCGGGGAAGCTGGTATTCATCAGCGCGGTGGACAACGAACGGCTGGTACAGCTGCCGCGGACCTTTGCCCGGCCGATGGCACTCGGGTGGCGAGACGGCGCGCTGGTCGTGTCGACCGCGTCGACGGTTGAGCTCTTCGTGAACGAACCGCGCGCCGCCGCGGCGTATCCGCGGCAACCCGACACGTACGACGCGCTCTATCTGCCACGGCAGACGTGGCAGACCGGGCATATCGACGCGCACGGCCTTGAATGGGACGCGTCGGGGAATCTCTGGGTCGTGAACACGAAGTTCGGCTGCCTGGCGAAGCTGTCCAGCAGCTACAGCTTCGAGCCGGTCTGGTTCCCGCCGTTCGTGACCGAATTGGCCCCGGAGGACCGGTGCCATCTGAACGGCGTCGCGTTCCGCAGCGGCGCCCCGGTATACGCCACTTGCCTGGCACCGACGAACGCCACCGGAGGGTGGCGGAAGCGGCTACCGAACGCAGGTCTCCTGATCGACATGAGGACGAACGACGTCGTCCTATCGGACCTTCCGATGCCGCACTCGCCACGCTTCGTCGGCGATGCGCTCTACCTCCTGTTCTCCGCCACCGGGGAGCTTGCTCGCATCGACGTGAAGCGGAGATTGTACGACGTCGTCGCGAAGATCGGCGGCTTCGTCCGCGGGATGGCGTACCATCGCAGCCACCTCTTCATCGCGTACAGTAAGCTCAGAAAGAACTCGTCGACCTTCCGCGACCTTCCGATAGCCGAAGAGGCGACCGAGAGCGGGGTCGCGATCGTCCACGAACCGACCGGCACGCTGGTCGGACGGCTGTCCTACCTGCAGAGCGTCGACGAGATCTTCGACGTTGTGATCCTCCCTGAACAGCTTAGGCCGGGGATTGTCGGCCTTGACCGCGACGAGCGCTCGCTCGCTATCAGTGCGCCCACGTCGAGCTGGTGGGTCCTGCCCAAGCCGACCGATGGTTCAACCGCCGCCGGTTCACCGAAGTCAGGAGCCGCCGACCAGAGCTGATCGGCTCCGCTCCAACTGCACCGGTATAGCGCGTCAGGCTCTGAGGTAGTTGCAGGCACGGCGAACATGGCACCCTCAGACACTCCAGCAACTGCTCGGCGCCGTCCGGATGGAGCACCATATCGGCTGCCCGGGCGGTTACCGGCGCCGAAGGACGATGGTGGGGCAATGGGCTCCGACTGCGTAGGTCGGGGTGTGGACGAGCTGCATCTCGAACAGGCTTCTCTCCTCGCAGAACATGCGGTGGATGTCCGCAGGCGTCGGGCACCAGTAGCGGGTCGAGCTGTCCTTGTAGACTTGCAGGACGTTGAGGTGATCCGTGGACCACCCCAAGCGCGCGGCGAGCGCGTCCAGGTCCGGTACTGCCTGTTGGATCATTGTCCACACGTCCCCAAGGCGTACGCCTTCTGTGAGGGTCTTCTGTGTGGCGGTCCACAGCCGGACCTTCATGTGGTTGACCGATTCGAGTTTTCCCGATAGAAGGTCACCGAGTACTCGGTCGGAGTCATCGTCGCCCGGCACGGGTGAGAACAGCCGGAAGATGCAGATCCCGCCGCGACCGACGACACGTCCAAGTTCCTGTGCAAGTCGGATGTGACCCTCTGGGTGCGGAAGCAGGATGAGGCCGCCGTCGCAGAGCGCAATGTCTACTGAGGCATCGGCGATCGGCATGTCAGTCCAGTCCGCGCATCGGGCGGCAGCCTTCGGCCCCGGCCACACCTCGTCGATCATGCTCTGACTGTGATCGACCGCGACAATGCTGGAGCCATCCGGCCACCCAAACGAGTAGTATTCCGGAGTCACTCCCATGATCAATCCTCGGGGTGCGCCGTTCGCTCGTGACCATTCGGTGACCAGACGCTTCACGAGTGCGACGTCTTCGCCTGGCGGTCGCAAGGGCGGGCCGATACGCGACCACATCTGAGCGAACTTCGACCAGTGGGTCGTGTCGGGTTGAACGATGGAATCATCCCGGTTCTTCATGCGGTTATTGTTGACCGGATGAGGAGTCGTGGGCAAGGACGCAGATTGCTCTGCTTACCCGACCTACACATTGCTCACTAGGGTCTGATACTTACCGTTGGGATCGCGAGGGATCGTGTCCAGGTACTCCGTGCGGACGTTGCCAGGTAGGTATCCGAGGTGCGCCTGAAAGACTCCCATGATCTCCCGATCCAGGTCTCGCTCTGCGCTCAAGAGGACTCTGAAATCTTCGACGCCGTCCTGAATGACCTTGTACTGCCTAACCCCGGGGAGTTCCCGGAGTGCGATGGAGAACTCAACAAAGAGCATTCGTTGCCCGTCCCGGCGGAGAATCGTGCTGACCACTCGACCCAGAATCCTACTGAGCGCGGGCAGCCCGATGCGTCCGCAGGGACACCCACCGCGCACGACCAGATCGCCGAGCTCATAGCGTATGAGAGGCGCCGAACGGTTGAAGTAGTCGGTCACGTAGACCTGGCCTGGTTCTCCGACTTCGGCCGGCGTTCCGTCTTCTCTCAGGGCCTCCAACCCCAGTCGGTGCGCC
>RECL01000223.1 GCA_007694025.1 Spirochaetaceae bacterium
CGAACTCCTCGGAGACGAACGTCGAGTTCACCCGTTCGAGCGTGGAGAAGTCCAATTCCTTGACGAACGGCTCGTCGACGAACGAGGTCAGAAGACGCTCCACGAAGCCGGGATGCGAGAAGAGGTACTTGTAGCGCCGGTCGTGATTGTCCGCGATATCGATCTCCACCGTGTTAGACGCAGTGAAACGGCGTGGTGCTTCAACTCTGGTCCAAGTACGCACCCAAGTCGCGGCCCACCCGGCGTAGCAGCCCCCGCCCGGCGTAGCCCCCCGCCCCGCGGTGTCCCGTCGGGGTACCGGCGCACCGCCGTGGCGTGCTATCCTCGCCGTCGGGAGGAGCCATGCGCATCACATCGATCACGACTCACGCGACGCCGGCGGTCGCTCTGGTCCGGATAGAGACCGACACGAACGAGTCCGGCTGGGGGCAGGTCGCGCCCTACTGCGCCGACATCACCGCGACCGTGCTGCACCGGATGGTCGCGCCGGTCGTCTTCGGGATCGATGATCCCGACCCCGACTCACTGTCCGATCGCGTGATTGCGGCGAACTACAAGTTCCCCGGGAGCTTCGTCGCGCGCGCACTCTGCGGCGTGGAAACGGCTCTCTGGGACCTCCTTGCCCGGCGCGACGGCAAGCTCGTCTGCGAGCTCCTGGGCGCCGAACGCGGCCCCTACCCCGCCTACGCGTCGAGCATGCGCCGCGACATCACGCCGGCCGACGAAGCACGGCGCATCACCACGGTGCGTGACACGCATGGGTTCGGCGCGTGCAAGGTTCGCGTCGGCGCGGTCAACGGGAACGACGTCGACCAGTGGCCCGGTCGCAGCGAGGAGCTGATCGACACGATGCGCTCGGCGCTCGGCCCCGACTTCGTGATCCACGCCGACGGGAACAGCGGCTTCACGCCGAAGCGAGCGATCGAAATCGGCCGCAGGCTCCACGGCGGCGGCCCCGGCCACCTGGAAGAACCGTGCCCCTATTGGGAGATGGGGTGGACGCAACAGGTGACCGCGGCGCTCGACGGCGACGTCGCCGGAGGCGAGCAGGACAACTGGATGCCGGTCTGGGAGCGGATGGTGAACGAGCGCGTCGTCGACATCGTTCAGCCCGACGTCTGCTACATCGGCGGGATCAGCCGGGCACGCCGCGTGGCGCGTCTGGCCGAAGAGGCCGGAATGCTCTGCACCCCGCACTCGGCGAACGTCAGCATGGTCACGCTCTTCACGCTCCACCTGATGCGATCGCTCCCGAACGCCGGACCCTTCCTGGAGTTTTCGATCGAGGATCCCGGCGAGTTCGCCGAGCTGTTCGAGCCGCGTCTGGTCGTAGAGGACGGCGCGATGCAGATGCCTGATGCCGAGCCGGGCTGGGGCGTCACGCCGAGTCACGCCTGGATCGACCGGTCGCAGACCCAGGTGTCGCGGGCCGGCTGACGCGTGCCCCGTCGGACGCTCGGCCACGACCGCTTGACACTTTTTCGCGGGCCGGCTATAGTATGTGTGTTCGATCGAAGAGCCGTTCCCCTGCACGCCGTTCCGTGAATGGTATGCAAGGTGACGGCTTTTTTCGTCTCCGACCGTAGGCCGGGGCGAAGCGGCTGCCGGCGCTGCACAAATCAACGGCACCCGGGGTGAGGTCGACATCACCCGGAGGCGCCACGAAGGAGGGCTTATGAAGTGCTACACAATGCCAGGTTCCACGGGGACCGGCATCTGAGATCGAACGGGCCGCCCGCAAGGGCGGCCCTCTCTGTAAGAAGGAGGGGGAGCAGCGTCTCCATCGGCGACGACTCACCGCCCGCGCGGGGCGAGCACTCGGCGGCTCCCCCTCGCTCCCGCCGGCGCGCGTCCCGCGCGCGCAGCTCCCGCTACCCCCTCGTCGGCCGACCGAAGCCGAACCCGCTCAGCGCCAGCCGACCAGGATGGTACTGCTCACGAGCATCGATACCAGCGGATAGCCCGTATCGATGACCCACAGCACGTAGCTCCCGCCGAATACCGCGTTCGCGAATCCCGGAGCCGCGTTGAACGCGACCCAGAGGATGAACGCGATGAGCAGGCCCGCCGGTATGGTAGCGGTCGCGGTGAGATCGAGCACGATCGCGAGTCCCGTAGCAACGAACAGCCCAACCAGATAACCGGCTGCGTACATGAGCGGGGAAGCGCCTTCGTCGTCGGCGCTCATGTCGATGCCCTTCGCCGCTGCCCACGGCTTGGAGAACAGCAGGGGCGAGTACCAGAGCGCCCCGATGATCCAATGGATCGCGGCTGCGACCAGAATAGCCCATAGGTTGACGGTGATACTCATCGCTCCTCCTTGCGACGCGGGTCGCCTCAGACGGACCGCCGTCGATCAGCGCGGACCTTACCTGAGTGCTTTGCTATGGTATACCCGAATCGAACGTCGGACAACCGATTCCGCACGGACGGCGCCAGCCGCTACTCCAGCGGTTTGAGCCGGAGGATCCCCGAGTCGGGACCGAACGCGACGAAGAGTTCGCCGTCGGCCAGCACGAACGAATGCGCGTCGTCGAGCGCGCGGACGTAGCGGTCGTAGAGCGAGTCGGAGGCGCACGCGACCCGGGTCGATGCCAGAGCCCCGAAGCGCAGCTGCGCGTCGATGTCGACGTAGCGGCCGGCGATCCGGTTGCAGTCGGCCCGGCCCGCGAACGAGCCGTCGTGCGCGAACTCGGCGGTGTAACGGTCGCCGTCTCCAGCCTGCCTGACGCTCCCGTCCATCATCTCGATCGCGACCAGCGTCCACGCGGTTCCGGCGATGCTCCTGGTCGGGTCCGGGTTGAAGAGCACCAGGCTCAGCCCCGGGCTCGCGTAGCGCTCGGCATCCGATTCGATTACGATCAGCGTGTCGTCGACAAGATCGAACGCGATCGACACAGGCGACTCGTGCTTCTCCTCACGCGTACCCGACAGCTCCACCACAATCCGCATCCGTTCGATGCGCCAGACGCCGACCTCCACCGTCGGCAGCGCACCATCGGCCGGTTCGGTCATCATCCGCGCGACGCCGCCATCGTGGAGGACCAGCACGATCCGGTCGCCGGCGCCCGTCTCCACCTGGAACTCGCTCGTGTACGCACCGACCACCGTGTCCTCGGTGAGCGCCCCGACACCGATCGGCGTCGGATCGCCGACGTAGTCGATCGCAGCGCGCGGAGCTACCGCGCAGCCGCCGATCGCGAACACCGCGACTGTCGCAATAAGGAAGAGCCGGCGCACTCGGCCGGCGGTAAACACTATCAGACAATCTCTCACAGTTCCTCCGAACTCTCGATCGTGGCGGCCGATCAGTCGCGGTCGATGCGTCGCGACGCCTTCTTCTCCGAGACTCGCCGCTTCGCAAGGAGCCGGCGCTCGCGCGCCGCGCGCGTCGGCCGCGTCGGCCGGCGCCGACGGCGTTCGGCCAGCGCCGCAACAAGCAGCTCGACCGCGCGCTCGACCGCAAGCTCGCGGTTGATCGCCTGGCTCCGCGACTGAGAGCAGTGAATCACCAGCTCGCCTTCGCCTGAGATCCGCGCGCCAAGACGCGCGCGTACGCGCTCCTGCTCGTCGTCGCCCAGACCGATCGCATCGATCGGGACGTGCAGCGTCACCTGAGTATTTACCTTGTTGACGTTCTGCCCACCGGGCCCGCCCGACCGCGAAAACGTTTCACGACCAGCCGACCGGACCGCGGCTTCCAGCCCCTCTGTCACCACGCTGCCGAGTATACCGCGCGTCGGGCCCTGGTCCAACCTTCGAGAGAATCGCCGGAGCGCTCGCCGACGATTCAGCCGAGCGCGAGCTCCACCGCCGCCTGCGCGTGCAGGCGCGTCGTGTCGTAGAGCGGGACCGGTGAATCGGCCGGGCCGACCAGGAGCCCGATCTCGGTGCAGCCCAGGATAACCCCCTGCGCCCCGTCGGCCACCAGCGCCGCAATGACCGCACGGAACCGCGCGCGCGACTCGTCGGTGGCGCTGCCGACGCACAGCTCGTCGTAGATCACGCGGTGGACCGCCTCGCGATCGGCCGGCGAAGGGACAACCGCCTCGACCCCGTAGAGCGATCGCAGCCGGTCGACATAGAACCCATCTTCCATCGTGAACCGCGTGCCAAGAAGACCTACACGGTCGATCCCGTCCGCACGGATGGCGCCGGCGGTGGGGTCGGCGATGTGGATGAACGGGATCGACACCGAGTCGTAGATCGCATTGGCTACCTTGTGCATCGTGTTCGTGCACAGCAGCACCAGCTCGGCGCCGCCCGCCTCCAACCGCCGCGCCGCGCTCGCCATCTCATCCGCGATGTCGTCCCAGCGCGCGTCGTGCTGCATCCGCTCGAGCGGCGCGAAGTCGAACGAGTACAGGAGACACGACGCGGAGTGCAACCCGCCAAGCCTGCGTTTCACCTCTTCGTTGATGATTCGGTAGTACTCCAACGACGACTCCCAACTCATCCCGCCGATCAGGCCGATCGTTCGCATACCAGGGAGCCTACCACGTCGGCACGGCGTGAGTCACCGCGCCGACAAGCCGCCGCGACCAGCCGCAGGCCGCCGGCCGCCGGCCGCCCGAGGGTGTTGCGCAATCGGGAAAGAACCGGTCAAATAGCGGACATGCGAATCCTGTTGATACGACACGGCGACCCCGACTACGCGAACGACACGTTGACCGATAGGGGGTGGACGGAGGCACGCGCGCTCGCGGACTACCTGGCCGACCCGAACAGCGAGATGCTGCCGCAGCGGCTCTACGTGTCGCCGTTGGGACGCGCGCGCGCAACCGCGTCGTGCAGCGAAGAACGACTCGGGATGACGGCGACGGTGGAGGAGTGGACAAGGGAGCTCGCGGAGCTCAGGATGCCGAACCGCGGAATGATGGCGTGGGACCTGCACGGAAACATCATCCGCGACGTCGCCGCCGCGGCCGACCGACCCCGCTGGGAGACCGTCGACGAGCTCGCGGCGCTCCCGTACCAGGAGACGCTGTCGGGGATACGCGACTCAAGCGACGAGTTCATGAGCCGACTCGGGTACGTCCGAAACGGACACCACTACCGCGTCGAACGGCGGAACGACGACACCATTGCGGTCTTCTGCCACGGAGGCTTCGGGCTCACGTGGCTCAGCGTGCTTCTGGAGATCGACGCGCCGCTCGTCTGGGCGGGCTTCTTCCTGCCCGCGTCGTCGATCACGACGATCCTGCTCGACGAACGCGAGGACCGGATCGCGACGCCTCGGTGTCTGGGCGTCGGCGCGCTCCCTCATCTCGCTCGTGCGGGACTACCCATGTCCGGAGCCGGCATCAAGGCGAACCTCCGGTAGCGTCATCGACCCTGCGGGTAACCGCGTCGGCGACGACCACGCAGCTCACGATCGTGAGGCTCAGGATCGCGCCGGGGATCAGCGTGACCCACGGTGCGGCTTCGAAGTAGGCGCGGCTGCCCTCCTGCAGCATCCGGCCCCACGACGGGTACGGAGGCGGCACGCCCAGGCCCAGAAAGCTCAGCGTGGCCTCGGCGCCGAGCGCGGTCGCAAACGCGCCGATCAAGTACGCGACCACCGGCGGGGCGGACGCGGGCAGCAGATGGCGCACGACGATCCGCACGGTGCCGGCGCCGGTCGACCGGACCACCGTGAGGTACTCCTCACTGCGGACCGCCAGCGCCGACGCGCGGGCAACCCGCGTCACCTGCGGCGCGAGCGACACGGCGATCGCGATCGCGACGGTAACCGGCGCCGGAGAGAGCGCTACGACGATCATCAACGACAGCACCAGAAAGGGGAACCCCAGGAAGACGTCGACAACCCGCCCGACGACCGCGTCTGTTCTGCCGCCGACGTACCCGGTCGCGGTACCGACGGCCAGCCCGACGGCTCCGGCAAGCGCGACCGACAAACCAGCAACGCCAAGCGACGCACGCCCCCCGTGCACGACCCGGCTGAACACGTCGCGGCCGAACCCGTCGGTACCAAAGAGATGCGCGCCCCCCGGCGCAACGAGCCTGCGCTCGGCGTTCTGCGCGAGCGGGTCGTAGTCAGAAACGGCACCGGCGAAGACGACCACGAACGCGATCGCGGAGAGCCACACGACCGCAAGCAGTACCGCCGGCCGCCGTGTCATCGTCGCGATCCGGTCGACGCAACGCGCGGGTCGAGCCGCGTGTAGACCAGGTCTACGATCAGGTTCGTCGCAAGGACGAGCGTGACCAGGACGATCACGGTGCTCTGTACGACCGGGTAGTCGCGCGCGAGCGCGGCGTGTACGACGCCGCGTCCGATTCCGGGCAGCCCGAACACGGTCTCCACGACCAGCGCGCCGCTGACGATCGTGCCGAACTGCAGACCGATCATCGTGACGGCGGGCAACAGCGCGTTCGGGACGCCGTGGCGGACGACGACCGAAAGCTCCGACAGCCCGCGGCTGCGCGCGGCGACCGTGTAGTCGGCGTCGGCGACCGCGACCAGCGCGGAACGCATCACGCGGGCGAGCTGCGCTCCGTACGGGAGCGACAGGAGCAGCGCTGGAGCGAGCATGATCTCGACGTGCTCGCGGAGGTCTTCGGTCGGCGAAGAGTAGATGATCGGAGGCGACCATCCGAACAGCCGCAGCAGGAGCCAGAGCGTCAGAAGCGACGTGAACACGATCGGCAGCGACAGCCCGCCGGTCGTGGCGAGCTCGACGATCCGGTCGGCCGGTCGCCCCCGGCGCAGCGCGCCGACCACGCCGAGCGGAAGCCCCACTACAATCGACACGGCGACCGCGTAGAGCGCAAGGAGCGCGGTTACTGGAAACTGACGCGCGAGGATCGCGCGGATCGGTTCTCGGCTCTCGAGCGACCTGCCGCCAAAGTCGCCGGTCACCATGCTCAACGCCCAGTCGGCGTACTGCACCGATAGCGGCTTGTTCAACCCCAGCTCCTCACGCAGCGCCTCACGGACCTCGATCGTGTGTGGCGTGTCCGCCAGGATCGCGAGCGCCACGTCACCGGGGAGCGCCCGCATCGCCAGGAACACGACCAGCGAAGCGGCAACGGTGGTCGGGACGATCAGGAGCGCGCGGTGCAGCGCGTATCGCATCATCGATCGAGCCAGACGGTCGCGAAGTCGGTGAACGTGTGCATGTCCTCCTGCGGGATCACAAGCCCCTTCACGTACGCCCGGTACGCGACCACCTGGACCGCCTCGGCGATCGGAACGATGTAGGTTTGGTCGACGAAGAGGTAGCGCGACATGCGTCGCCACACCTCGATCCGCTGCTCCATCGACGTCGCGTCGCGGAGGATCCGGTAGAGCTCGTCTATCGCACGGTCATCGTGCTTCGCGTACGCATCGGGGTTGTTCTGGAAGCGGCCGTAGACCGATTCGGTACCTTCGGGGATCGGCGAAGGAGAAAGCCTTCCCTGCTGCGAGTCGTAGTCGAGGCTCACGCGAGCCCGGTTCCATTCACCTTCGTCCACGATCTGGAGCCGGAGGTCTACGCCGAGCCCGGAGAGCTGGTCCTTGAGCCATTCGCCGGTCTCGGTCATGATGCCGCGGGTCAGATGCCCCATCGTGAAGCCGTTCGGATAGCCCGCTTCGGCCATCAGCCGACGAGCCTCTGCACGGCGAACGTCGAGCGGCTGCGTGTCGAACCGTGGCCAGTTGATGAAGTGCGTCGGCACGGAGATGTCGCCGGGGCCGATGTTCGGTGTCGTCCAGCCAAAGCCGCCGAGCGCCGGAGCGATCGACGCCGGCTTGTCGATCCACAGTGCGATCGCGCGGCGCACGCGCAGGTCCCGCCATGGCCCGTCGCGCATCATGTTGAACGCCAGGCGAAAGTTGCCGCCGTCGGAGCGCGCGAAGAAGACGCTGTCGCCCAGGTCGCGGCGATACGCCGCGACGCGCTCCTGCGACAGGTCGTGCGACAATCCCCGTGCGGTTCCGTCGAGCCTGCCGCTACGGAACGCGACGTCCATCGCGAACGGATCGGGCATGATCACGTAATCGATCCGGTCCAGGTAGGGCAGCCGATTGCCTGACCGGTCGCGCTCAAAGTAGCGGTCGAACCGTTCAACGCGGACCAGGCTGCCCCGCCGGTACTGCGAAAACCTGAACGGACCAAGCCCGACCAACCCGACGTCCAGCGGTGTGACGCCCACCTGCCCGGCGCGGATGAGCGGCTCCATAAGGTGGCGCGGGTGCGCGATCGTGAACCGTGGGTTCGCCAGTATGTCGGGGAAGAACGCGTTGCGGTGCGTGAACGTGATGCGGATCCGCCGGCGGTCGAGCACCTCAACCGATTCGGCGATGCCAAGCTCGCGGCCGAAGTAGGCCGGCGCGCGCACCGCGTCCCCGGAGCGCGCGCCGAAGAAGACCAGATCGAACCAGAACTTCGCGTCTTCGGCGGTGAACGGCGTGCCGTCGTGCCAGTACGCGTCGCCGCGCAGCACGAAGGTCCACACCTTGAAGTCGGGGCTGTTCTCCCAGCGAACGGCCAGGTAGGGACAGACGGTGTACATGTCGGTTCGACAGCGCTTCACCAGGTTTCCCGGTCCGAAGATTGAGCCGCCGACGTGATGGAGCGCGATACTGCTCGTGCGCATCGAGTCGAACCCGGCAGGCGGGTCGGCACGGTTCGCGACCGTGAAGGTACCACCCCGCCGCGGCGTGTTCGCGGCGAC
>RECL01000043.1 GCA_007694025.1 Spirochaetaceae bacterium
GGTATTCTTCCTGCTGATCCCGATGATGTTCAGCGGTGGGCTCATCCCGACGTTTCTGGTCGTCAATGCCGTTGGGCTTCTGAACTCGTTCTGGTCGCTGATCCTGCCGGCGGCGGTTCCGATCTTCAGTATCATCATATTCATGAACTATGTGCGTGGTCTACCGTCGGCGCTGATGGAGTCGGCTACGATCGACGGCGCCGGCCATCTCAGGATTATCGGCGCGATCATCGTTCCATTGTCGCTGCCGTCGGTCGCAACGCTGGTTCTGTTCAGCTTTGTGTTCCACTGGAACTCGTGGTTCGACGGTCTTATCTACATCAATGACATCGCCAAGTGGCCGATTCAGACCGTACTGCGCAGTTTTCTGACCGGCCAGCTGGACATGACCACGGCGTTCGACATATCTCAACTGGACAGGATCACGAAGCTCTCTGATACCGGGTTCAAGGCCGCGGAAGTGATTCTGATCATGGTCCCGCTTCTGCTGATTTATCCCCTGCTGCAGCGGTACTACATCAAAGGACTCACGCTTGGGGCGGTTAAGCAGTAGATGACGTCGATCACGGAGCAGTAGCGGGATTTCACGTCCGACTTCGTAGATTCTGTACCAGAAACAGATTGTCCACGACCGCGGCGTTCTCCTTGTTGATGAGACTTTGCTGGATTATGTACTCCCGGCTGGGGGGTGGGCCTCCCGACTCCACGATGTGCTCCAGAACTCTGGTGGCAAGGTACCCCTGGAGCACCGGATCCTGGTATACCACGGCAGAAACGCGTCCGCTGTCCAGATACCGAGTCGTATGCGAGCTGAAGTACGACAGGACGACGGGCCCGACATCCGGGAGCGACTGGAACAAGACATCTGCATCGTTGGGTTCGACATGTGGTATGTAGATGCCGACCGGCCGTCTACCAATCGCCTTCGCTGCGGTCGCGATACGTTCCGCCACCTGATCTACCCGCGAGTTCGGCGTCCAGACGAGCTCGTGGTCGCTGTAGCCGCGGACCTCGGCGCAATAGTCGCGGACGCCCCTTATGCGGTCGACTTCGATCTGTGCACCCGACAATCCCGGCCGCGGGACCTGCTCCGGTCCCGTCACGACTATGACGTGACCACGGGTTCCCATGATCTGTCTCAGATGGTGTGCAACGATCCTGCCCTCACGCACGTAATCAGGGCCGACGAAGCAGAGCCGGCCAGTTTCCGGAGCATCTATGTTCAGGGTAATGTAGGGTATACCCGAGCCGTCGAGCTTCCTGAAGACACGATCCATATCGAACTCGGAGTTATTGACGACGGCCGCAGCGTCAAGGCCTGCCCTGATCGATCTGTCGAGCACTCTGAGATACGCAGTGGTGTTCCCGTGCGGAACACGATGATAGTCGACTGCGAAGCCGAAGTGTACTATCTCGTGGGCAACCAGGTCGATGCCGCGCGCAACATCCGTCCAGAATGAGCGGGGTTCATCTGTCGAGAACAGAGCCACCGTGCGGTGAGAGCCCTTTACCAGCGAACGCGCCGCGCGATCGGGCCGGTAATCGACGCGCTTCATGTACTCAGTAATCTGTGTGCGCAGCTCAGCAGACACGTAGCCGGTACCGTGGATCGCCCGCTGAACGGTCATGACCGAGATTCCCAGATCGTGCGCGATCTGCTTCTGCGTTGGGCGGGGTTTGCGCGTACGGGAGGGCATCTATGATGCAAGGATGCTAGACCGCGCGATCGGTGTCAACCATGCGGCTTGACACATGACCGAGTGTATGTTATTCGTATAACATACACTGGCGGGATGAGGCAGCTTTTTGACTCGCCTACACGGGCATCCTGTATCGCCCCGACAAGGAGACCTCTTGAGCCTTCACGCGAACCGCACCATCGATCTATCCGGACTGTGGGAATACCGACTAGACCCTCAGGATAGCGGCATTGTCGACGGTTGGCCCGGGCTGGGGTACCCGGGGCCAGCCGGCACGCTCACCTTTCCCGGAACGCTCACCACAAACGGGATAGGGGATGTTGTCAGTGCGGCTACCGTCTGGACAGGGAACATGTCGGACCCGCAGACCTTCCTCGACGCGAAGTGGGAGCGGCTGTCTGGGGTGCGGTTCAAGCCCGCGTGGTGGCTCTCTCCGGAGACTTTCTACTCCGGCGTAGCCTGGTACCGGCGCGAGATCGACGTCCCGTCCGACTGGAAGGGGCTTGCCGTCAGGGTCGAGTTCGAGCGGCCTCACTGGGAGACCACCGTCTGGATCGACGGTATTCTGCTCGGGTCGAGCCGCGCGCTCTCCACACCGCACCGCTACCTCCTGCCCGCAGATCTCTCACCCGGGCGGCACACGCTTACGGTGCGGATAGACAACCGCTACCTGGTGAAGATCGGCGCCCAGGCCCATAGCATCACCGACAACACGAACGGGAACTGGAACGGGATCGTCGGTGACCTGAAAATGCACGCTGAGCCGGCGGTCCACCTCGCGGGGGTCGTCGTGACGCCGGATCCCTCGCGCAGTCGGGCGCGACTTTCGGTGTCGGTCTGCAACGGCTCGGGCGCTATGTGGACGGGCCAGGTTTGTGCCCGCGCGGTGAGCTTGAACGCCTCGCGGTTGCACGAGATGGAGCCAGTCGCCGCGACCGTCTCGATTGCTCCAGGGACGGAGACGGTCGACCTGGAGCTCGACACGACCGATCACTACCTGACCTGGAGCGAGTGGGAGCCGGCGCTCTACGGGCTTCGTCTAACGCTCGTCAGCCCGCGCGGCGGGCCGTGCCACGAGCTGTGCGCCAGCTTCGGCATTCGCAGCCTCACCGTCGACGGCACGACCTTCAAGATCAACGACCGGCCGGTGTTCCTGCGCGGAACACTCGAGTGCAACATATTCCCGCGCGAGGGCCACACGGCCACCGATGAAGCTGCGTGGGAGTACATGTACACGCGGGCGCGTGAGTACGGGTTCAACCACTTCCGGTTCCACTCGTGGTGCCCCCCAGACGCGGCGTTCCGCGTCGCCGACCGTTTGGGGTTCTACCTGCAGGTGGAGAGCTGCTGCTGGGCAGCGCACGAGACGAAGATCGGCGACGGTCTGCCGGTCGACCAGTTCCTCTTTGAGGAGAGCGAGCGGATCGTCGCAGAGTACGGCAACCACCCGTCGTTCTGCTTCCTCAACTACGGTAACGAGGGCGACGGTGCGAACAACCAGGCCTTCCTGACCACCTTCGTCGAGCACTGGAAGGCGAAGGACCTTCGCCGACTCTACACCAGCTCGTCCGGCTGGCCGCAGTCGCCTGCGAGCGACTACCATTCGGCGCTGCGCGCGCGCGCCCAGAGGTATTGCGAGGACGGTGTGTCCCGCTACCACATCAACGAGAACCCGCCGTCGACCGACTTCGACTTCGCGGCGGATGTGGCGCTGTTTGACCGCCCGCTGGTGAGCCACGAGCCGGGTATGTGGTGCGTCTACCCGAACTTCGACGAGATGTCGAAATACACCGGTGCCTATCGGGCCCGAAACTTCGAGCTCTATCGGGCCGAGCTTGACGAGCACGCCATGCTCGACCAGTGGCGCGACTTCCTCATGGCCAGTGGGAAGCTTCAGACCATTTGCTACAAGGCGGAGATCGAGGCGATGCTCCGGACCGAAGGGCTTGCGGGGTTCCAGCTGCTGTCGCTCATGGACTTCCCCGGCCAGGGGACCGCGATCATGGCTCCTATCGACGTCTTCTACGAGGAGAAGGGGTACACCGACGCCGCCGAGTGGCGCCGCTTCCTGGGGGAGACAGTGGTACTCGCGCGCATCCCGTCGCTCATTCTCTCGCCGGCCGACCGCCTCGAGGCGCGGCTCCAGACGTTCCACCAGGGCCGCCGGCCGCTCGCCGAACGGCGGATGGTGTGGACGGTGACCGACTCGCTCGGGACGGTGCTCCGGTCGGGGACCCTCGGGCCGCGCGATGTCGTGCTGGGGCTGGCCGGCTTCTCCGAACTCGAAGTCGACCTGACCGGCTTCGCCGCCCCCGAGCGTTACACGCTTACCGTCACGCTCGCCGGAACCACGGCGACCAACGCCTGGGAGTTCTTCCTCTTCCCGACCCAGGCGCCGGCGATCGACGAGCGCGGTGTCCATCAGACGACGGTCCTCGACGCGCAGTCAAGACGCGTTCTCGCGAGTGGCGGCACGGTCCTCCTCAGCACGCGCGGTGCGTTGCGGCCCGGCCGCGGCGTGACGACCGGGTTCACGCCGGTCTACTGGAACACGCTCTGCTTCCACAAGCAGCCAATCCACACGATGGGCATGCTCTGTGACCCACGCCACCCCCTTTTTGGCCAATTTCCCACCCAGTTCCACACGAACTACCAGTGGTGGGATCTCCTGACGCGGGGTGAGGCTCACGTGCTCGATGGCGCTCCGCCCGGGCTGCGACCGCTCGTCCAGATGATCGACTCGTACCACTCGAATCGGCGGTTAGGTCTGGTCACGGAGATGCGCGCGCTCGGCGGGCGGTTGGTACTGAGCGGCCTCGATCTGGATTCGGATCTCCAGTCGCGCCCCGGTGCGCGCCAGTTCCGCGCGAGCCTCTTCTCGTACCTTGCAGGTCCCTCCTTCGCTCCGCAGGTTGAAGTCAGTATCTCGTTTTTGGAGAGTATCCATGGGTAGCACTGTCCCTGCCGTGGTTTCGATTCCACTCGCCAAGCTCCCTGCGAGTGTCCTTGGCGCGTATTGGTCGCTGTGTCCCGACGCCGAGCCGAACGCGCTGGAACTGCGCACGCTCCACGGCAGCTTCGGGTGGGACAACAACGCAGTCTTGACGGTGACGTGTCGAGAGGCGGTTTCCCTGTCGGTGCTCGATCTGGACACCAGAACCAGCCGGTTCGCATCGACCGGTTCCGACTGGTCGGTGGAGGCTGCGTTCCCGTCGCCGGACGTTCTGGACCTCACGGTCACAGGGAGTCCGGTCGAGCTCTGCCTCTACGGAAGGAACGCTGACCACCTGGGGCATAAGCACGGGATGGGCTGGTGGGTCGGACCCGACGCGTTCAACATCCTTTACATGGGAATCCAGCTCCAGCTCCGGCTTGCGTGGCAGGGGTGCTCGGCGACGTACGATCACGACACGCGCACGCTGCGCTTTGTGCCCGTTGGCGACCAGCCGGTGCGACTCGTCGTCGAGAGCTCGCGAACCGAGTTGCCGTCGCAGTACCGCGCAGGCGATCGGCCCGAGGAGCCTGCCCAACCGTTCGCCGAGTGGTGCGCCGCGTTCGGGGAGTTCCCCGCGCGCTACCGTGACGCGTGCGTGAACGCGGCGTACAACCTCTGGTCGGCGACGATCGGCCCGGCGGGCGAGCTCGCGCGACCCGCCACGCTCATGACCGCGCGGGTCATGCACTTCGTCTGGAGCTGGGACCACTGCTTCAACGCGATTGCACTCGCCCCCGCGCATCCGCAGCTCGCATGGGATCAGCTGCAGGTCATGTTCGACGCGCAGTACGAAACCGGCCGCCTGCCCGACTTCATTTCCGACCACGGGAGAACCGAGGGGCTGCAGAAGGTCCCCATCCACGGCTGGGCGCTCCTGCGTCTCATCGATTTCGGAGCCGCGGACCGACGCGAGCTGCGCCGCGCGTACGACCGGATCGGCGCGTGGACCCGCTGGTGGTTCCGTGACCGGGACGATGACCGCGACGGCGTGTGTCAGTTCAACCATGGCAACGAGTGTCAGGACAACGCGACGATCTTCGACCTCGGGTGTCCGGTCATCTCTCCCGACCTGTCGGCCTATCTCGCGCTGCAGTGCGAGGCGCTCGCGCGGGTGGGGGAGCTTCTCGCGCTGGCCGACGAGGCCGCTGCGTGGCGCGCGCTCTCTGAGGAGACTGTCCGGCGCATGATCACAAAGTTCTGGAAGGGAGACCACTTCGAGATGTACCACCTTCCGAGCGGTGAGCGCGTAGGCGAGCATGGACTGGTGCAGTTCATGCCGCTCGTGCTCGGGGATCTCCTGCCACGCGACGTCTTCCGTCCGCTTCTGGACCGGCTCATGAGCGACGAAGGGTACCTCACGCCGTATGGCCTGGCGACCGAGTCGACCAGAAGTCCGCTCTACGGGTCGGTGCCGAAGTTCTGGAAGGGGTCCATATACTGGCGGGGACCGATATGGGCGCCGCTGGTGCACCTCATCGTTGATGGTCTGCGGCGAGCAGGTGCTCTCGCTGAGGCGGCCGATGTCGCCCGCAGGTTCGTCGACGCGGTGGCCGCCTCGGGAGGCTTCTACGAGAACTACGATGCGCTGACCGGGCAGGGAAGGGACGATCTGGGGTACACGTGGACGGCGAGCGCGTTCCTTGCGCTCATCAGGGACTTTGAGTCGGACTCGGAAGGTGCGCGATGAATGCGATACAGCGCAGTCAGGCGGTCCGGGAAGTCCAGCCCGATGTCGAGCTCGATCTGAACAAGCCGTTCCGGTCGCGGCTCGTGAGCGTGGACGGCGTGCGCCCCGGTCACGACGGGCGTTCGGTGGTTGTGAGCGGTCTGCGCGCGCCACGATTCGACCGCGCGAACAGCACGGGACTCGACGGGATATTCGGGACGGGCCATGCCCGGCTCGAGGACCAAGCCGAGCGTGCGCCGTACGCGCTGAGGATCGCGCTCCTCCAGTCCAATCTACTGCGCATCACGCTCGACACGCGCGCCACGCCGGAGGCCGACGCCCAGACGCATGCCCCGGCCCCGGTCGTCACCGAAGAGGAGTTAGCTGCCGCGGGACTCGTCGGTATGCCGGCGACGATCGACGATCGCGACGGTGAGGTGGTGCTGCGCCACGGGCCGACCGCGGTCTCGTTCTCCCGGTCCGGGCTGACGTGGTCGGTCGAACGCGACGGTAGTCCTGTGGTAGCCGAGACCACCGCCGCGTCGTCGATCTACTGGGGCTACTTCAGCTTCCCGTCCGGCACGATCGAACGGGACGGACGCCCGTACACCACGACGTCGATCCTCCGTCGCCGGGATGAGGACTTCTACGGACTCGGCGAGCAGTTCACCGACCTCAACAAGCGCCGCCAGCGGGTCGAGCTCTACAACCGCGACCCCGCGAACACGCTCGCGAACCGAACGTATATCACGGTGCCGTTCTTCATTTCGACCGGCGGGTACGGGGTTCTGGTCAACTCGCACGCGGCCTTGACTGTGGACCTGGGGTCGACGACGAACCAGGCCGTCGGTATCGAGATGGAAGGAGAGGTGCTTGACTTCTACGTTCTGCTCGGATCGCCGGCGGAAGTGCTGTCGCTCTACCACCGGATGACCGGGCCGGCTGCGGTACCTCCCCTGTGGTCGTTCGGGCTGTGGCTCTCGACCATCCGCCGGTACCGAAGCGACACGGCGCTGATGGAGGTTGCCGACGAGGTGCGCCGGCGGGGATTTCCGTGCGACGTGCTCCACGTCGACCCACCCTGGATGGGTACCGACCTCACGTGCACGCTCGCCTGGGGACCCGACTTTGTCCGGAAGGACGCTATGATCGCGCACCTCCGTCGGCTGCACCTGCGGCTGTGCCTGTGGATCTCACCCTACGTTCCCGTCGGCAGCGCGCTCCACGCGGAGGGTCTGGCGGAGGGTTTCTTCGTCCGTGACACTGAAGGATCGGTCATCGTCAACCGCGGACCGATGAACTTCTGGTCGGTGCCGTTCGTCTATATCGACTTCACCCGGCCAGCGGAGGCCGACTGGATCCGGGAACACTACCGGCGGCTCCATCGCGACGGCGTGGCGGTCCTCAAGGTCGACCTGGGCGAGCTAGGTCCCGATGAGGCGGTCTACGCCAACGGTCTGGCTGGACGCGACGGGCACAACTACTACACGCTCGCCTACCAGCGGACGGTCTTTGAGGCCGCCAACGACAGCGACGGCCAACCAGCACTCATCTGGTGCCGCAGCGGCGGCGCGGGAAGCCAGCGCTATCCGGTCCACTGGGCCGGTGATGTCGCCTGCGACTACGAGAATATGGCCGGACAGTTGCGCGCGATCCTGTCGGCGGGACTGAGCGGCTTCGTCTTCTTCTCCCACGACATCGGCGGGTTCGTCGGCCGTCCGACACCAGAGCTCTACGCGCGCTGGTTCCAGTTCGCGATGTTCACCTCTCACACCCGCGCCCATGGCGGAGAGCCTCACGAACCATGGGAGTACGGCGAGGAGGTCGAGGCAATCTGTCGGCGCTTTGCCGCGCTGCGCTACTCGCTCCTGCCCGAGATCTATGACGCCTCGCACAAGGCCGCAGTCCGGGGCACACCGCTCGTGAAGGCACTGGTTCTTGACTACCCGGATGACCCGAACGTGCGTTCAACTGACGACCAATACCTGTTCTGCGACAAGTTTCTGGTCGCGCCTATGTTCTCAGACCGGGGTGAGCGCCGGGTCTATCTGCCGGCGGGAGTCTGGTGGGAGTTCAGCTCTGCCGCCCGCGTGGAAAGCCGAGGCGAGTGGCTCACCGTCCACTGCGAGCTCGACGAGCTGCCCGTGTGGGTGCGCGATGGATCGGCAGTGCTGCGGTGCAATCCGGGGCCCTACACCGATGCCGATGCGATGACCGCAAGCCTGTCGGTCCAGCTCTATGGCGAACCGTCTGGTACCGAGT
>RECL01000126.1 GCA_007694025.1 Spirochaetaceae bacterium
CGGTTGTAGTTCTGCCGTCTGCCACCCTGCAGCGCCAGGAAGCGGCGGAACTCGTTGCGCTGGTCGAGCTGTTCGAAGATCGGTCCGATCTGCGGGCCGTAGCCGATCGTGTACGCTACGCCGTTGAAGTTCAGCGGGACGAAGGCGCCCGGGTTGCGGTTTCGGATCTCCACGTCGTGCTGGAACATGTATTCGCCGGGGCGGAAGCGGTAGCGGCGGATCACGGTGAACTCGGAGTTCTCCTGCCCGGCGATCGCGAAGTCGCGTCGAAACTCAAACGTATTACCGTCGATCCGGGTTGCTTCGAACAGTTCGGTGACAGCGGGCGCGCGGTGGTCTCCGAAGTGGAGCGTCATCGCGCGCTGGTCGTCGGCGCCGCGGAACACCATGTCGACCGGTGAGTCGCCGTCCATGTGCTCAAGAAGCTCGAACGACACGACCGTCGCTCCGGCCGGGTCCATCGTGACGCGAATCAGGTCGCTCTGGAATACGACGGGGGTGGTGCTGATGCCGTCGCGCGAAACGGCGACGACCGTGCCGGTCGGCGCGGCGACGGGTTGCGTTGCCGGCGCATCGGCGCTGTCGGGTGTCACTGTCTGCGGCGCTGTCTGACCGGGCTGGGTGGCAGGATCGCGAGGGATGACTTCCGGGGGCGGGAACAAAAGGCTCTGGATCGAGAATCCGATCGTTATGACGATTACGGAAAGAACGACCGCAAGCAGGGTTCTGCGATCCATCAATACTCCTTGTCCAACAGGTCTGCCTTCAGAAGAAGGTTGGATAACTGGTTGCGGCGTTCGGCGAAACTGTAATCACCCGGAAAGCAGAGCACCACCAGATCGAATCCGGTGCGTACTCGATGCTTCAGGGCCCGATACGCCTCTTTACCGTGTCTGCGACAACGGTTTCTCTGGACCGCGTTGCCGAACCCTTTTACGGGAACGACCACGATCCGGTTCTCTGGGCGCGCGTTCGCGACGAAATGCAGCCGCATTCCGGTCCCGCGGACGCGTTCTCCGACTCCTATGACCGCGCGGATGTCGCGGCGGTCGGTGAGTCGCTCTGCTCTAGTAAGGCTTCTTCTCATCCGCGACGCTGAGCTTGATTCTGCCCTTTGCCCGGCGTCGCCTGAGTACCTTACGTCCACCTGCTGTCTTCATCCGCGCGCGGAACCCGAACTTCCGGTTCCGCTTGCGGCGGCTCGGCTGATATGTGCGCTTCATACGCTCCCTCTATGGTGATGCAAGCTAAGGAAGAAAGTATACGTAAGCGGGCTGTCGCGTGTCAAACGCTGCCGTCGGTGTTTCCGTGATCGTTTTCCTGGTCGCGGTCCGTTTTGCGGTCTGCCGATGCGATTTCCTGACGCAACCGGCGCAGCGTGTCTCGAAGGTCGGGGTCATCGATCCGGTCGAGCGCGGATGCGGCGTCGGCGGTTGGAACGGGCGGGGCGGGGTTGGGGTCGGGGCCGGCCGGCTGGCCGGGGTGTGGGGGTTCACCGGTTGTGGGGTCGGGATCGCCAGCTGTGGGGGCGGGGCCGCTTGGTGGGGGTGCGTCGGCGGCGGTGGCGCGGTCTCCGGTGGTAGGGTCATGGTCGCGGGTGTGATCTGCAGGCGTTGAGGTGAGATCTCTCTGGCCGGAACCGGCGAGGCGGACGGCGAGGCTGGTCAGGTGGAGCTCCGGAAAGCGTCCGGAGAGCTGCTTGAGGATCCTGGACCGGTTCATCATGACCATCTGCGTCCACGCCGGATGATCAGATTCGACGATGAGCGTGTGCCCGCGAACATCGACCGGCTGCGTGTGAGCGGCGATTCGCTCGCCGGCTACCTCTTTCCACGACCGGAACAAGCCGATGTAGACCGACCCGTCGCTGCGACCGATGGAGTCGAGAAAGCGCTGCATCAGATCGTCAGCTTTCCGCAAGAACCCCCGCCTCTACGCGATACGTGCGCGTCGACTGCTTTCTGAACCGAGCATACTGCTCATCGGGCAGAAAGGTGAAGACGGCCTGCTCGTAATCGGGAAGCGCGTCCACGAATCGGGCGCGCCGATCGGGGTCGAGCTCGAGGAGCACGTCGTCAAGAAGCAGGACCGGACGCCGACCGGTTGAGTCGGCAAGGAGGCGCGCCTGCGCGACGCGGAGGATCAGCGATACCAGACGAAGCTGCCCGGTCGACGCGACATCGGCGAGCGGTCTGCCGTCGAGCAGGAAGGGGTAGCGATCGCGGTGCGGGCCGCGCGTTGATGTGCGCAGTTCTGTATCGCGGTCGCGGCTCTGTGCGATCTGCGCGCGCACCGCATCGATTCCGGCGTCGGCTCCCCAGCTTGGCCTGTAGTGCAGTTCGAGCGTCCGGTCGGCGCCAAAGATCATTGAGAAGAGGTGGGAGAGCGTTTGCGCGAAGGTGCGCGTAAGCTCGCTGCGGCGTTCCTGAATCGGGAGCCCCGCGGTCGCGAGCTGTTCGTCGAGCGCGTCAAGAAGGTTGATCCGACCGTCGCGGAGCGCCGCGTTGCGCGCTCTGAGCACGCGGTTGTAGGTACGGAAGTCACCGATCACGTGCGGCTCGATCAGCGACTGCGTCTGGTTCATGAACCAGCGCTGCATGTCGGGGGCGCCCGCGACGAACGCGATGTCGTCGTGGCAGAAGACGATGCACGGGACGTTCGCAATGATCTCCTTGCGGTCGGCTATCGGCGAGCCGTCGAGCTCGATCTCCTTCGACCGCCCGATCTGCTTGACCGCGACGGTGTGAGTCATCGCCGGCGTTCGGTCGCCGGTTGTGAACGCCGCGTGAACGGCCATCTCCTGTTCGCCGGTTCGGCGGATCACGTCGTCGCGGCGGCTTCTGAAGCTTGCCGCGTAGCAGACGTAGTAGATCGCCTCCAGGAAGTTGGTCTTGCCCTGCCCGTTTTCTCCGATCAGGAAGACCTCATCCGCGGCGATATCTACGGTCGCGTTGGAGAGGTTGCGGAAGTTGTAGAGTCGTACGCTCGTGAACGCCAACCGGGGTAAGCCCCGGTCAGTCCATCTGCATCGGCATCACGATGTGGAAGTACGCCTGTTCGGGATCGGGTCCGATCGTGATCGCCTTGTTGCTTTCGGTGAACTGAATCGCGACGTTCTCCGACTCGATCACGCGCAGCGGATCGACCAGGTAGGTGAAGTTCAACGCGATCGTGGCTTCGGGCCCGTCGTACTCGCACGAGATCTCTTCGGTCGCCTGGCCGATGTCGGTCTCTTCGCTCTTCAGCGTGAGACCTTCGGGGTTCACGGTGAGATAGACCCGGCGAGATTTTTCGACGAGCAGGCTCACGCGCTTGAGCGCCTCCTGGAACTCGTCGCGCTTGACGAGGATCCGGTACTGCTGGCTGTCTGGGATCACCCGCTGGTAGTTCGGGAACTGCCCTTCGATCAGCGCCGAGCTGATCTTCTGGCTGTCGAACTGGACGAAGACGCTCTTTTCGGTGACCGCGATACGCATAGAGCCTTCGCCCGAGGCGAGCTTGCGGATGAGGCCAAGGATCTTGGGCGGGATGATCACGTTCGGGAAGGCGGGTACGGGCGCAGCCGGGGTGTTACTGACATAGCTCAGCCTGCGTCCGTCGGTGGCGACCATCACGACCTTGCCGTCGGTGTTCTCAAAGAAGACGCCGTTCATGAAGTAGCGCGTCTCATCGTCGCTGACCGCGAAGACGGTCTGCGAGATCATCTCGATCATGTCGGCCTGCGGGAAGTCGAAGAATGCCTCCTGCGGAGCGAACTGCAGCTCCGGGTACTTTTCGCTGGAGATGCTCTTGAGGCGGAAGTCGATCTTCTTGAACAGCGGGCGGATCACGAAGCGGTCGCCACGCTCCTGCTCAAACTCGACGTCGCCCGACGGCAGGCTGCGCAGGATCCCGAGGAACTTGTCGCACAGAATCGTCGTTACACCCGGTTCGCTGACCGATACCGGGATTCTGGTCTCGAAGCTTACTTTGAGATCGGTCGCGCGAATGGTCAGTCCTTCGTCGGTCGCGTTCAGGTAGACGTTGGACAGGATGGACAGCGCGTTTCGAGACGAGATGATCTCGCTTGCGATCGAGATCTCTTTGAGGATGACGTCCCGCTCACAACTGAACTTCATAGTGTCTCCTTGGTCACGGTAACTATATATGAAAGCTAGTAGTCATAGTAGTAGGGGCAACCCATATGTGGACAAGACGCTAACCCGTGTCGGTACGGTAACATACTCTCCCGATCAGGTGTGTACAAGTCGGCACGTCTGGCCACATATCCACAGCGCACCCGGTTTCTCCCCAGGAACCCGGCCGATACCCACAGGTTGGCCGCAGGTTGTTCCTACCAGCCGCGGAGGTAGCCGGGGATGAAGAGGACCGCGACGGTGTAGATTTCCAGCCGGCCGATCAGCATGACGGCGCTCAGGGTGAGTTTGACGTAGTCGGGGAGGAAGGCGAAGTTGAGCGTCGGGCCGACCTGGCCGAAGCCTGGGCCGACGTTGCCGATGACCGCCAGCGTGGCGGTGAGCGCGGTCTCCAAGTCGGTGCCCGAGCTGGCAACGACGAGCGTCGACAGCGCAACTACGAAGAGATAGAGGACGAAGAAGCCGACGATCGAGCTTTCAGTACGCTGGTTGACCGGGGTCTTATTGATCTTTATCGTGACCACGGCGCGCGGATGCGCGAGTTGGAGCACCTGACGCCCGACGATCTTGCCGAGCGTCGCGACGTGGAGCATCTTCACGCCGCCGCTGGTCGATCCAACGCAGCCGCCGATCAGCAACGCGAGAAACAGCACGCCCCGGGCGATTCCCGGCCAGACGACGTAGTCGGCGGTTGCGAATCCGGTGGAGGTGGTCAGCGTGGCGACCTGGAAGGTGGCGTAGCGAAGCGACTCACCGACGTCCGCGTACGTGCGCGACACGATGAGCGCGAGCGTCACAATTGTCACCGAGATGACCAGGAAGCCGACGTAGGTCTTGAGTTCGGTGTCGTTTGCGATCCGGCGGAACTCCCGGATCAGTGCTCTGTAGTAGAGAGCGAAGTTCACGCCCGAAAGGATCATGAACGCGGAAACGACCCATTCGATGAAGGGGCTCTGGTACGCGGCGATACTCGCGTTACGCGTCGAGAAGCCGCCGGTGGCGAGCGTCGCGAACGAGTGATTGACCGCGTCGAAGAGGTCCATCCCTCCGAGCATCAGGAGCGCGACTTCCACCGCGGTGAGTCCGGCGTAGATACCCCAGAATGCCCGGGCTGTGTGCGCGATCCGTGGCGCGAGCCGTTCGACGTCGGGACCCGGCGCCTCCGCACGCAGGAGCTGAAAGCCGCCGATGCCGAGCGCGGGCAGGATTGCGACCGCGAGCACCAGGATCCCCATTCCACCGAGCCAGTGCGTCAGGCTTCGCCAGAAGAGGATCGATCGGGGAAGCGACTCGACGTCGGCGAAGATGGTCGATCCGGTGGTCGTGAATCCGCTCGCCGACTCGAAGAGCGCATCCGTGACGCTCGTGGTGACTCCCGAGATTAAGAACGGGAACGCTCCGGAGACGCATGCGACGACCCACGTGACTACAACGATGGCGACGCCCTCGCGCGGTCCGAGTGGAACTCTGGACTTGAACCCGATCACCAGACCCGCCAAGCCGATCAGCGCGAGCGCTGCGAACGGGAGTCCAAAGGCGATCCATCCTTCGTTGGAGACGAGGGCAACCGCCAGCGGCGGAAGGTAGACGAGCGCCAGCCCAGCGCAGACTGCCATGGTGCTGCGGATGAGCGACTGGATATTCACGTGGGTGCATCGTATGATCGGCCTTGTGTTTCCATCAACACGCGGGGCCCGATCTTTACGAGCTCTTTATGCCGCCTTCCCGACTCTTGATGCTTCCTTTATACGCGCCGGGATCGCGATTGCGTCGCTGGGCGTGGCCACGGCGCTCGCGCTCGCGTTCCGGTCGATGGGCATCACCGAGTCGAGCATCGTACTCCTCTACCTGTTGAGCGTCGTCGTTGCGTCGGTGACCGCCGGTCGCGTCTACGGCATAGGCGCGTCGGTGGTGGCCGTGGTGCTCTTCAACTTCCTCTTCACCGAACCGCGATTCACCTTTGTGGTGAACGACGCGCAATACCTGGTCACGTTTCCGGTGATGCTCGTCGTCGCCGTGATCACGAGCGAGCTGACCGCGAGAATCCGCCGTCAGGCCCAGGAGGCCGAGCGGCGCGAGGTTCTGACGAAGCTCCTCTACGAGTCGAGCCGTTCGCTCTTGGGCGCGCAGGGTCAGGCCGAGGTCGTGCGATCGGCGACGCGCCACCTGTCGAACCTCATCGAGCGGCCGGTGGCGTGCGCTGTCGACGCCGGGGAAGGCGATCCGCTCGTTCTGGGCGATATCTCCCCCACGGATCGAGAGGCGCTCCTCGATCCCGTTCGCCGGGTCCTGGGAGCGCACGACGGGGTACGCCCGTCGCCGGTCACGACCCCGGGTGCGGTGTGGACGCTCGTGCCGGTTGGCGTGCAGGGGCGAACGCTCGCGGTCATCGCCGTTGATACCGGTGGGGAGGCAATGCCGACGGCGACCGCCGAATCGCTCCGTGCGGTCGTCGTCCAGCTCGCTCTGGCGCTCGACCGCGAAGAGATGAGCCGGCGAGAGGAGCACGCTCGTCTTGAGATCGAGCGCGAGCGGCTTCGCGCGAACCTGCTCCAGTCGATCAGCCATGACCTGCGCTCGCCGCTGACCGCGATCGTCGGGTCGGCGACGACGCTCCTGGCCGAGGAGGCAGTGTCCGACGAGACACGGTCGGAGCTGGCCCGATCGATTCGCGACGACGCGAAGTGGCTCACGAGTCTTGTGGAAAATCTGCTGAGCCTCACGCGCGCCGAAGAGAGCGTGGTGCGTTTCCAGGGCGTGGTCGAGGTACTCGACGACGTGCTGGGCTCGGCGCTCGGCCGAGTCGATCGTATCCACGAGACGCATCGCCTTCGCGTGGATCTGGGAGACGAGCCGGTGCTGGTGCGGATGGATAGCGGGCTGATCGAGCAGCTTTTCATCAATCTCCTGGAGAACGCGCTGCAGCACACACCGGCGGGCACGACGGTGTGCGTGCGCGTTCGGCGCGACGAAGGGTGGGTTGTCATTGTGGTTGAGGACGATGGACCAGGACTGAGCGAGCACGTGCTTGAGCACGCATTCGAACGGTTCTACACCGAGCGAGCGATTCCCGACGCGCGTCGGGGGATGGGGCTCGGGCTGTCGATCTGCCGCGCGATCACCGCGGCGCACGGGGGCACGATCACCGTGCGCAACCTGGTGTCCGGCGGGGCGATCTTTGAGGTGCGGCTGCCGGCAGAGGCGGACGCGGGTCCGGTGGAGCCTATGGAGAGGCCTGAGTAGTGCCCTATCAACCGCTGATCCTGGTCATAGAAGACGACGAGCGTATCCGACGGTTCATCGTCGCCGGGCTTTCGAGCCAGTCGTACCGGGTGATTGAGGCCGACCGGGCGGAGAGCGGGCTGTCGCTCGCCGGTTCGCACGCGCCCGACGTCATACTGCTCGATCTTGGGCTCCCCGACCGCGACGGCGTCGACCTCATTCGCGCGCTCCGGGCGTGGACGCAGATCCCAATCATCGTCGTCTCGGCGCGTGGTCACGAGCGAAGCAAGGTGGTCGCGCTCGACGCGGGCGCCGACGACTACCTCACGAAGCCATTCGGCGTGGCCGAGCTCCTTGCGCGCGTCCGGGTGGCGCTCCGCCACGTCGCGACAAAGGGCTCCCCGCTTCCCGAGTCGGGCGAGTTCCGCGTTGGCGAGCTCGTGGTCAACCTTGTCGAGCGAACCGTGCTGGTCGGCGGCGAGCCGGTCCACCTCACCCGCACCGAGTACCGCATCATGACGATCCTGGTCCGCCACGCGGGGAAGGTGGTCACGCACCAGCACCTGCTCACCGAGGTCTGGGGCCCGGGCCGCTCCGCGGAGACGCAGTACGTCCGAGTCTTCATGGCGACGCTCCGCCGCAAACTCGAACCCGACCCCGCCCGCCCGCGCTACCTCCTCACCGAGGTGGGCGTGGGGTATCGGCTGCTGGATGAGTAGGCGGCTACGCTGGGGGGCGGCTACGACGGGCGGGCGTGGCTTGGCGTCCGCGCCGCTCACCCGGTTTCCGCTTGCAGCGGGTTCACCCGCCTGAGCTTCGGAAAGCGCGCAAAGTCAGCGTCGTTGGTCGCGAGGACCGCATCGAGCTCAATCGCGAGCGCGGCGAGGTGGATGTCGGTGACCATCTTTGGCCCCGCTCCGGAGCTCTGGAAGAGTTCCCGCATCAGCTCGGCGTGCCGAAGCCCGGGCGTCACCAGTCGGACCGAGGGTCGTGCAAGAAGCGCAGACACGCGGGTCAGCAACTCCTCAGGTCGCTGCGGGGTTATCGTGACGCGAGGACTGGACATGAGCCGAACGAATCCGAGGACGACAGCCCAGTCGATGCCGATCGGCTCCGGGCCGTTGACCGTTTGCTCCCACCAGCGGCGAACACGCTCGTGCTCCGGCACGCCCGTGTTGTGCGCGTACACGAGCAGATTCACGTCGGGGACGATCACGACTCGAGTTCCACTTCATCGACGAGCTGGTTGAGCTT
>RECL01000048.1 GCA_007694025.1 Spirochaetaceae bacterium
GCTGCCGGCCAACGCAAAGGTGGAGAACGTGCGGGCCATCTACGAGGCGGCCGAGCGATGGGGCCGCTACCCGTCGTGCAATGCAAGATGATAGCGAGGGAGGAGACTCACGATGACGGGAAGACCATGTCCGAGCGGTCGTGGTGAGTTGAGTACAGCAGGCGCGCGCCTATATATCCACGCGCGGCGTATGAACAGGGTCAGATAAGTCAACTGGCACAAGGACGAGGGCTGGTGTTTCGCGGCAAAGTCAGCAACCCGATCAATGGGCTGCTCTCGGCCGCGACGCCCGGGTCGATTTGAGCATGGATGCAGGCATCCGCCGCGTCCTGATCGTCGCCGGCGTTCTGGCGGTGATCGTCCACGAGCTCGCCAGCGGCAGAGAGCGTCACTGCCGGTTCACCACGCTTTGTGCGATGACGTCCATCCCCACGGCGACGACCAGCCTCCAGCAGAACTGGTGTGGAAATTCGCAAGGAACCGCTTGACGGTATAACGATTGTGATTTAATATAACGTTAGTTATTCCGGTGCCCCGTTGGGCGGATGTGAGGAGGGCGAATGACGCAGCCGGTTACCTATACGCGCGAGCGGGTTGTCGAGGCGGCGTTCGAGTTGATTCGCGAGGGAGGCTGGAGCAGTGTCACTGCGCGGTCGATCGCGCAGCGGCTCGGTTCGTCGACGATGCCGATCTACTCGCACCTGCGGTCGATCGCGGAGGTCGAACGGGCGCTGCGCGCAAAGGCGCGCGCGATGCTGAAGGAGTTCCAGAGCAGGCCGTGGACCGGCGACGTGCTTCTGAACCTCGCCTTCGGCTACATCGCGTTCGCGCGCGACGAGCGACACCTGTTCCGCTTCCTCTACATCGATCGACCGGACGTGATCGCGGAGGGAGAGATGTCGGGTATGAAGGGGTTCTTTGACCAGGAGTTTGCAGACCGCCCGGAGATTGCGGACGCGGTCGCAGCGCTCGGCCCCGGACTCGACGCGCTCGTCGAACACAGCTGGATCTTCACTCACGGCCTGGCGATGCTTCTGAGCTCCGGATCGATGGGGAAGTGCTCGGACGAGAGGGTACTCCAGCTTCTGCAGAACGCCGGCCAGGCGTTCTATCTGATGGTGATGGATCGGGCAGGCAAGCCCATGGAGGAGAAAAACGATGGAACGTGATAGTGCGTTGACGGTCAGTAACCTGACCAAGCGGTACGGTTCGACGGTTGCCGTCGATCGGCTGACCTTCGCGGTCGAGCAAGGGACGATCTACGGACTGCTCGGACCCAACGGCGCGGGCAAAACGACGACGCTCGAGTGCGTTGAGGGGCTTCGAACGCCCGACGAGGGAACGATCGAAGTCTTTGGCATCGACCCTGCCTCACGGCCGAAGGAGCTGTGGGACGTGATCGGCGTCCAGCTGCAGGAGTCCGCGCTGCCGAAGACGATGACTCCGCGCGAGGCGCTCGGTTTCTTCTGCCGATACCACGGCGTAGAGCCTGACAAGAGTCTGCTCGACCGTTTTGGCCTCGCGGACAAGGCGGACAAGCAGTACGGGTCGATGTCGGTAGGCCAGCGACGACGGCTATCGCTCGCGCTGTCGGTGGCGCATTCGCCAAAGCTCGTGCTGCTCGACGAGCCGACCGCGGGACTCGACGTGGAGTCCAGGGTCGAGCTTCACGGGATGATGCGGGAGCTGCGCCGGGCGGGCACGACGATCGTGCTGTCGACTCACGACATGGCCGAGGCGGAGAAGCTCTGCGACCGGATCGGCATCATCATCGGCGGCAGCCTGGGCCTTGAGGGCACCCCAAGCCAGATCACGGCGGCCGGCGACACGCGCACGAAGATCCGTATCGCCTCCACCCGCTCAACAGTGCTCACGGCAAGGCCCGACCTGCCGGCGGCATGCGCGACCGACGCGGAGGACGGGTACGCAGCCTACTGGTCCGAACGCCCGGCAGAGTCGGTCGCGGCTGCGTTGAGTTACCTGCACGAGCACGACGATGAGCTCGTGGACCTGCGGGTGGAGCGACCGTCGCTTGAGGAGCGGTTCATGGAAATCACGGCGAAGGGAGGAAGGTAACGATGAAGGGATACGCACACCATCTGGCAATGGATCTGAAGTCGGGGGTTCGCGATGCGACGCTGATGCTGATGAACTACCTCTTCCCGATCGGCTTCTTCGTGATGATGGGGCTGTTCATGCCGACGGTCAACCCGGGCTTCGTCGATCTGATGATCCCGGGAATGATCGTCTTCGCAATCATGTCGGGAACGCTCATGACGATTCCCTCGACGCTCGTCGATCAGCGGTCGTCGGGAGTCCTGCGAAGCTTCCGGGTGAACGGCGTGCCCGCAACGTCGATGATCACGATCCCGATCATCGGCTCGGTCGCGCACATGAGCGTCGTGGCGGTGATCCTGACGATCGGCAGCACCCTGCTCTACGGTGCGCCGCTCCCGGTCAATTGGGGTTGGTTCGTCCTGACCTTTCTGCTCGCGACGCTCTCCTTCGCTTCGCTGAGCGCGCTCATTGGAGTCGTCGCGAAGTCATCGCAATCGGCAACGCTGCTCGCGCAGCTCGTCTACCTGCCCTCGGTTCTGCTTGGCGGACTGATGGTCCCGGAGGAGCTGCTTCCCGCGGCGGTCGCTCGCGGCGCATCGCTGTTGCCGGCGACCCAGGCGATGCGCGCGTTCAACGCGCTCGCGTTCGACGGCGCCGCACTCTCTGGTGTTGCGGCGACACCGCTCGTGTTCCTCGCGGTGAGCGTCGTGCTGAACCTCGCGCTCTGCCTGATGCTGTTCGAGTGGGACAACCGCACGGTCCGGCGCGCCCACGCCTTCGGGCTGCTCGCGCTCCTACCGTTCGCGCTCGCGGTCGCGATCGGATGACTCAGAAGACTCGGCGGCGCCGGATTGACCGGTGCCGCCTGGGTCGCGCGCTATGATGGAGCAATCACCACCAAGCTGAGGTCTGAATGAACAAGAAGCAGAGAGAAGCATACGCGAAGTATGTTGGGTTCGCCTTGATCATGGGAGTTGCCGCTGGATTCGCCTTCGGACTGGTGGTTTCCGACCCGGTCAATGCACCGGTGTTTGCTGGGGCAGGAGCAGGTCTTGGCATTGTCCTGGGATCGGCGATAGGTCATCACAGGATATCCGGAAGGAAAGATCGCGGCGCGCCGTCTTCGTGATATGGATCATCAAACAGCACGGTTTCGGGTGACACCCGCCTGGGCCAACTGTTCAACCTCGATCGAGTGCGGAGGCCGATCCGGACTGGGGTAGAGACACTGCCCTTGGCTCCCGCGCCAGCTCCCACATCGTAAGATCCAGCTCCGGAAACGTGACGTGGCCGATCACCTCAAACCCGTGCTTCGCGCAGAACGGCAAAGCCGCCTCGGTCTCGAGGTAGAGTCGCTCGCAACCCAAGTCGTGCAAAGGTATCCTGTGCTCGTCTACGGCCCCACCCTATCCGATAATCGACGTCGCGACGGCCGAAACGCCGACCGCGACCACGTTGCTGATGCTGTGCATCATCATCGGATAGATCACGCTCCGTGAGCGCTCGTAGCAGATTCCGTAGAAGATACCGAGCGCGACCGCGTAGACGACCTGAAACGGACTGTACGTGAGCTCGAACGGGCCGACCGCAATCGCGACATGCGCGAGTCCGAAGATGAGTGCAGCGACGATGTTGGCGACGCTCACCTTGCCGTTCAGGATCGATCCTCGCAACGCCAGTGCGAGCATCGTGATCGCGAACCCGCGGAAGATCAGTTCTTCGGATGGACCCGAGAGCAGCAGCTGGAACGCGAGCTGTCCCACGATATTCCGCGTGGTCAACGGGTAGGGGAAAGTCTGGAACGATCCGGTGACGAGCACAATGACCATTGACACCGCGGTGTACGCGACGAAGATCAGCGCGAAGAGCCGAACGAACCAGAACCCGATCTTTCGGTCTCCCCAACCGAGCCCGAACTCGATCCCCCGGATGCGCGTGGCGGCGATCATGATCGCGAACACGACGATTGCCTGAACGATATGGTGGACCGATATCCACGCGAACGCTCCGTCGGGATCGATTCCCGAGTAATCGAACTGGTTCGCGACAAGACCGCCAAGTCGCGGTACACCAAGGAGAATCACCGCGAGGCAGAGAACCCACCCCGCCTGTTTCAGCACCTTCGTCATTCTTGTCCTCGCTCCTCTTTGTGGCGGTTTCGGGAGTATAGCATAGTGCGGGAGGGACGCTCCATGGGACCGCACCGTCGTGCATCAGGGGATTCTGCGCCATCCGGAACGCATCGAGCAGGCACCGCCTTCGGTCTCCTCGAGGATGGCGCTCCATTGGTATGTGGCAGGCCACCGCCGGAAGACGCGGGCCACGGTGTACAGAAAGCGCAACGACAGCTTGGTGGGATGGGGCTTCCAGCCCGCCGTTGGGATCATCACGATGGCGGTCTGACCGTTGGCTTTGTCGACGGTGTATCTCCCGGCGATTCGTCCGGTGGAGGGATGGCCTTCGATCGCGAACTCCCCTGTCACGTTGGCACTCTCCGCAAGAGACCCCAGATCCGGAAACGGTTCGTGGAACCGCACGACGATGGGATGGACTCCATCGTTGCGGGTCATGCATCGGATGGCCGGACTGCCACCCTGCCAGTCCAGCATCAGATTGCAGTCTCCAACCCGGACCTCCGCCTGGAACGGCTGCACGATAGAGGGCTCGAGCACCCCGTCGAATGCCGGGTTGAGCGTGGCGATCACCGGCCTCGGACTGTAGCGAGTGAATAGCATCCGCGTGAAGTCCATTGGGATGGGGAGCTCATCAAGCCGGTGCTGTCTGCCTTCGATACTGACCTCAACGGCCGTGTGCTTCCTCCGGACGAAGTAGAAGTCGTGGAGCAGCACCAGCGGCAGGGCCGACGGCGCTTCGGCGACCGAACCCATGGGAGCGAGCAGACCGAACGGCTTGCGTGTTCGGGGGTTCCGCTCGTTGATGCGGATCACGACGGCACGGTCGTGGATGTCGGTGAACTCGTAATGCGCCTGCACGCCGAAGTCGTCGACTTCGTAGGTCGCCGCGGCGAACTGCCGCTCGACCATGTGCGCGAGGCCCTTCCCGGTGATGTCATAGCGATCCGGAGTCAGCCTGAGCCCGGGCTGGTGGTAGACGTCGACTCTGCCGTCCTGACGCCAACCGATCACCAGGTGGCCGCTGCCGTGGACGGCATCATCGAACACCTGCGGCTCCATGCCGACGTAGGTCTCATCCGGATCGCTCTCAAAGTTGACCAGGAGAAGTCGCTCCATGGGGTCAACCTCGATCCGAAAGGGAACGATCATGGGCACCAGACCTGGACGGCTGCCTGAAGGTGGTCGATCGCTCGTGGCCAGGCCCCCCATCACCGTGCCCGCTTCTGGGCGGGAGTCACTGCCCTGAGAGTGCGAGGTTGTTGATTGATTCCCTTGATTCGCCCGGTATGCGCCATCATTCTGCTGCTGGTCGTCGGGAAGAACCCCATGAACGCGTCACCCTGCTGCGGACCACCCGGGCCGCTCCGTAACAGAGAAGAAACAGAACCATCACTGCAAGCCCGAGGAAGTACCATGCAAGATCATACGTCCGAGCAAGAAGAGTCCCTACGTTCGCGGCGATAGCGGCCGAGACCAGGGTTGCGAAAAACTCGAATAGTCCCTTTATATTTTTCCTGTCCATTCTCTACTCCTGTAAGTGTGTACTATCGGTCTCTGGGAATGCGGGATCGGCTTCAACAGGTGCTCCGCCAGGAGTCTGTCGGCCTCTCTCGCATCTGCCCTCTGCTTTGGGTGCACGCCAGTTCTGTCGCCCAGGCGGCTGCCGTGCACTTGGGTAGGCGCCAATCGTGGGGCGCGGTCACTCGAGCGACCGCCGCTCCCACCAGGCATTGATCGCACGGTACAGGGCGAAGAGCGCGAGCATGGCGATGTAGGTCCTTCCGAAGATGCCGAGCGCGTGTCCCCACCCGGTCAATGCCCCGCGGAGGTGCAGGATAAGGACCGGCAGCAGCCCTGTAACGACCGGGACGGTTGCCAGGAAGACGAGCTGGTCGCGTGGGTTCAGTGGTACAGGATACGACATCGGTACGCCCCGCAGCGCGTACATGAAGTACTCGAACAGGGACGCGACAACCCAGACCGCAAAGAAGTCCCATGTCTCTGCCAGGGTCTGGCCGAGTACGAACCACCGGACGACCAGCACCGCGAACACGCCCCACTTCAAGAGAACGAAGGCTTTCCCTTCGACCCGTCGCACATCCGAATCGATCCGCTCATCTCTCTGCGTCATCGTTCTCCTCCATCCAGAATAGTTCGTCCAGAGTTTTACCCAGGCTGCGGCACAGACCAAGGCACAGCGCGATCGTGGGGTTGTACCGCTCTTTCTCGATCAACCCGATTGTCTGTCGCGTGACTCCCACCATGTCGGCAAGATCCTCCTGCGTCATCTGCTTCTCCGCCCGGGAAAGACGCACGCGGTTCCTTACTGTTCCCATAGGAGCGCTCCCTCCGTCTCGGGATCAATGTACTATATAGATTGCATTATGACAAGTATATATTGCATTCTTTTCGACAGTGCGCCGCGCGGAACCGCGTGTGGGGCACGGCCGTGCTTATCGGCCGCCTGATGGTACAAGCAATCCCGAGTCTCAAGATCGGCAGGTCTCCGGTGATCGCTGGCGCGGCGGCCGCGGGCGCCGCATCGACGCCCGACCGCTCCTGATCCGATTACAGCGGCTTCACCGGAACGCAGATGTCCACTACGAAGGTCCGTCCGGTTCCGCCGGCAAGCTGCTCGTCCGGCTCGTGATCCTGGTACCGCTCGTAACAGAGTCCATCGTCGGGCTGGTACCCGCTCTGCGGTAGCCACTCGCCGTAGACCCAGTTCCAGGCCGCGCCGAACTGCGTCGCGTCCAGGCTGAACCGCGCCTGCGCGTACCGCCCGGCGGCCAGCGTCATCAGTCCCACCGGCCCGGCCGTCTCGGTGCCCGGGGGAACCGAGATGCAGCAACTCACCCGTAGTTTCTCGGGCGCGACCGTCTCGGGGTCGTCGTGGTAGATGACGATCTCCTCGGTGACGCCGCGCACTACCAGGTCGCGCGGGTCGGCCCGGCGATAGAGTTCGCCGAACAATCGCTGGAAGAGCTGTTCGTCGCCAAAGTAGGGTCCGGTGTGGCGAACGTACGCAAGGGTGAGTTCCGGCTGGTCGGTCACCGTGACCGCCTCGGCTGGAATCGGCTGCATGGTTGGCATTTCCATCGCAATCCTCCTGTCTGAATCGAAGATGCGATCACAATACCGTTCGGCGGTCGTGGCTTCTTTGCCGTGGTTGCGTTCCGCTGTGCCAGGATTGCCACTCGGTGCGCTTCTGGCCGGGCGAGCACCGGAGCGGTACGCGGTCGCGCTCACGCCAAACGCGGCGCGAAACGCCCTGGCGAACGCGGCCGAGTCGGCAAACCCGCAGTCGTGCGCGACTTCGGTCACCGCGCGCGCGGTTGGCCAGCAGGAGTCTGGCCGCCTTCTCGATCCTCAGGCGCTGGACGAACTGCCCCGGCGTCTCGCGCACCATCGCGTAGAACACGCGATGGAAGTGGAACTTCGAGAAGAGCGCAACGTCGGCCAGCTGCTCCAGGGGGAGCGGTTGATCCAGGTTGTTCTCGATGTAGTCGATCACGCGGTTGATTCGGCGCAGGTACTCGGCTTCGGTCGTCGTCATCGGCACTCCCCGGTGCGGCGCAGCAGCGCTCCAGCCGTGTCCTACGCCCGGTGTGGCTCTCGAACCATCTCCCACATCGGGAGCTCGAGCTCCGGAAGCATGACGCGCTCGATCACCTCAAAACCGTGGCGCGCGTAGAACGGCAGATTCGCCTCAGTCTCGGTCTCCAGATAGACCGGTTCTCCGGCGGCATCGCACGCTGCCGTGATCGCCTGCATCAGGCGGCTGCCGATCCCCTGGCCCTGGTGCGCGGTGCGCACGCCGATGACCATCACGTACCAGTAGTTCCGGTCTTTCATGTGCCGCTTCCGATCGGGCGTTACGGTGTCCGACAGGATCTTCAGCTTGCGTACCGATTCCTTCTCCATCGCCAGTGCGGCCCGGATCGCTCCGCAGCGGAGCATGCGCCAGAAGCTCATGTTCGCGAGCCGCCCTGGAACCCACACGGCCAGGCCTTCGAGAGCGGGCGACGAGGCGTACACCTTGCCGTAGGTCAAGCCGTAGCGCAACGGACACTCGAAGAAGGCTCGACGACCGCGGTTCTGATCGTCATCGGCAGGGATGGCGACTCTCCAGAGTGGGTCGTCCTGAAACGAGTCGATCAGTACATCGACCGCTGCCTGGATCTCAGACTCGCCGATCGGGTGAAGATGGTCGGGGCTCATGCTGACCTCGGGGCGTAGGCTGGTGTGAGAACCAGCCTACCACAGGAAGCCGATGGTGTCAAGGCTCGGTCTCCGGCACGTAACGAATCAGGTCACCGGGCTGGCAGTCGAGTTCGCGACAGAG
>RECL01000131.1 GCA_007694025.1 Spirochaetaceae bacterium
GGCTCGTCCAGAAACAGGATCGTCGGCTTGTTGATCAGGCTTCGCGCGAAGACGAGCCGCTGCTTCATGCCCTTGCTGTACGCGCTCGCCCGGCGGTTTGCCGCGTCCGACAGCCCCACCGCGTCCAGAATGCGCCTCGGGTCTTCGGTTGGCACCGAGTAGAGCCCTGCGTGGTAGCGCAGATTCTCGAGCCCGGTCAGCTTGCCGAACACGTTCGGGTGTTCGAACGACACGCCGATCCGGTTGTAGAACGCCGGACCCTGCGCACGAAGCGAAACGCCGTCGTACGCGACGTCTCCGGTCTGAATCGACAACAGGCCGGTCATCAGCGCCTGCGTCGTGCTCTTACCGGCGCCGCTCGGGCCCAGGAATCCGAAGATGGTCCCGTTTTCGATCGTGAACCCGATGTCGTCGACCGAAGGGTTGCCCTTTCCTTCGTAGTCGTGGGTGAGACTCTTGACCTCGATCATCCTTTGCCTCCGTTACTCTCAGCGGTATCGCCGCGCACGATCCGGACGATCGAGTCGTCGACGAGTGTCAGTGATCCGGGGGTCACGCCGAGCATCCGTTCCACCGACTCGGTGTACACGCGCATCGACAGTATCAGTTCATCACCCACCGCAGGATCACGGTCGATCTCTTCGAGCCGCCGCGCGAAGCCCGCGACCACGGTCGCCCCGAACTCCAGAATCATCGCGGCGGTCTGCGCAGGATGAGTGACGTCCATCGTTCCCTCGCGGTTTCCCTGCTCGATGATCCGCGCAAGCGCTGGCGCGGTGAGCTCGACGCTTCGCCGGGTCATTCGAGACCGCAGCAGCGCGTTGCGGTCGCTGTAGAACACCCGCGCGAGCGTGATCATCAGTTCGCGGTTCTGCGCCTTGAACGCGTTCGTCCGCGCGAACATCGCGTTCATCTTTTCGATTGCTGGAAGCGCCGGATCGGCCACGATCGGTTCGACGATCGCCATCGCCTGGTCGCCTGCGCGCGCCGCGAGCTCGTCGAGGAGCTCTTCCTTCGTCTTGAAGTAGTGGTAGAACGCGCCCTTCGACACGCCAACCGCGTCGATGATCGCGTTCACGCTCGTGTCGTCGTACCCGCGCTCGATGAACAGCCGCATCGCCGTGTCCAGGAACTCGGCCTTTCGAACGTCGTAGTCCTTTGTTATGTGCACGTTTCCTCCGTCGTAGACTCCGAGTCTACGTAACCGACGGTCGGTCTCTACCGACTTACTGTAGGTACCGACCGGCGGTATGTAGTGTAGCGCGCCTGTGCCCTCCTGTCAAGCGCTTCTTCAGGAACCTGTGGCTTCTCCCGTCGCGAACCTCTGCGGTTACTCTGTCGCGGTGCGCAGGAACGCGATAGACTCGCGCGCGTCGGCGCTCAGGTCGTCGGTGCTTCCTTCGATCGACAACCGCCCGTCGTATCCGATATCGGCGAGCGCGGAGAAGAACGCACCATATTCCTCGTCGTCGGTCGGCTTTGGCCACCGCCGTCCGTCAAGCCGCGCGATGTGGCAGTGACGCAGCATCGCGTTTCCCGCGCGGCGGATGATTTCCGGCGACTCGTTCTGCGAGCGCATGTGGTAGTAGTCGACAAGCAGCCGGATGTTCGGGTGCCCGACCGCGGTCGCAAGCTCCAGCCCCGCGGCGGCGGTGTTGATCAGGTTATCCTCGGCCGCGCGAAGCGGCTCGATCACGATCGTCAGGTCGTTCTGCTTCGCGATCGGTCCGGCAACTTTCAGCATCGCCGCGACCTGTTCGAGCGCGGTGTCGTGCGAAAAGCCCTCCGGGACCCGGCGCGAACCGCCGCTCCCGAAGACGATCACTTCAGCGCCCAGTTCGCGCGCGCGGGCGAGTGCTGCGTTCAGGTACGCACGCACGCGATCGGAGTCCACTTCGGGCCCCGTCAGCCGGATCGATCCGGGGAAGAGGCAGTTGAATGCCTCAGCCCTGATCGGCATCGCGGCGAACGTTCCGCGCACCTCGGCGAACGCCTCATCGGTGATCTCAGACACCGCGTTCAGCGCGGGCTCGATGTAGTCGTACCCGGCGCGTGCGATGGTTTCCGCGTTCGCGGGTGATGTACAGATCCCGAGTCTCATCGGTCCCTCTCTCTTCGGTCGGTTTGTCGTCAGTATAGCAGAGAGTCATCACCCACGACACCGCGGGCAACCCGTAGGGTTCGGTCGGCCCGCGTTGCCGTCAGCCGTCGGCCAGGCCCGCGAGTCCCGGCGGCAGGCAGAGCAGATTCCAGATCGCGCGGTCTTCGAGCGCGTCGCCCGAGTAAAGCGACGTGTCGGTGTTGCGGCGAAGCCCGCTGACCGTGTATCCCCACGACTCGAGCAGCAGCTTGATTTCTGAGCGCTGGTAGCCGGCGTTCGCGGTGTTGTCGACCGAGTACTCGATCACGATGACCGGTCGGCCCGACCGGATCGTCTGTTCGCCGCCGCGGAGCGCCGGGAGCTCGGCCCCCTCGATATCGATCTTCACGACGTTCGGCAGCGGTAGTTCGTTTGCCAGCACAACGTCATCGAGCCGCTCGACGCGGACCTGCTCGGGCGATGTCGAGTCGATCGAGTAGTGCGACAGCTGCTGCTCCGGCCGCGCGAACAGCGAGTTGAACGTGTCGTCCGAGTATCCGTAGAGCGGCATCATTGCGCGAGCGTTGGAGAGCGCGATCCCCAGCAGCGTCACGTTCGCGAGTCGGGCCGCCACGATCCGCTCCTCCAGCCGCTGATGCGACTGCCGCGCCGGCTCGAACGCGACCACCCGCGAACACCGTCCCGCGAACCCGATCGTGAAGACGCCGTCGTTCGCTCCGATATCGTAGAAGACCGGTGCGTCAAATGCAGCGAACGCGCGATCAAACCAGTATCGCAGATTGACGTTGATGTCGTCGTAGTCGCGGACCTGTGCCATACTACAATCATCGACCCGATCGCACTTCGACGATACCCGCAATCGAGCACCGATCGGGTCGCGATCTCCACCCGACGCAGATCGGCTCAGAACCGGAACATCACTCCCACCGGAAGGTAGAGCAGGAACGCCGATCCACCGTCCGACGGATACGGAATCCGATCCTCCTGTCCCAGAAGCATCAGGGGGTGAATTGCCAGCATGAACCGGGTCCGAAGCGCCCAGCGATCGGTCGCGTTCCAGGTCAGTCCTCCGCGGAACATCAGTGTTGTATACCGGAACGTTGCCTCCTCGCCCGGCTCCAGGTACACGACAAAATCGTCACTGTCATCCCAGTCCCCGATCGCGACATCGGACGTGTTCGTGACCCATGCCGTGCCCGTGTAGAGCGACAGTCCGACGCTCGCGCCGAACCGGCCGAGCGCGCGGTACTCGATGCCGGCGCCGACGAGCGTGAGGACCGCCGTGACCGTGGGCTCGATCTGCGAATCGTCAGCGGACCCAAACCTCAGATCGTCGTTCCGCTGGAACCACCCGGACACGGTCACGCCGAAGGAGCGATCACGGAACCAGGTCAGGTCCAGGGCTATCGGCGTGAGCCGGACCGATGCCGATCCTTCGGAACCACCCAGATCGGTGCGCATAAGCCCGGACATCCAGAGCGTCGCCTCGTACGGCGTCGCCAGGCGGTCGGCAAGGTCGACCGTCGCGATCGCCTGCTCGCGTACCGTCGCAGCGCCAGTCGATCCGGCCTGAACGACGGCCGGGTCTACCATGACCAGAAGCGGAGCGAACAGCTCCGCCGTCTCGTTGAGCCAGTGCGATACGTCGGTAACGGTCGCAGTCGTCGCGACCGACGACTCGACGAGTGGCCCGCCGCCGACCGCGGCTCCCGACAGCACCGCGCGGAGCGTATCTTCGGCCACCGCGATATCGATCGTTGAGTTCGCGGTCTCCGCGGTATAGACGCGTACGATCGGCTGTCGCGCGGCAATCGATGTGAACAGCAGCTCGTCGATCCGGTCGATCAGCGCGCGGGCCGACGCGTCTGAAATCGCCGTCAGCGAGTCGGGTCGACTGACGAGTACGCGATGCGGTACGCGCGGCGCGAGCGCGCTCTGCGCCGCCGCCGTCCCACCGACCGCCACCAGGAGCGCCAACGCGACCAGAATCGCGGCCGCGTTGCGCGCGACGCGACTCACCGTCGCCTCCCTACGCCCGCGGTGAGCCAGAGTTCGGGGCCAAAGAACCTGCCATCGGTGAAGTCGGCCCAGGCGCGGACACCGGCGATCCCGAGCGTGAAGCCCAGATCGACGAAGCGCGACTGCGCGCGGCGTCCGGGGCGGAGGTAGAGCTTGATCCCAACGTCGGCAGCTATCGTTGCCATTACGCTCGCGGGAATGTCGTAGAGCTCGTCGGTCTCCCAGTTGCGGATCGACGACGCACTCGCCCAGTGAGCCGCGCCCAGCAGGCTCAGGTAGACGTCGTTTCGTAGATTGTAGAACGAAAGCCGTGGTCCCGTATAAGCGCCGATCGCGACCGTGGTCGAACCGCCGTCGCGGTTGCGCGACCACGATGTGCTCGCCTTCAGCGCGAGCGCGAGCGGGAGCGCCAGCGGGTGCTCGTACGTTACTGACAGCCCCAGGCTCGGGCCGCCGTCGGCACGCATGACCGGTGCATCGGTCCACGGAACGTCGATCTGATCCATCACCGTACCGTAGATCGCTGATATCGTCGTGACGCGGTCATCGGCCAGGCGTCGCCCGATCACGACCTGCTCGGTCAGCCGCTCCGTATACGCGATCGACTCGGCGGTGACCGGTCGCTCTTCGATCACGGCGCGTCCCACCTCAGGGAGCACGCGGGTCACCGACGACGCGAAGTCACTCGCGACCGTGTCGATCGAGTCGAATACCGCAAACCCTCCGGGGCGCTCCAGGAGCAGCGCTGCTTTTACGAGCTCGGTTCTGACGTCGGAGAGGACCGCGTGCGTGATCAGTCGCCCGCGATCCTCCAGGAGACTTCCGGTCACAACCAGCTGCGCGCCGATCCGTTCGGCGGTCGCAAGAGCGGCGTCGGGTTCGTCGGACCGAATCGGCTCGAGCCCTTCGTCGAACAGAGCGACGACGATCGCATCGGTGAACAGTTCGGCCAGGTAGTCATCCGATGCGGCGCCAAGGTTCCTGAAGCGACCGACGACCACACGGGCGGCGCCGGCAGGATCGGCCGCGTCGCGATCATCGCGCGCGAGCGTGGTGTCGCTCCGCCCCGGACCATCGACGGAGAGGTAGCTCCGAACGGTCTCGTGACCGTCCAGACGGTGCTCGACGTAGTGCTTGCCCCGTGGCAGGTAGACATCGACCGGCGCGTCACCCCAGTACTCGCCGTTGATCGTGATCGCAGCTCCCGGCGGTTCGGTCGCGATCGTCACTTCGAACCGGTCGACCAGGAAATCCTCAAACGGTGAGAACGGCGCAAAGCCTTCGGAGTTCCGTCCCGCCCACGCGGTGAAGCGCGCGTCGGAGCGCAGCGCGTTCGCCGCTCTGCGTTGGTCATCGGGATGCACCGGTCGCGCCCCTATGCCCGATCCGTCGCCGGCATCGATCGGGGTGAGTAGCACGATCGGCGCAAGCACGACCGTCGACGCTGGCACAACCAGATCCATCCAGTCGGACTCGGCCGCTTCCGGCGCCGCGACACGGTCGCTCCCCTCGCGGCGCACGACCCGATAGCTGCCTGGAGTAAGCATCGCGGTAGCGATCTCATCGCTGCGCCCGATTGCGATCTGGATCTCCTCAACGCCGTCCGATAGCACCAGCGCGTCGGATCGGCCGGCGCGCGCCTGCGGGCTCCCGCTATCGTGGTCGACGACGAAGACCAGAAGCGAATCCGCCTGCGCCCGCGGACGCGGCAGTCCGGCGCACGATGAGAGCGCGGCGATGGCTACCACCGTCACCGCAACCGTCGCCGCGCATCGCCAGACTCCGCCGTTGCCGACGCGGCTTCTCATCGCGGCGCGACCATGCCGTCGATGTGCACGCGCCACAGCGTTCCCCGTTCGGTCACGACCGACACCACCCGGTCCTCTATCTGGACCCTGCCGCGAACCGGCGCGTCGAGCTCGACCGTACCGACGACCGAACCGCTCGTGCCGTCGATCGCGACCAGCCGCGACGTCGCGGTCCCGAAGAACACGTACCCGTGGGCCTCCGCCGGTAGACCACTCACGCCCTGAATCGGAGCAAACAGGTCGCCGCCGGTTGCGAGCGCGAACGCGTGAAGCGTCGTACCCGACACGACGTAGGCGCCGGTGGCAGTCACCGTCGCATCGGCGAATACCCGTCCTGTGATCGATCGGTTCCAGACCACGCGCGATGCCTCGACGTCGACCGCGACGACGGTGCCTTGCACGTCTGCGAACACCGCAACCGATCCGTGGAGCACGGGAGCTGCGCCGGTCACGTTTCGTGTCGGCGTTTCGATCCGGTCGATCGGCTCACCGGTGTCCGACGGGACGACCAGGAGTTCTCCGCGTCGATTAACGATCAGCAGATTGTTCCGGTAGACCGCGGGCGACGCCCCGGTGCCGCCGGGGATCGGATGGCGTCGCAGCTCGGCACCCGTCGTCGCGTCGAGCAGGAGGAGGGTGCTCTGCGTCGGAAATATCAGACCCCGCGGCACCCTGACCGGGCGCATACCGAACGGTTGCGCCTGTTCGGGGGTGAGGTCGACTCGCGCGCGAACGCGGCCCGATGCGGCGTCAACGATCACAAGCTCGCGAGTCCCGGAGAAGTAGATGAGTCCGTCAGCCTCGACCGGGAGCGCTCCTTCCTCACCCGTGTTTCGGGTCGCGACGGTGAACCGACGCGCGCCGGATCTGTCGTACGCGTGGATGCCTCCCGCGCTGTCGGCGATGATCGTCAATCCCGGTCCAGACGCGGTGTTGGTCGGGTTCTGCGCGTCGGTTGCGAACCTGCCGATGACCGGCGCCGGTTCAAGATCAGCCGCGATCAGCACTGGATCGGGTCCGACCGCGAACGTTCCGGTCCACGGCTGGAATCCGGGGCGTTGCACCGTGACCGACAGGCTCTCTCCTTCGGCGTAGTCGGTTGCGAACGATCCGGCCCCGGCCCGGCGTCCGTTGACCTCCACCACAGCGTCTGCGGGTGATACCTGGAACGTCACGCGGACCCGAGCCGGCGGCGCTGGCTGTGCAGCCGGCCGCGCCGCTGGAGCTGGGGGTGCCGTGGTGGCGCGCGGAGTCGGTGCAGCGGGCGCCGGGGCTGGTGCAGCCGGGGCTACTGCGGGTGTCGGTGCGGGCACCGCCCGCGGCGCCGGTGCAGTCGGGGCTGCGGCTGTCGGGGCCGCCGCGACTGGCGCAGCCGGTGGGGCCGCGGGTGTCCGCGCCTGATCGGGCAGCGGCGGCGGGTCGCGTTGTCGCGACGGCTCGGCGCGTGGCGGTGGATCGGCGGGAACGATCTGTCGGTCCCGGATCGTAGAGAGCGCGTCGGCTGCCTGCGCACCGATCGGCCGTGGAACGACTGCACCGCGAAGATCGGCGGCGGCCGATGCCGCGTCGTCGTGCGGCGCAGCCGGTTCTCCCGCAACTGCCGCCGCCGCGACTGCGGCGATCGGTCGGCCACGCTCGCCGAAGTCCGTCGCCTCGGTCCCGTCCAGGTCGACCTCGCTGCCCGCCTCCACGACTGGAAGCGACGCGTTGACCGTGTCGAGCGCATCCTGAGCGTCGGAGGAGTCGATCGCCGCGGCGCGCAGGCGCCCAAGATCTACAGACGTCGGAGCGAGCGCGACGGCTCCCGACGCGACGGCCACTGCGACGCCGCCGTCGGCTCTGGCCGTGACCGAGAAGTCGGTCCCGCGAACGCCCGCTGTCACAGTCGGGGTTCGAACCTGGTACCCTTCGGCACCGCTCAACGTTCTGACGCGCGACAGCACCGTCCCGGTCGCCACACCGATCGTAGAGTCGGCGGGGATCCCCGCACTCGGTAATGAGTCGATCGAAACCTCGGTGTTCGGCTGGACGCGGATCAGCGCCAGGTCGCCGATCCGGATTTCGCAGAAGCCGGATGCGGCGGTTCGCACCACATCGGTGTCGCGAAGCTCGATCCCGATGTCCGCGGCAAACCAGCGGTCACCGCGGCGTATCGCCACGTCTCCATCGACGAACATGATCTGCGCGTCGGTAAGCGGTGCGGGTATGGGTGGCTGTGGATCGGCCGCGGCCGACTCTACCGCTGGCGCCACGGCGGTTGGCGCGCCCCGGTCGGCATCCGTCGGTCGGTCCGGACCACCGCAGCCGGCGATCGCCAAAAGCGCCGCAAGGGCAAACACGATTGCCGGTACCGCGCGGGTGGGTCGATGAGTCACTCCAGGACGCCGCATCTTCTGATACCTCCTGCGGATCGCGGATGGTACCTTTCGATTATACACCGCCTGGACGCGGCGCACTACCGCTACAGCAGTGCTCGCGCGGTGTTTCGAAGTGGGCGCCCAGATCGGCGCCCGCCGCGCTATCCTTTCGGTTTGGCCTTCGGCTTCGCCTTACCCTTGGCTTCCGACCCCGACTTGGCCTTCGCTGCCTTCTTGTCCGCCTTCGCGCG
>RECL01000245.1 GCA_007694025.1 Spirochaetaceae bacterium
CCCAGCTGCGGAACGCGCCTTCGGTGAACTTCATGATGTTGCCCTTGTGCACCAGTGTCACCGACCCTCGGTCCTGGTCGATCGCGTGCTCGATCGCCGCTCGTACCAGGCGCGCGGTGCCCTCCTGAGACACCGGCTTGACGCCGATGCCCGAGGTCGCAGGGAAGCGGATCTTCGCGAAGCGCTCGGGGAACGCCTCCTCGAAGAGCTTCAGGAAGCGCGCGGTCTCGGGCTTGCCGTGCTCGAACTCGATTCCGGCGTAGATGTCTTCGGTGTTCTCGCGGTAGATCACCATGTCGATCAGCTCGGGGTGCTTGACCGGCGACGGGACGCCGGTGAAGTAGCGGACCGGGCGGACGCACGCGTAGAGGTCGAGCTTCTGGCGGATCGCGACGTTGATCGAACGGATGCCGCCGCCGACCGGCGTCGTGAGCGGACCCTTGATCCCGATCAGGTATTCGGAGATCGCGTCGACTGTCTCTTCGGGGAGCCACAGCTGCTCGCCGTAGACCTCGTTCGCCTTGTCGCCGGCGAAGACCTCCATCCACGCGATCGACCGCTTGCCGCCGTACGCCTTGTTGACCGACGCGTCGAAGAGGCGCTGCGACGCACGCCAGATGTCGGGACCGGTCCCATCGCCTTCGATGAACGCGATTATGGGCCGGTCGGGTACCACGAGCGACCCGTCTTTTACGACTACCTTCTCACCGTCTGGAATCTCAATATGTTTATATGACATTTCCTGTATTATACAGCGCCGTCGCCAGTCGGGGTAGTAGCTTCGGCTTGTCGCGTCGCGTGGGTCAGCCGTCGGCGGGTGCGGGGCCCGCTGCGGTGAAGCAGGGGAGGGTGCCGCCCGCAGCCGGCAGATCACACGACCCGTCGTAGCGCGCGATCACCGACACGCCGTCGCCGTTTCGCAGGCGGCGCAGGCGCGGCATGTCGACGACGACGCGGTCGCCCAGGTGGCCGACCCACCGGTCGGGGCGTGTCTCCACGACGACCGTGTCGCGCTGCGCGCTCACCGTGCCCCAGACCACCATCGATACCGTGCCATCGATCCGGACCAGGTCGCCCCGGGTGACAGAGCCCGCCGCCACGCCGCGGTAGTCGAACGGCTGCGCTCGCGCAGCCAGCGACGACGCGAGTAACCGCGTATGTTCGTGGTCGGGGCTCACGAACAGGAGTCTGGTGTAGGTCTGGAACGTCACAGCCAGATCGGGATTTCCGGCGAGCTCGAGCGCGCGCGCGTAGCGAAACCACTCGTGCGGATCGTCCATCCCGGCGGCGATTGCGGTCCGGTACGTGTCGGCTGCGCGCTGATAGTGCTCGAAGTCGAAGTAGGTTGCCGCTTTCGAGATCGTCGCGGCCAGATCGGGCGATATCGTCGGCTTCGGATCGGGCGCGAAGTCGACGACCAACAGCACGATCGTCGATACGGCAAGCAGAGCGGTTACTATCCAGAGGATGGAAGCAGCGCGTCGTCCCACGGATTCCTCGGCCCATTAGACCATTTTTATGCTCCGCTGTCTATTTGACAAAGCCGATTTCCCGTACGATGCTGCTTTCATGTCCAGCGATGCGATTCCGGTCGAGCGGCAGCAGCGAATCCTCGAGCTGGTCGACCTGCGCGGCGTGATCCGCGTCAACGACCTGAGTCGCGAGTTCGACGTGTCGGAGATGACGATCCGGCGCGATCTGATCGCGCTCGAAGCGCACGGACTGCTGCGCCGGTCGCACGGAGGCGCGATCTCACGGAGGCGGTTCCAGCAGGAGCCGTACTTCGACCAGAAGGGTCAACGGAACCACGCGGAGAAGGTCGCGATCGCCGTGCGCGCGGTCCAACTCATCGAGCCGGGTGAGACGATCCTGGTGCACAGCGGCAGCACGACGCTCGAGCTCCTGCGTCGTCTGCCGAACGTGGAGCTTCGCGTCGTGACCAGCAACGCCGGTGCGCTGCAGACGATCGCTGCGCCGGAGATCGAGTGCATCGTGATCGGAGGCGTGTACCGCCCACGATCGAACTCATTCGTCGGCGGGTTTGCGGTGCAGATGCTGCGCGGTATCCACGGCGCGAAGTGCTTCATCGGCGTCGACGGGATCAGCCTGGAAGCCGGGATCACCACGCCTCACCACCAGGAGGCCGAGATCGCGCGCCAGATGATCGAGCAGACAAGCGGGTCGGTGATCGTGCTCGCCGATTCGTCCAAGATCGGTGGTATAGCGCCGTTCGTGACCGCTCCGCTCGATCGCGTCGACATCGTGATCACCGACGCCGCGGCCGATCGCGAGTACGTTCACGAGCTCGAAGAGCGTGGGATCACCGTCCTGCTTGCCTGATCGATTTCTGACAAAACGAACATAAACAACCATTGACAGACAAAAGATAACACGCGATACTCTTCATGCGTGGATTCTGTACGGGTTGCGATCATCGGAGCGGGCGTCTCGGGCGCGGCTATCGCGCGACGGCTGTCGGAGTACGATCTTTCGGTCGCGCTGATCGAAAAGGAAGCCGACGTGTCGTTCGGCACGTCGAAGGCCAACTCCGGCATCATCCACGGCGGATTCCATCACAACACGAAGTACCTGAAGGCCCGGCTGGAGGTGCAGGGGGCCGGGATGTACCCGCAGCTGCACCGCGAGCTCGGCTTTCCGTATCGCCGGTGCGGCATCGTCGTCGCCGCGTTCACGCCCGAAGAGATGACGGCGGTCGAGCACCTCTATCGTCAGGGCGTTGATAACGACTCTGCCGGGATCGAGCTGTGCGGGGCCGACAGGATTCACGGGCTCGAACCGAAGCTTCACTCCGACGTCATCGGCGGGCTCTACGCGCCGGCCGGCGGCATCATCGAACCGTACCGTTTCGTGTTTGCGCTCGTGGAAAACGCCGAGCAGAACGGCGTGCGCGTGCTGCGCGGATTTGACGTGTGCGACGCCACGTTCTCCGGCGATGCGTTCACCGTGACCAGCGGCGACGGCCGGTCGATTCGCGCCGACTTCGTCGTGAACGCTGCCGGTCTCCACGCCGACGAGGTGTCGGCGCGCTTCGGCGCGGAGTCGTTCACGATCCATCCGCGCAAGGGCGAGTACCATCTGCTCGACCGGCGCACCGCCGCGTGCCCCGACCGCGTCGTGTTCCCGGTTCCGACGAGCGTGTCCAAGGGCATGCTCGTGATCCCTACGGTCGAAGGTACGGTGCTGCTCGGTCCCACCGCCGACGCGGTCGACGCGAAGGACGACGTCGACACCGATGGCAGCCGCTTGGGCGAGATCGTCACCTCCGCGCAGCGGCTCATCCCGTCGGTCTCCGCGAAGGACATCATCACGTCGTTCGCCGGGCTGCGCCCGGCGCTCGACGACGGCGACTTTCTGATTCGCGAATCATCGGCCGTGCCGCGCCTAATCCAGGTTGCCGGGATCCAGAGTCCCGGATTGACCGCGGCGCCGGCCGTCGCGGAGCTCGTGAAGGATCTTCTGAAGGAGGCCGGGTGCGAGCTGACCGAGCGGCGCAGCTTCACGCGCACGCTCGCCCCGGTGCGCCGGTCGCGGCTGCTCGACGACGAAGAGCTCCACGACGCGTGGCGTGCCGACCCCGACGCCGGAGAGGCAGTCTGCCGGTGCGAAACCGTCACGCGCGACGAGGTTCGCGCGGCGATCGCAGCCGGTCACACGACGCTCGACGGGATCAAGTTCTACAGCCGCGCCGGTGCCGGCCGTTGCCAGGGAGCGTTCTGCACGCCACGGCTGATCCAGATCGTCTGCGAGGAGACCGGCCGCTCCGCGACCGAGGTGACCAAGCGCGGCCCGGGGAGCGAACTGCTCGTCGACCGCCTGCCGGGCACACCCGACACGCCGGCCGTCCGCACGGGTACTACCCGTCCGACTCGATCGCGAACCACGCCGAACGCCGGCGCCGACCGCCGCGTCGACGCAATCGTGATCGGCGGCGGCGCGGCAGGGCTTGCCGCGGCGAGCGAGATCGCGCAGGCCGGGTTCCACGCGCTGGTCGTCGACCGCGAACCCGCGCTCGGCGGAATCCTCAGGCAGTGCATCCACAACGGATTCGGCCTCCAGGAGTTCGAGGAGGAACTCACCGGCCCCGAGTACGCCGAGCGCTACGTCGAAGAGGCCGACCAGCACCGGATCGATCGCGTCACATCGACGACCGCGCTCGCGATCCGCGGCGCCGCCGCCGACGCGCCCACCGACGCCCAGGGCTTCATCACGACGCTGCTGTCGAAGCGACGCGGCGTCGCTCACGTGCGAAGCCGCGCGGTCGTCCTTGCGATGGGAAGCCGCGAGCGTAACCGTGGGAGCATCCAGATACCGGGCTCGCGGCCCGCGGGCGTGATGACCGCGGGCGCTGCGCAGCGGCTCATCAACATCGAAGGGATGATTCCCGGCAAGCGCACGGTCATCGTCGGCAGCGGCGACATCGGCCTGATCATGGCGCGACGGATGAAGCTGATCGGAGCCGATGTCGAGGCGGTGATCGAAATCCAGCCGGTGCCGTCGGGGATCAACCGGAACATCGTCCAGTGTCTGGACGACTTCGGCATCCCGCTCTATCTGGGCCACGTCGTGACCGCGATCCACGGAAGTCGTCGCGTGAACGGTGTCACCGTCGCGCCGATTGAAAACGGTGTACCACGAACCGATCGCAGTTTTCAGATCGACTGCGACACCGTGCTCCTGTCGGTCGGGCTGATCCCGGAGAACGAGCTGTCGCGCGAGCTCGGCGTTCGACTGCACACGCAGACGAACGGCCCGATCGTCGACGCGTCGCTGATGACGAGCGTTCCTGGGGTGTTCGCCGGAGGGAACGTGCTCCACATCCACGACCTGGTCGACTACGTCGCCGAAGAGTCGAGGCGGTGCGGCCGGGCGGTCGCAGCCTACCTCAACGGCGACGCTGCAACCGCGCAGGTTCCGATAGCGGCGGGCAGCAACGTCCGCTACGTCGTGCCCGGGAGCGTTCGCGTTGGCGCGACGTCCACGCACTACCTGCGATCGATGATCGCGAAGGTCGGCGCAAAGGTCGAAGTCACCGTAGACGGAGAAGTCGTCCAGACCGCGCGGGAGCATCACGTCCAGCCGTCGGAGATGATCAGCGTCGAGATCGACGGCACGTCGTTGCAACCCGATGCGTCGGTGGAGGTGTCGATCCGATGATCGCCGAAAACCAGAAGCTCGTGACGATCAGGCGCGACGAACGCGAACGGACCTGCATCGTCTGTCCGATCGGGTGCCGGCTGACCATAGACGTGAACGACGACCGGACGCTGTCGGTCAGCGGCAATCGCTGCAAACGCGGCAAAGAGTACGCCGAAGAGGAGTTTCGCGATCCCCGCCGCACCGTGACCGCGACGTGCGCGATCCGGGGCGCCGCCGTGGCGCGATTGCCGGTACGCAGCAGCGCCGGGGTGCCCGTCGATGCGATCGCCGGGTTTCTTGCGCGCGTGTACGAGCTTCGGCTCGACGCCCCCGTCTCCCGCGCAACGGTTCTGCTCTCCGACGTCGACGGGAGCGGGGTCGATCTGGTCGCGACCGCGACGATGGAGCGGGTCGACGCTGAACAGGAGGAAGACGATGGCTGAACGGTACGTGGTGGCGCTCGATCAGGGAACGACGAGTTCGCGTGCGATCGTGTTCAACACCGACAGCGAGCCGGTCGGCAGCGCGCAGCGCGAGTTCACGCAGCACTATCCGCGCGCGGGCTGGGTAGAGCACGATCCCAGGGAGATCTGGAGCTCGCAGCAGGAAGTGCTCCACGCAGCGCTTCGCAACGCCGGCATCCGCGCCGAATCGGTCGCCGCGATCGGAATAACGAACCAGCGCGAAACCACCGTCGTCTGGAACCGGTCAACCGGTGAACCGGTGTGTAACGCGATTGTATGGCAGTGCAGGCGTACCGCCGGTACCTGCGATGAGCTGCGCGCCGCGGGCCACGAGCAGATGATCTTCGGCAAGACCGGCCTGGTCGTCGACGCGTATTTCAGCGGGACCAAGGTCAAGTGGATCCTCGACAACGTCGCAGGCGCGCGGTCGCTCGCGGAAAAGGGCGGGCTCTGCTTTGGCACCGTCGATTCGTGGTTGCTCTGGAATCTGACCGGTGGCGCGGTGCACGCGACCGACGTCACGAACGCCGCGCGGACGATGCTGTTCAACATCCACGATCTTGCGTGGGACTCCGACCTGCTCGACCTGCTCGGCGTACCCGAATCGATGCTGCCCGAAGTCCGCCCGAGCTCGGGCGACTTCGGCGCGACCGCGCCCGGGCTGCTGTCGGGCGCGAGGGTTCCGATTGCGGGTGTCGCAGGGGACCAGCACGCGGCGCTCTTCGGTCAGACGTGCTTCCAGGCAGGGATGGTGAAGAACACGTACGGGACCGGCTGCTTCATCCTGGTGAACACGGGTGACACAGCGGTCAAGAGCGCGAACCGCCTGCTCACGACGCCCGCGTGGTCGCTCTCAGCGGGTTCGGTCACCTACGCGATGGAGGGTAGCATCTTCATAGCCGGCGCGGCGGTGCAGTGGCTTCGCGATTCGCTGAAGATGATCTCCAACGCAGCGGAGAGCGAGTACTTCGCTACGCAGGTCGACGACTCGAACGGCGTCTATGTCGTACCCGCCTTCGTGGGGCTTGGTGCGCCGCACTGGGACAGCTACGCCAGAGGCGGCGTGTTCGGCTTGACCGCGGGGGCCGGGCGCAACCACTTCGTACGCGCGACGCTCGAATCGATCGCGTACCAGAGTCGCGACGTCGTCGAAGCGATGATCCGCGACGGTTCGGGGACTGCCGACCTGCAGACGATGCGCGTCGACGGCGGCGCGAGCGCGAACGATTTCCTGATGCAGTTTCAGGCCGACATCCTGGGCATCCCGGTCGAGCGTCCCGGTTACGCGGAGACGACCGCGCTCGGTGCGGCGTACCTGGCCGGTCTGTCGGTCGGATTCTGGCCCGACCTGGAACGGATCCGCGCCGCGTGGAAGCTCGGCAAGCGGTTCGAACCCGCGATGAGCGCGGATGAACGCGACTCGCGCTACGCCGGATGGCAGGAGGCGGTCCGGCGCGTCGGTGGATGGGCGCATGGGGCATGACGCACCCACGTCGGCCGACGGTCGCCGGGCTTCCGGCGGTCGCCGGGCTTCCGGCGGTCGCCGGGCTTCCGGCGACATGCACGTCGCTATTGTCGGTGGCGGCGGGACCGGCGCCGCGATTCTTCACGATCTGACGCAGCGCGGGTTCAGGTGTACGCTCCTCGAGCGCGGTGAGCTTACGTCGGGCACGACCGGCCGCCACCACGGGCAGCTGCACTCGGGTGCGCGCTACGCGGTCGGCGACGTGGAGATCGCGCGCGAGTGCATGGAGGAGGTCACGATTCTCCGGCGGATCGCCGCCGAGTCGATCGAGATGAACTACGGTCTGTTCATCGCGCTCGACGACGACGATGTCGACTACTCACCCGAGTTCGAGCGCGCGTGTAGCGACGCGGGCATACCGAATCGACGCCTGTCCACCTCCGATGCGCTACGGCACGAGCCGGGCATCAACCCACGGACGCGGCACGCGGTCATGGTTCCCGATGGAACGATCGACGCGTACCGGCTGCCGCTCCAGTTCTTCGCGACCGCGCGCTCGGGCGGCGCGACGATCAGAACCTTCTGCGAGGCGATCGGCATCGACTCCGCAAATGGGCGGGTGAGCGGAGTGACAGTGCGCGACCACCGAACCGGTCGCGACGAACGGATCGCCGCCGACATCGTGATCAACGCGGCGGGGCCGTGGGCCGGCGCTGTCGCGGCGCTCGCCGGCGTCGACCTTCCGATCACCCCCGCTCCCGGGACGATGGTCGCGGTGAAGGGGAGGCTCTGCAACATGGTCGTCAGCCACCTCCACCCGCCGGGCGACGGTGACATCATCGTCCCGCAGCGGAATCTGTCGATCGTCGGATCGACGCAGTGGGAGGTCGACGACCCCGATGCGATCCGTACGCCGCCCGACGATATCCACCGGCTGCTCGACCGCGCGTGCGACCTGGTTCCGGCCTTCGCAGACGCAGAGTACCACGCGGCGTGGACCGCCGCGCGCCCGCTCTCCGGCCGGGCCGACGCGGGGGGCCGTCAGCTGAGCCGCAACTTTCAGGTGATTACGCACGCGGGCGAAGGCTCTGACGATGTCGCCGGCTTCTTCAGCGTGACCGGTGGCAAGGCGACCGTACTCCGCGCGATGGGAGAGGCCGTCGCCGATCAGGTGTGCCGCTACGCGGGGCTGTCGATCGCCGGGCGCACCGCCGACACGCCGCTCCTTGCGCACCGCGATTTCTGGCGCCAGACGGGGAGGGTCGGTGAGCCGGTCGCGTAGCACGGAGCCGACGCGCGCCGCCCGCGCGCGGGCGGTCCGCGCCCAGATCAGGATCCGGCGGACCGACGGGTCGCGCTCCGACTTCAGCGTGGAGGTCGGCGAGTACACGAC
>RECL01000240.1 GCA_007694025.1 Spirochaetaceae bacterium
ATTCGCTGGCGGTGCCATTCCTGTCGAAGAGAACCTCCTGGCCGTTGGCGTTGCGTTCTCTGAAGGCGCGGACACCATCGTCGACGGTAGCGCTGGGCCCCTGATCGCCTTGGAGTACGACACCTTCGACTTCTGGCTGGGCCTTGTAGGAAGCGAGTACGACTTGTATCTCTCCGTCGTGTCCGAGAACGGCGAATACGTGCTGCTCTTTGTCATGACAGCCGACGATGGTCCGCTGGCTACGATCCAAGGTGGGGTCGCGCAGGAAGTGGAGATCATCGTGCCAGCCGACGCGAACTACGCCGACGGTTCCTGGTGGGGCGACGTGTAGCTGTCGCAACACGACCGGGGGCGGCCGATTCAGGCCTCCCCCGCCAGGGGCAGCCACATTTCGGCGATTGTCGCGAACTCGTCGTTTGACCGGTAGACGAGTTCGCCGTTATGTTCGTTCAGGATCGAGCGGACGATCGACAGGCCCAAGCCGGTGCCACCCGATCCCGCGCGCCCGGTGACGAACGGATCGGACGGCGCGGCCGATCCGGGGAGGCCGCGGCCCTGGTCGGCCACGCGCACGCAGATCCGAGTTGCCGTGTCATCTGTGCCGGTCGATACGACCACCCGGCTGGTTCGATCAGGAAGGGCTTCGCACGCGTTCCTGATCAGGTTCACGATCGCCTGTTCGATTCGGCCCGGGATCGCGCGGATCGGCGGAAGAGAGTCGGCCACGACCAGTTCGAACCGGTCCGTGTGCTGAGCCGCAAGGATCCGCGCGAAGCGGTACGCGCGCGCGGCCGTCTGGGTCGGATCGACCGTTGTGAACCCAGCGTCGCGTCCTCCACGGCTGTACTCCTTGACCCCTTCGATCACCTCTGCGATCCGGTGACTCGCGTCGAGCGTCCCGGTCGCCAGCTTCTCCGCGCGCTCGAGGAGCTCGCGCGACGCGTCGCTGTCCGTGCCGACCTGGCCGAGCGTCAGCAGCAGCGACTGGAGGTTGAGCTGCAGTACGTGATTCGGGTTTCCCACCTCGTGCGCGATCGACGCCGCGAGCATCCCGAGCGACGACATACGGTCGGCGATGATCAGCTGCGCGCGCTGGCGCTCGACCTCCGCCTCCCGGTTCTTGAGCTCGGTGATGTCTTCGATCGACACCGCCGTGAGCGGAGGCGACGAGTTAACCGTCAGACGCAGCGATCGCTCCCCGTCGGCGATAAACACCCGGCCGCCCGCCGGCTCCTGCACCGGGGTGATCGCCTCCGCGATCGCAGGGCGCAGCCTCACGCCCCCTGGTCCTTCTGCCTCCAGGTACCGATTGGCGGCGGGATTCGCGACCAGAACGCTTGCGTCCGCGTCCAGCAGGAGCAGTCCCACTGGCAGCGTGTCCAGTAGGATACGTTGACTCGCACGGGTCGACGCGACCACGCCACGCGCAAGATCCAGGTCGTCGGTGGCCTCCCGCAGCGTGCGCGCGGCGTGGCGCATCGCCAGGATTACCGCGCCAACGGTGACAGTGCTTTGCGTCCGCGCAGCAACCGCCGACGACACTGTCTGTCCGCTGCGCGATACCATTGCGACCGCGACATCGGCCGCCGCGGAGGGGTTCGCCCGGCAGACCAGGATCGATGAACCGGCGTCGGTCCGGACAACCGTCGGCTCCGCCCCGGCATCGGCGATCAGAGCGGAGATCCGTGCCGGGAGCTCCGCAGCGTCGAACCGCTCGATCGCGCCAGGGTGGTCACCGTCGGCTGCGTGCCGGTAAGCATCACGCTTGTCTGCGATCGAGCAGAGCAGGTAGACATCCTGAACCGCGGAGAGGCGCACCACTTCATAGAGCACGAGTCTGCAGATCGTGTCACGGGCGTCTGCGCTTGCCAGTCGTTCCAAGAACAGTTGTTCGGCCAGGACCGGCGTCAGACCGGTAAGCCGCTCGCTCCAGCCCAGACGGGCGCGGACCCGCTCGGCAGCATGGCGGGCACCCCATCGGGTGTAGAGCGCGAACGCGCTGTACCACGCCGATCGCGCCTGCCCGTCGCGTCCGCCGCGCGCCAGCAGCTCGCCAAGCCGCTCGCTCGCGAGCGCTGCCTCGTGCAGGTTGCCTTGGGCGACCGCCAGATCCGCCGCTCTGTGATATCGGGTAGCCGCCAGCCGATGTCTCCCGCGGCACCGCGCGCGCTCGGCGAGCAGAAGGAGGTAGCGGTGACGTTGATTTGCACGCGACGCGTTCGACCAGATCCGCAGGCGTCGGGTCGCCCGGCGCGCCTCGGCGTACGCGCCCTCGCGCCACGCGCAGTATCCCAGATGGAACGTGAAGACAGCCGTGTCAGGCAGCGGGGCGGTGACTTGTGCGAAGCGGGTAGTGAGTCGCAGGTCGACCAAACCGCGCTGCGGCATGTCGGCGTACACCGCGAGCATCCCGCGCAGGCTGTACGTGCCGAAGAGACCAGGCAGGTCGTTCGTTCGCTCGTAGTATGCAATCTCCTCTCGCTGGTGCATGAATGTGCCGGAGAGTTCCGCTGGGCTCGCGGCGTGTCCCATCAGACACTCGCACATCTGCTCGTGCTTGGTCATGGCTCGCGCAGTGCGACCCAAGCCAAGGTTTGCGACTCTGGTGCGATAGTCCGTGATCGCCGGAAGAAGCTCGCTGAGTGGCGCCCCGCAAAACAGCGGGATCACGCACGCAAGGTGCGCGGCGTGACCGGCCCACTCCAGGTTGCCGCACGCCACGGCTCGCCGATAGACGTCGGCGGCCTCGCGCTCGATCTGGCCTTGATCGCGGATCCAGTGTTCGGACAGGTAGAGCGTACCGCTTTGGATCGTCGTTCGCGAGTACTCGTCCGTGTCCCGGGCGAACCGGCGTGCAGCGGCTCCCATTCGAGCGCATCCACCGCGGCGTGTCGTTCGTCGAGAGATCAGAAGCGTCCAGTAGAGGAATGCAACGCCTGTCTGCGGTAGGGACCCGTGTCGCAGACTCGTGCTGAGGATTGCACGAATAAGGATTGGAATGAGGTCCGGTCGCATCACGTACGCAGAGAAGAGTAGCCGTGCGCAGATCGCGACGATCAGGCCGGCACGCTCGTCCTGCGACTTCCGCCGACGCGCGAGCCGCCACGCCGGCGCAGTGTTACGCCGCCACCGAAGATAGTGCTCCGCCGATCGCGTTGTGCGCGGCTCGGGGTCGGCGGGTAGCGCTACACCCAGCTCCGCGAGCGCCAGCGTCCCGATCGCCACTGCGGAGGCAAACGAGGAATGCGCAATCGTGCGAGAAATCCAGAGCGCTCGCGCTCTGTTGATCCGGATCGGATCGCCGATCGCGCGGATCGACCGGAAGTGGCGGCTCATCGCCGCTGCGTCATTGAGCCTGTACGCAGATTCGTGCGCGATCTCGTGGAGGCGCAGCCTCGCGTCGGTCTCGACCCCCTCTACTCCGCGAACGAGCGCTGCATCCGCGTAGCGCAGCGCGTCCGAGGAGGCGAACAGCTCCGCCGCGCGCGCAGCGGCTTTCGACAGAACGCGCCGTTCGATGTCGGGACGCAATGAAAGACGCGGGGCTTCGGCGTCATCGTTGTCGGAACCGGCGAACAGACGGGCGAGCGCAAAGAGTGCACCAGCGCGCCCTGCGTCGGCCGACCGTTCGAGCGCCTCCAACGCCGCGGCAACCGTCGGTTCGTGGTCGAGCGCATCACGCCGCAGCGCGAGCTCGATCGTGTCGTGCGCGAAACTGATCGACAGGTCGGCGCGCTCCGTGGCGGTCGTAATGAGCAGGCGCTCCCGGGCTGTCTGGATTGCCCGACTGCGAAGCTCGGGGTTGCGACATGGCGGCAGGTCCACCTCCGCAAGCAGCGATTGCGGAACAGGCGGGCCCAGAAGCGCGATTGCGCGCAGAACGAACCGAGTGTCGGCATCGATCCGCCCGAGCCGCGATAGCGCGAGAGCCGCGAGCGACTCTTCACCGATCTCGCCGGCGTGCCGGCCATCGATCGCGTGGACGGCGTTGTCGTCGAGGAGAGAGCGGCCGAGCGTCAGCAGTGCGAGCGGGTTGCCCTGCGACGCGTCGACGACAGCCTGGACCGCCGACGCTAGGTACAACCGATCCGAATACGGTTGGGTCGCCGCCGCCAAGAGCGCACGACTGTCGGCCGGAGAGAGGCCTCGAAGGTGGATTGTGGCGGACACGGGGATCGGAGGACGCGGGTAAGACGGCTGCGGGCGACCGGACACGATCAGTGCGAGCCCCGACGTCTCCCTCGCCGCGACCGCCGCAAGTGTTCTTCGGCTCGGCTCGTCGATCCACTGAAGGTCGTCGACGACGATCACTGCGCCACCAAGCGCGGCCGTCATGTCGCACATCAGCCGTGCCAGATCGTCGGCGACTCGATCTCGCGTCAGGCTTGTGTCGTAGCGACCCGGTGCCTCATCGGCAGCGGGCGGAAGAACATCGCAGATCCGCGACAGGACCTGTCGCGCGCCTGGGCTCGTCCCGGTCGCGAGGCCCCGGCTCTTCTGAAGCCCCACGCAGCGGACCAGCTCATCGACGATCGCGCCAATTGTCCCGTATGGTGATGTTCCGCTCTGCGGGCACTTCCGTCTGACCCAGACCGGTTGGTGGATGGACTCGCGGGCCTCCACCGCGCGTAGGAGCGAGCTCTTCCCGATGCCCGCCTCTCCGGTCACCGAGAGTGTGCGGCCAACTCCGGATCGCGCGGCGGCGAGCTCTCCACGAACCATCGCGATCTCCGCATCGCGTCCGACTACCAGAGCCGTCGTTCCGGGGCCGGCTGCGATCAGGAGCGCAACATCGCGCTCGAGCGCGTCTATCGAACCGAACCGCTCGCTTCGGTCGGCCGCCATCGCGCGGCTCAACACCGTACGGAGCGCCGCTGAGTCTTCGTCGGCAGGAACGGCTGCCTCTGTCGCCCCGCGAGCGATGCGGAGCGCGAGCTCGTCCGCCGGGCCGTCGGGGTAGGGCAGCTTCGCGGTCACAAGCCGGAAGCCGATGACTCCAAGGCTGTACACGTTGCTCGCCGCATCAACCGTGCCGGTAACCATGCCGGTCTGTTCGGGCGCAGCGTACTCCCAGACATCGGCGCCCCCTTCCGGCACGGTTTGGCCGGATCGGGCCGTGAACCGATCTATGTCGTTCAGCCGTACACCTGGACGGCTCGCCGAGTCCGATGAGTCGATCAGAAACGAACCGGCAGAGAGTCGCTCGTGGTACTCGCCGGGGTGCAGCGCGGTCCGAAGCGATGTGATCGCGGCGAGCCAGACCCCAATCGCGTCGGCGGTCGTGGTTGGTCGCCACTCCTCAAGCGTCATCGTCCGCATCCGCCGGTTCCACAGATCCGGTTTGCTCCGTGGGGATCACGATCTCCGCGATCGTCGCGAATCGATCGTCCGATCGGAATCGCAGCAGCCCGCCATGCTTGCCTGCGATGCTGCGGACGATCGACAGACCCAGGCCCGTACCGCCTTCGTCGGCTCGCCCGGTGAGGAACGCCGGGTTACTGCCCGACGCGAAACTTGGCGCAATACCGCGACCTTCATCGGACACTGCGAAGACCACTGCGCCCTCTGAGTCAGAACGGGTCGACACGACAACCCGGGCGGAACGGTCGGCAATCGCCTCGCATGCATTCTTGATCAGATTGATAAGCGCCTGCTCTACAAGGCTTCGCACCACCCGAACGGATGGCACATCATGGTCGGCTTCGTAGAGTAGCTGGTCGGTGTAGTGCGTCGCGAACGTGCGCGAAAAACGGATGACCCGCTCGCAGATCTCAGCCGGGTCGACGAACTCCCACCGATCGTCGCTGCCACCGCGTCCGTACTCCTTGATCTGACGAATCACGTCGTCGACCCTTTGGGCGCCTTCCACGACCTGGTCGAGCGCCCGCTCGATATCGGTCATCGTCACTCGATCGTCGTCGGTGCCAACCACCCGGCCGACCAAAACCTGAAGCGTCTGCGCCGCGAGTCCGATGACGTGATTGGGGTTCCCGACCTCGTGCGCGATCGTAGACGCGAGCATCCCGAGCGATGCAAGGCGATCCGCCACGATCAGCTGCCGCTCCTGATCCCGCATATCGGTGATGTCGCGGACACTCAACGCGATTATGCTCCGCGCCGCACGCGCGGCCGACGGCGCGGGCGTGATCACCACGCGTAACGTCCTGCCGTCAAGCGCCAACTCCTGCTCTCTTCCGACACCATCGTTGAGGCTCGCGCGGATCGCGGCCTCGAGCGCGACCGCTACCGGTCGCTTAACGCGCTCCATCCCACCGTTCACGGGGTCGACGTAGGGCGACGCGGGCGGATTGTGGTACATCACACGCATCGAATCATCGGCCAGGATGATCGCGTCGCTCAGGGTAGCGAACAGGAGGTGCAGATTGCTCTGCGCGTTCAGCATCAACCGACGCATCGAATCGAGTGTCGTGGTCGAAGCCGCAGGTTCCTGCTGACGGGCGTCGTAGCCCGCGTCGGCGCGCCCGAGGAGCTGCAGCTCGCCGATGTTCCCGGTCGCATCGCTGACCGCAGTCGCTCTGATACGAGTCGGTTCGGTCGCGTCCACGCGGGGGGCGTCCGGAGCGACTCCGGCGAGCTTCTTCCGGACCCGCTCGACCGCGTGCGCCGCGCCCCACCGGTCGTAGAGACCCTGCGCTCTGAGGTACGCGTCCGTGATCGACACTCGATCCGCCCCGTTCCCCTGCAACGCGTCGCCGTGGCGTTCGGCTATCAGCGCGGCCTCGTGCGGGTAGGGGTAGTCGGCCGACAGTGCGGCGGCATAGGCGCGCCGGTAGCGGCGCGCAGCCGCAGCCACTCTGCCACGCGCCGCCAGATGCTCCCCCCGTACCGCCAGGTAGCGGTGGCGACCCGGCACCGTGTGGCGCCACGGCCTCAGCAGCGCGAGCACAGTCATCCCGTCGTCGGGCGTATCGGAACGCCACGCTACCATCCCCCAGAGGAAGTAGACGAGCGTTACGTCTACGACCGAGTTCACGGTACGCTCGCGCTCGAAGGTCGCACGGCAGCCCGATGCCGCGGCGACGGGGTCGTCGCCGTAGACCGCGAGCATCGCCTTCAGTCTGGTGACCCCGACCTGGCTGAAGAGGTCTTCGGCTGTCGTGTTCCGCCGAATCAGCTCATCCTCATCGCAGACCGAGCCGGTCAGCACGAGCGGGTTCGCGGTTCGACCGAGCAGGCACTCGGCGGCCTGCTGGTGCTTGGACAGCGCGGTCGCGGTGCGCCCGTGGCCGATGCGCGCGATGACCCTGCGGTACGTGTCCATCGTCGTGTACACGTCCGATAGCGGATCGCCGTGGTAGAGTTCTATCTGACAGCGAAGATGGATCGCGTTTGCGGCGGCCTCAAAGCTGCCGATGCGCATGCCCTCGTCGTAGGCGCGTTGCAGAACGGGAATCTTGTCGCGGTGCTCGAGCTCCCATTCGATACCGAAGAAAGTCGTGAAGGTCTCGATCCAGTGGCGCGTTGCCGGGTCGAGTTGCGCGACCGCCGGGATCGACAGGAGCCGCATCGCATGCTTCGCAAGCCGAAATCGGACGCACGTCGGGCCGCCGTCCCACCCGACGAGCAGCCGCCAGTAGATGAAACCAACTGATTCGTGCCCCGTGGGTCCCGACCGCTCTGCCTGCTCCAGGATCACTCGGGCCATCCCCGCGAGCCGCTGCGGGTCGAGCGTGAGGATCGGCAGCAGCAGCCGTGAGCACGTTGTCGCGATCAGGTGGGCCGATGGATCGGACGAAGGCGTCCCACGTTCGATTCGTACAAGGAGTGAGCGCTCGCGCCGCGACACGAGATAGTCGCGGCTGAGCCGACACGACGATCCGTGACGCCACGCGTCAGGATGAGCACCGAGCTCCCGCAGAACCATCGACCCGATCCGCAGCGCTCCACGGATCGCGAGCTTTGCGTACGAGCGGGTTATCCACAGCTGGCGGGCCTGGTTGACCGCCAGCACGTTGCTGCGCAGCCTGATCCGGTTGAAGTGACGGCTCATCGCGTACGCGTCGTCGGCCAGGAACGCCGCCTCGTGCGCGACACGATGGATCGCGAGTCGCACATCGTCCGCGCACGGCAGTGTCAGCGCGTGATCGCAGAATACCAGCGCGTCCGACGGAAGGACCATGTCAAGCGCGTATTCGGCGGCGCGACGGAGAATCGGAATCGCCGAAGCGGTCGGGAGCAAAGAGAGCAGTATCGGCGGAATGACCTCGTCTGACGCGTCGTCGTCGCCTGCGGCAAGAGCCCGTGCGAGTGTCAACGTGGTCCTTCGGTCACCCGACTCTACAGCCTTGAGCAAAACCGTTGCAGCATCGTTGACGATCGACCGATCTTCGCGGGCCAACTCCCGCGCGGCGCTTTCAATCGTATCGTGGCGGAACGCGATACGTCCGTCCGCGTCGGTCTGGAGCAGAAACGCACGCGTCGCGACGGCGATGTCGATCTGGTGGTCTCCTA
>RECL01000214.1 GCA_007694025.1 Spirochaetaceae bacterium
CGAACGCGCTTGCGGTCGCGCGGAAAGAGCGACGCTTCCTTCACGTTCGACAGTCCCAGGATCTGCTGCGTCAGTCGTTCGAGCCCGATCGCGAATCCGCCGTGAGGCGGGCTGCCGTACTTGAAGATCGTACAGTAGTCACCAAGCCCCTCTTCGGTGAGTCCGAACTTCGGCAGCGTGTCGATGAGCATCGCGTACTCGTTGATCCGCTGACCGCCGGTCGTTATCTCAAGCCCGCGGAACAGCAGGTCGAAGCTTCTGGTCTTCTGCTCGTCGGGGAAGGTGTAGAACGGCCGCTTCTTGCGCGGGAATCCGGTCACAAAGACCGCGGCGATCCCCGACTTCTCCTCCGCCCACGCGCACAGCTCGCGCTCGCCTTCGGGGTTGATCTCAAACGCCTTCTTGCCGGCGCGACGCGAGATGATCTCCTTCGCGTCGTCGTGATCGATGCGCGGAATCGCGGCGACCTGCTCGGTCGAGGGCACGGTCGCGCCGTGGTCGGCGAGCGCGTCGGGATTCCGTTCACGGACCCGGTCGAAGATGTGCGTCAGCAACTCGCACTCCAGGTCCATCAGGTCGGTGTGGTCGGTGATGAAGCCCATCTCCACGTCGAGCGACACGTACTCGTTGAGGTGCCTCGGGGTGTCGTGCTTCTCCGCGCGGTACGCGGCACCGATCTCGAAGACGCGCTCCATGCCGCTTGCGACCATCGCCTGCTTGTAGAACTGGGGGCTCTGCGCCAGGTAGACGCGGTCGCCGAAGTAGTCGACCGCGAAGAGGCCCGTTCCACCCTCGGTGCCGGTTCCGATCAGCTTGCTCGACTTGATCTCAGTGAAGTCGTTCGTTCGCAGGTACTCGGCGAACGCATCGACGATTGTCGACTGGACCGCGAAGATCGACCGGATCTTTGGCATCCGCAGACTGATGATCCGGTTGTCCAGGAGCGCGTCGATCCCGATGCTCTCCGGATCCTGGTTCACGGGAATCGGCAGGTCGGCAGCAGCAGGCGCAAGAAGCGTCGTCTGCGACACCTGCACCTCGTACCCACCGGGGGCCTTGTCGTTTTCGGCGACCGTTCCGGTAACCAGGACCACGCTCTCGTTACCAAGATCAGTCCTACCCGAATAGACGAGCTGCGCGACGCCGCTTCGGTCGCGAAGCACGACAAACGACACCGCTCCGAGTTCGCGTACACGGTGAACCCAGCCGCAGAGGCGGACGGTGGCACCGACGTGTTCGCCGATTGACGCTGCGAGTATCCGTTCGATCATTGCGCACGCTCCATCGCCTGGCTCACCGCTTCGGGATCCCACGAGTCAGAGGTCAGCAGCACCGCAAGCAGCAGTCCGTACACACTCTCCGTCGTGAGCGGGCCCATCGGGACCGCTCCCTCGCGCCAGAGCTCGTGGCTGGTAATATACGGCGAAAAGTCGACGTTTCCCTCCTGCTGCGATGTGCAGAGAAAGAGCGCGCCCGCCCGCCGGCCGTATTCGAGCGCGCGACGCAGCCCGAACGGAGTTTCGCCGACGTTCGCGGTTCCCGAGTCGTAGAGCTCGAGCACGAAGAACCTGGTTCCCGAATCGATCAGCGCGGTGAGCGAGCTCGCCTGCATCCCCGGGAACACCTTTGCGATGAAGCTCTTCGTGACCGCGGCTTCGAGCCGCTCGGCGATCGCATCGACGGTCAGGCTCTGCAGCTCATACAGCGACCGGCCGGCCGCATCGCGGACCGCATCGGGATTCCACGTCCTGAACGCGGGCGGCGTCGCGGCCGCAGGGGTCGCGGCCGCAGGGGTCACGACCGACGGTGCGTCTGTACTGGCGGCGCGGGCGGGAATCCGCTCGAACTTGAGGTTCAGCGCGGGGTACGCGACGCGGTCGAACACTACCGATACCGCGCCCGGGGAATCGACTGCGGCGCCGCCGCCGGCACCGCCGCTCATCGCGATGCGCACGGCTTCCTTGAAGTTGTGAGTGCTCTCCGGGGCATCGCCGGTCATCGCGCTCGCGGTCAACACGATCGGAACGTCGGCACCGCCGAACAGCCAGTGGAGCAGCGCCGCGGTGTACGCGAGCGTGTCGGTCCCGGTCGTGACGACAATCCCCGCCGCGTCGCCGACCGACAGGTGCGCGTCGACCGCGCCGATCAGGCCCGCCCAGTCGTTCGGTGTGACCTCCTCGCTGAGAAACCGCCCCAGTTCTACGGCTTCGTAGCGAATATCGGCGGGAAGCGAGGCATCGCGCACGACCTGTTCAATCAGCTGCGACAGCTCGCCGGCGACGATGACGCCGTCGTCGCGCCGGCGTCCGGAAATCGCGCCTCCAAAACTGAGCACCTGGACGAACTGAACGTCGAGTTTCCGGGCAAGGATGTCCTGCACCAGTCGCGGTTCCGCGCGGCCGTTTGTCGCCTGCATGATCCTGCCGACCAGGAATCCCTTCGGTCGCGCGTCGCCGGCGCGAAGCTGCGCGACGGCCTGCGGATTGCTGCGCAGCACATCCTCCACGATCGCATCTATAGCGGCCGGGTCGGTGATCTGCTCCCAGCTGCGCGCGACAATAATCTCCTGGGGATCGGAATCGTCGTCGAACACCGCTTCGAGCGTCTGCTTCGCGATCTTCCCGTGGATCCGGCCCGCATCGAGCAGCGTGAGCAACTGCGCGAACCGATCCGGTGTCAATGGCGAATCACTGAGACGAGTGCCGCTGCGGTTGAGGAGCTTCTGTACGTCGCCCATCAGCCAGACCGCGGCAGCGGCGGGTGAGGCTCCCAGCCTCACCGCGTGCTCGAAGTAGTCGGCGATCTGCCGCTCCTCGCACAGGAAGCTCGCCTGCGCGTCGGTGAGCCGGTAATCGCTGATGAACCGCGCGGTCCGCGCGATCGGCAGTTCGACGATCAGGTCGTCAACGCTCGTCAGGAACTCAGGCGTCGCGACAAACGGCGGCATGTCGGGCTCGGGGAAGTAGCGGTAGTCGTTCGACGACTCCTTCACGCGCATGGACTCGGACACGTCGCGGTTCTCGTTCCAGAGCCGCGTCTCCTGAACGATCGTCCCGCCGCGCTCGATGATGTCGCGCTGGCGGTCGATCTCGTAGTTGAGCGCCTTGCGCACGAACCGGAACGAGTTCATGTTCTTGATCTCAACCTTCGTACCGAGTCCCTGCCCCTCCAGGTTTACCGACACGTTCGCGTCGCACCGCAGCGACCCCTCTTCCATGTTCCCGTCGCAGACGCCCAGATACCGGACAAGCCGGCGGAACTCCTGGAGGAGCACCTCTGCTTCCTCGCCGATCTCCAGGTCGGGATCGGTCACGATCTCAAGGAGCGGCGTGCCGGCGCGATTGTAGTCGAGCAACGACTGATCGCCCGCGTGGATCATCTTGCCGGCATCTTCCTCCAGGTGACACTCTCTGATCTTGACGCGACGCTTGTTCCGGCGAAACTCCAGGTCGATGAAACCATCGGTACCGAGCGGCCGGGTGAACTGCGATATCTGGTAGTTCTTTGGTAGATCGGGGTAGAAGTAGTTCTTGCGCTCGAACTCGCAGGCCGGCGAAAGGTCGCAGTTGAGAGCGCGCGCGACGACGTACCCAAGGCGCATCGCCTCCTCGTTGAGCGCGGGAAGCGCTCCCGGGTACCCGGCGCAGACCGGACAGATGTTGGTGTTGGGCTCTTCTCCGAACCGGGCACGGCAGCCGCAGAAGACCTTGGTCCGGGTCGCCAACTGAATATGGATTTCGAGTCCGACGAACGACCGGTAACTCACGCGACCTCCGATCCGGATGGCGGCAACGTTGACAGCGGCTCGTAGCCCGGGGGACGCTCGAACGGAAGCTCGGTCGCAATCACCCGCGCGAACTCGATGAGCCTTGCCTCGCTGTGCGGAGGACCCATCACCTGGATCCCAACCGGCAACCCGTCAAAGACGCCGGTAGGGATACTCAGCGCGGGCAGCGCCGCAAGGTTCGCGAGCGTCGTGAACTTGTCGGCGACCTTCTGCTGGAATGCATCGAGCTCGTCGGCGCCGTGACGGAATGCGGCCGTCGGGAACACCGGCAGCACGAGCAGGTCGTAGGTCGCAAACAGCGAATCGAACTCGTTACGGATCGCGGTTCTGATCTTCTGCGCGCGCTGGTAGTACTGCTCCTGGAAGCCACTGCGCAGCACGTACGTGCCGAGCAGAATTCGCAGCTTGACCTCGCTGCCAAAGCCGGCGGAGCGCGCCGCGCGAACGAGCGACTCCGGGTTCTCCGCGTACAGCGGCCGCTCGCCGTAGCGCACACCGTTGAAGCGCGCAAGGTTCGCGCTCGCCTCGGCGGTCGCTATCGTGTAGTACGCGGGGACGGCGTAGTCTGAGGTGGAGAGCTCGACGTCGGTGTGCGCGTACCCACGCGATGCAACCGCGTCGCGCATTCGTGCGTAACCGGCGGTGGTCCGCTGATCGAGTCCCAGGTCGCCTGAAAGGAACGCGACGGTGCGAGTTTCAGACGACGGTGGCGACGCGGTCCACGTCGACGTCTGGTCCATTGCGTCGATCCCGGCTGCGGCGGTGTAGACGTCGGAGATCAGGTCGACGCTGTCGGCCAGGATCCCGGCAACTTCCAGCGACGATGCGTACGCGACCAGTCCGTACCGCGAGAGCGCGCCGTACGTAGGTTTCAGCCCGTAGACGCCGCAGAACGCGGCGGGCTGCCGAACCGAACCGCCGGTGTCGGTGCCGAGCGCGACCGGGACCATTCCCGCCGCGACGGCGGCCGCGCTTCCACCCGAAGACCCACCGGCAACGCGATCGGTGTCCCACGGGTTGCTCGTCGGTCCGCCGGCCGAGTTATCTGTCGACGAACCCATTCCGAACTCGTCCAGATTGGTCTTTCCGACCGGCTGATATCCGGCCGCGATCAGACGCGATACGATCGTCGCGTCGTACGGGCAGACGAAGTTCTCAAGCATCCGGCTGGCGCAGGTGAGCTGGTAGCCGCGGACCGCGATGTTGTCCTTCACCGCGATCGGCACGGCGGCTTCGCCAGGTCCGGCGGCTTCGCCGGGCCCGGCGGCTTCACCGGCGCCGGCGGCTTCACCGGCGCCGGCGGGGGACGCCGCCGGACGACGCTTCGCGTCGATCTCCAGGAAGGCGTTGAGCGCGCGGTTTCGGTCGGCGAGCGCGGCGCCGTACCGGTCCGGATCGGACAGGACGGCGCGCCAGGAACGGATGGATGTCGTACTCATGAAGCCTACAGAACGTTCGGGATTGCGATGAAGCGATCTTCCAGATCGGGAGCCTGCTCCAGAATGTCGTCGGCCAGCGACTCGGCGCTCGGTGCATCGTCCGCTGACGCGAGCTCGGCTGCCGGCTTGTCGGGTCGGAGTCGGTTGCCTTCGCGAAGCGCGTGCGTTGTCGGCTCCAGACCCGTCACGTCGATCGAGTCCATCGTCGCGAAGTAGTCGAGCAGCCGCGAGACCTCGGCTTCGAGTCGCACGCGCTCATCACCGGTAAGCTCCAGCAAGGCCAGGTCGGCGGTGATATCGAGCTCCGTTTTCATCAAAACGACTATGCTACGCAGCCCGGCACCTGTCAAGTCGCGTCAGAGGCGAATTTGACAACGGGAGTACCACCGGGTATCCTCAACCGACAATCGGTGCGGCTGACCGCGAAGAGCAGAGCTTGGATACGTACAAGGACGACACCACCACCACGAGCGCGACTGCCAAGCGTTTTCCAACCGTACACTTCTACGATCAGGGGTTCGTCGACGTCTATAATCAGACGTGGCTGTGGGCGACCGATTGCTGGAAGAAACCGTCAAGCCGAAGTCGGATCGCGCACACCTACTTCACGCACGGCGACGGCACGACGATCAACCAGTTCGAGGCGATCCTGTCGACGTTCTGGCTTGTCTACAGCAACCGTATCTTCCCGGCGGGGAACCAGCTCGACATCTTCTACGACCAGCAGGAACCGAACGGCGCGATCCGCGGCGAGTACAGTGAAAAGGACGGGAAGCCCGTTCTCAACCGGGACAATCCGGAGGGCGTCCTCCCACCGCTCTTCTCGTGGGCTGAGTACAACATCTACCACAAGATCGGGAACAAGAAGCGGATCCGGGACGTGATTCCGATCCTTGAGAAGTACTGGGAGTGGCTCGACACCACGTTCAAGGACGAGTCCGGACTCTATTCGGTGCCGCTGGCCGCGACGACGATGACAAACTCCCCGCGCCGGGGTATGCACTATCCGGTCGATTTCAACGCGCAGCAGGCGATGAACGCGCTCTATATGGCGCAGCTCGGCGATATCCTGAACGACAAGGAAATCGCGTTCCGGTACAACCGGCTCTTTTTCTCGCTGAAGACCCGCATCAACACGATGATGTGGAACGATGAGGACGGCATCTACTACGATCTGGACAAGGATCAACAGCAGATACCGGTAAAGACGATCGCGGCGTTCTGGACGCTCCTGGCCGAGCTTCCGAACGAGGAACGCGCGGAAAAGCTGATCGGGCACTTGAAGAACCCACAGACGTTCGGCACGGAGAACCCGTTTCCCACTCTGGCTGCAAACGACGAAGGCTTTTCGGACCGCGGGACCGGGTACCGAGGTTCGGTGCTGTCGCCATTCACCTTCATGGTGATCAAGGGCCTGGAGAAGCACGGCAAGTACGGGCTGGCGCGCGAATGCGCGATCCGCCACCTCTACTACATCCTGGATACGCTCCACCCGGAGGGCAAGCAGAAGGGCAACCTCTGGGAAGCGTACCTGCCGCATCGGGACGGCCCGGCGCAGTGGCAGGGCAAGAAGGAGTGGCCACGAGCCGATCTTCTTGCGTACGCCGGCCTTGCGACCGTTGCGTTGATGATCGAGAATATCATCGGCCTCTACGTCAGCCTGCCGCGCAAGACGGTCGACTGGATCGTCCCGACACTCGAGATCATGGGCATCGAGCACCTGTCGCTCAAGCGGAACCTCATCACGATCCTCAGCAACCGCAGCGGTCGCGGCTGGGAGATCAGATTGGAGAGCGAAAAGCTCTACTACTTCACGATCAACGTGCTCGGCAAGAAGCGGAAGACTCTCCCGATCCCTTCGGGCAAGTGCAGCATGCTGATCGACAAACTGTAGGCCATGCCGCCCGCCACCGACCGGATCGCCGCGTTCGTCCGAGCAAGCGTCACCGTCAGACTCATCGAACACCTGCGACTCGAAGCGTTCGCAGCCCTCCCGGCTCGCTCGGTTACGATCCATCTGCGCGTGCCGCGCGGACCGGTGTGCTCCATTTCTGCACGCCGCGACGGCGCCTTCGCCAGCGATCGGGCACGCGGCTGGCCATCGCTGATTCTGTTCTTCCCGGGGCCGATCGATCTGGTTCGGGTGCTGTCGGGAACCAAAGGGCGAGTCATACCAATCCCGACGGGATTCCGGTTCGTCCGCGCAGGCGCGTCGTTTCGTGCGCTGACAGGCGCTCTGGCAGCCGCCTTCGCCGACGACCAGACTCGGCCCCGGATGCTGCTCCTTGCGACGCTTTTTGCCGTCGAGCAAGTCGCACGCCACGACCCGTACGTCGCGGCGCGACTCGCGCGGATACCTCACGGGACGATAATGGTGACGATGGCGAGTACCCGCGCGATGATCCTCCGTGATGCGAACGGTCTGTCGGTCCGTGCAGAGCAGGCGACAGCCGACGACGTCGACGCGTCAGCGAACGCTGAGCTCGAGTTCGCCGACGCTGATACCGCGCTGGCGCTGCTGACCGGCAAGATATCGGCGGCGATCGCACTCGCGGAGCGACGCGTGCTCCTCCATGGGCGCATCCCGATGATCCAGAATCTGTTCCCGATCATCGACCGCGTCGGTGTCTACCTGAGGAGCGCGTCGTGAAACGCAAGGCGCCGTCGGACTACGATCCGCGATTCTCCCGGTCGCTCGAGCTCTTTCGCCGCGCCGAACGCGTCATACCTGGAGGCATCTACGGCACGAAGAGCCCCGGGTTTGTGATCCCGGGCTCCTTTCCGTACTACTTCGAGCGGGGCGACGGATGCCGGCTCTACGACGTCGACGGCAACGAGTTCATCGATTACCTGTGTGGATACGGGTCGATGATCCTGGGCTATGGGTACGAGCCGGTCGTCGCCGCCGGAGAGGCACGGCTACGCGACGGAGACCTCCTGACTGGGCCGCAGCCTGTGATGGTCGAGCTCGCCGAAATGCTCGTCGACCGGATCGACACGATGGAGTGGGCGGTCTTCGCGAAGAACGGTACCGACGCGACAACGCTCGCGGTCAGCATCGCGCGGGTCGCGACCGAAAAGCCGATCGTGATGATCGCGTCGCACGCGTACCACGGCGCGGCGAACTGGTGCTCGTCTAACGAGTAT
>RECL01000216.1 GCA_007694025.1 Spirochaetaceae bacterium
ACGCGCGCGCGACCGCTCTTGGGATGGCCGCGCTCGTGGAACTCCACGATGACGACGACTTCGCGCGCGCGCGCACAGTTTCACCGCCTCTGGTCGGGATCAACGCGCGCGACCTGTCGACCTTCCGCGTCGACCTGCTGACGCCGCTTCGCCTGCGGCCACGGATCGACTGGCCGCACCGGGCGGTCTTTGAGTCGGGGGCCTTCAACGAAGAGGACGCGATGCTCGCGCGAAGCGGCGGGTTTGAGGGCCTCCTGGTCGGAGAGGCTGCGGTTCGAAACCCCGATGCGATCACCGATCTCAGCCGTGGGTTGGCCTTCCCGGCCGCTGCTTCGGCGTTCTGGACGCGAATCGCCGAGCTCGGTGGCGCGCGCCGGCCGATCGTGAAGATCTGCGGGATCACGAACCGTGACGACGCGGTTGCGGCCGTCGACGCCGGGGCGGATCTCCTGGGCTTTGTGTTCGCGGACTCTCCACGGCGCGCCACGCCGGAACTCCTAAGCGACGTGGCGGGCCTGGACGCGCTCAAGGTAGCGGTCGTCGTCGCAGGCGGGCCCCACGGGCCGCTTGATCGGCGGGTTCGGGATCTGTTGGACTCTGGGCTCATCGACGCGATCCAGTTTCACGGCGATGAAGCGCCCGACGAGTGCGCGCGCTGGGGATTTCCGTACTACAAGGCGGTGCGCGTCGCGACCGCCGACGACCTCGAGCGCATCGGCGACTACCGCGGCCCGCGTGTACTCATCGACGCGCGCGCCGACGGGGCGTACGGAGGGTCGGGCGTTCGTGTCCCGGTAGAGCTGCTTCGCGCCGCGCTCGACGCATCGGTCGCAGGCGAAGCCGGCTACGCCGGCGGGCGACCGCTGTGGATCGCCGGGGGCCTGACCGACGCGAACGTCGCCGACGTGGTCCGCGCATTCGCGCCCGAGCTCGTCGACGCTTCGAGCGGACTCGAACGCGAACCGGGGCGGAAGGACCACGCGCGGGTCCGTCGGTTCATCGACGCGGCGCGCGCAGCGGGTCGCGATCGCGGGGAGAGGGCATGAGCACTACGATCTACAACGATTACTTTGGCGAGTTCGGCGGCCGCTACGTCGCGGAGGTGCTTCGCACGCCGCTCGACGAGCTTGAAGCGGCGTTCAAGGAGGCGATGGCCGATCCCGGTTTCCACGCCGAAATCGACGACATCGCGGCGACCTTCGTCGGGCGGCCCACGCCGATGCTCTACGCGCGCAACAGCTCGCGGGAGCTCGGAGGGGCGCAGATCTTCGTGAAGCTCGAAGGCCTTGCGAACACCGGCGCGCACAAGATCAACAACGCGGTCGGGCAGGCGCTCCTGGCCAGGCGGATGGGCAAGACCCGCATCATCGCGGAGACCGGCGCCGGGCAGCACGGCGTTGCGACCGCGGCGGTGTGCGCGAAGCTCGGACTCCAGTGCGTCGTCTACATGGGAGAGGTCGATATCGCGCGGCAGCGGCCGAACGTCTTCTTCATGGAGCTCTTCGGCGCGACCGTCGCTCCCGTGTCGAGCGGCCAGCGCACGCTCAAGGACGCCGTGAACGAGGCGCTGCGCGACTGGGCGGCGTCGTTCGCCGATACGCACTACGTGATCGGGTCTGCGCTCGGGCCGAGCCCGTACCCCGACATGGTGCGCGAGTTCCAGTCGGTGGTTGGCCGTGAGACCGGGCAACAGATCGAGCAGTACGTCGAAGCCGAGGGTCTCTCCGTGGAGGCGCTCGTCGCGTGCGTCGGCGGCGGTAGTAACGCGATCGGCTTTTTTGCGCCGTTTCTGAACCGCGAACAGCCCCGGCTGATCGGCGTCGAAGCCGGCGGTCGCGGGCCCGAACCGGGGCAGCACGCCGCGCGGATGAAGGGCCTCGGCCGCACCGGGATCGTGCAGGGGTACAAGAGCCTCTTCCTGCTCGACGAAGACGGGCAGGTGCAGGACACGCATTCGCTGAGCGCCGGGCTCGACTACCCGGGGATCGGGCCGCAGCTTGCGGCACTCGGCGTGTCGGGCCGGGTGGAGTTTGCGCGCGCGACCGATGCACAGGCTCTGGAAGCGCTGCGCTTCTTCGCGCGCAACGAAGGGGTCGTCTTTGCGCTGGAGTCGGCGCACGGAGCGGCAGAGGCGATCAGGCTCGCGCGCGAACTACCGAGCGACCGCGCGGTGATCGTCAACATGTCGGGGCGCGGTGACAAGGACCTGTTCATAACCGCGCGCGAGCTCGGCGGGCCGCGCTGGAAGGCGTTCCTGCAGAGCGAGGTCGACCGCTTCGCCGACTCGGGCGCGATCGGAGGTGCTGAATGAGCAGGATCATGGCGCATATGGTCGCGTTCTACCCCGATCGCGAGCGATCGCTCGCGGTCGCCAAAGGGCTTGTCGACGGCGGCGCGGCCTACCTGGAGATCCAGTTTCCGTTCTCCGACCCGACCGCCGACGGCCCCGCGATCCAGGAGGCGAGCCAGCGCGCGCTCGACGCAGGGTTCACGGTGGCCGAAGGGTTCGAGCTGGTGCGGGAGATCGCGGCGCTCGCCGGCAGCCGCTCGGGCCCCGACGGGGCGCCGCCGATCTTCCTGATGACGTACGCGAGCCTGGTCTACGCGCGCGGGGTCGATCGGTTCATCGCCGACGGCGTGGCAGCCGGCGCGACCGGCTTCATCCTGCCCGATCTGCCGTTCGATCACGACGAAGGCGCGGCGGCTGCCGCGCGACGCCACGGTGCTGCCGTGATGCCGGTAACCGTGACGTCGGCGCCGGCTTCACGCCTGGACGCGCTCCTTGCGACCGATCCCGAATACGTCTACGTCGCGCTTCGCCGCGGGATCACCGGGAGCCGGACCGACCTCGACGACGCGACGCTCGGCGTGCTCGACCGGATCAGGTCTACCGGCACGAAGGTGATGGCGGGCTTCGGCGTGAGCGACCGCGGGCAGGTCGACGCGCTCGACCCCCACGTGCACGCGGTGGTCGTCGGATCGGCGCTCGTGCGCGCCGTTGCCGCGGTCGCCGATGAGCCTCCCGACGCGATCCGCGCCGCGGTCGCCGGCCGCCTGCGAGAGCTCACCGGTTGACCGATCGCGGCTGGTCGTGCATATTCGCGCAAGAGGGGCGACATGGGAAAGGAAGTAACGATCACGACTGCCAATTTCGACGCCGAGGTAACCAATTCCGACGTGCCGGTACTGCTCGACTTCTGGGCCGAATGGTGCATGCCGTGCAAGATGATCGCGCCGGTGCTCGCGCAGCTCAGCGACGAGTACGACGGGAAGCTCAAGATCGGCAAGCTCGACGTCGACTCCGAGAGCGAGATCGCGATGAAGTACACCGTGCAGAGCATCCCGACGCTCCTGCTGTTCAAGAACGGCGAAGTCGTCGGCCAGCACGTCGGCGCCGCCCCCAAACCGACGATCGAAGCGCTCTTCAAGCCGCACCTGTAGCCGGCCACCGTTCCTCCGTGGCAATCGCCGCGCCGCGTGCCGCACCCGTGGGGTGCCCGCGGCGGCGCCGCCGGCGGCCGCCCCTACTCGAACCGTTCGTCGGTGTTCGCTCTGCCCGGGCTCACGCCGGACGTGGGCGTGATATGCCAGTCGTCCTTGCTGTTCGTGTCGCGGCTGTCCGACGACCGCGCCATCGATCGGGTCGCGGTACTGCGCTCCGAGTTCACCGCGTCTTCGGGCGCGATCATCGCGCCCGCGTAGACCCAGTGGCCCGCGGCGGCGATCGCGTCGACCCGGTTCATCAGTTTCGTGCTTCCGAATCCGCGGTAGCGATCGTCGGACGCGCTCGTGCGGTTCGTGTAGATCACCGCGTCGATGTACCCGCCAAGCGGGTTCTCCGTCAGCGTGAGGACTCCGTTATTGCTCGAAAGCCCGGTTCCCCCGGGCACCCAGTAGTCCCACGCGGTATCGGTCGCGTCCTTGCCGCCAGACTGGGTCTTCGACACCGTTTCGTTGATCTCTTCCGGGATGCCGTCGGGCCTGAAGTGCACGACGATGAAGTCACCCGCCTCCACGTCGACCGACGGGAAGACGAACCGCTGCTCCCAGTCGCCGGGGATCCCTTCAAAGAGCGTCGCGCCGGCGATGTTCCCGTCGGTCAGCACCGCGATCTCGACCATGTCGGGCCGGTTCGTCGAACCCTTCGTCGTGAACTCGTTGATCACCATCGCGGGGAGCAGTCGGTTCAGCCCGTGGAAGCGTAACAGGAAGCGCAGGTTGTTGCCCGCGCGATCTGCGACCTGCGCCTCCACCCAGTGTTCGATCTCGGGCGCCGGGGCCGCCGCGAAGCGAAACACCCCGACCCGCTCGTCCTCGATCTCCAGGATCACCCCGTCGATCGCGTCGGACGCACCGACGCCGTCGGACACGCGTGCGATCGGTTCGTCGAACCGGACTACCAGCTCCACCGGGTTGCGTAGCTCGATCCGCACGATCGACGGGGGCGTGAGGTCGACGTCGGCGACGACCGGTAGCGGCGGTAACTGCCCGCACCCGGCGGTTGCGAGCGCGGTCGTTACCCAGAGCAAGGCCAGCGCCGTCTGTCGACGGCGGGCCGGCGCGTGAAACGGTAGATGTTGCATCGGTGCCTCCGCTCCATTAACCGCGCTCGCACGCGTGCTGCTTCAAGGATTGCGCGCCGGACGGTACTTTTTTGACGCGAACCGGTCGGCGAGATATACTCAGATCAAAAACGGGAGTGTTCATGGCTGAGAATCCGCTCTTTGAGAAGTACGGACAGACGTTCGAGCCGGGCCGGACGATCTTCACCGAAGGCGAGCAGGGTGACCGGATGTACATCATCCAGGCCGGTCAGGTCCGGATATCGAAGAATATCAGCGGCCGTGACCACGAGCTCGCGATCCTGGAGAAGGGCGACTTCTTCGGAGAGATGGCGATCGTTTCGCTGGTAGCGCGCACCGCCACCGCGACCGCGGTCGGAACCGTTCAGCTGTTGGCGTTTGACCGGCACGGATTCGTCGGGATGATCGAAAAGAACGCGAAGATCGCGCTCAACATCATCGACAAGCTGTGCCGCAGGCTGCAGAACGCGAACAGCCAGATCCAGATGATGTTCCAGCGCAACCAGCGCAGCCTCATCGCGCTCAATCTGCACTCCCGATTCGCCGAGCGCAAGCCCGACGAGCAGTACCTGGCGCTCGACAAGACGCTTGAACAGATCTCGATGAACCTGGAGACGCCGCCGAAGGTCGTTCAGGAGTGCGTCAGCGCGCTCGCCGACTCCGGCGTCGTGTCGGTGAAGGGCAACGCGATCTGGTTGATGGACAGGACGCGGCTCAGTCAGATTGCGGAGCTTGGAGGCTGACCATGTGTGGAATCATCGGATACTGCGGGCCGAAGCCCGCCGCTGAGCTGCTGGTCGAAGGTCTTCGACGCCTTGAGTACCGTGGGTACGACTCGGCCGGGATCTGTGTGCGGACCGGCGGTAAGCTCGTAGTGCACAAGAAGAAGGGCAAGATCAAGGATTTGCGCGATCACGTGCCCGAAGGACTCGACGGAGAGACCGGAATCGGTCACACCCGGTGGGCCACGCACGGCGAGGTGAACGACACCAACGCGCACCCGCACCTCGACGTCACCGGTCGCGTCGCGATCGTGCACAACGGGATCATCGAAAACTTCGACGCGCTGCGCGAGAAGCTCGAAGATGACGGCTACGTCTTTGTCAGCGAGACCGACAGCGAAGTCATCGTGCACCTGATCGCGAGCCTCTACGACGGCGACCTTGAGCGCGCGGTCAAGCAGGCCGTGATGCTGCTCAAGGGCACGTACGGGATCGTCGCGATGCACCAGGACGAACCGGGCAAACTCGTAGGCGCGCGTAACGGATCGCCTCTGGTACTCGGTATCGGCGATCACGAGATGTTCCTGGCCTCCGATGTGACCGCGATCATCGCGCACACGAAGCAGGTCATCTACATCGAAGACGGAGAGGTGGTCTCGGTCACGGCCGACAACTACCAGACCTCCGATCTGAAGAATCGCGCGGTCGACAAGAAGGTCGAGTTCATCAGCTGGGAGCTCGAGGAGATCGAAAAAGAGGGCTACGCGCACTACATGGAGAAGGAGATCATCGAGCAGCCCGACTCGATCCTCCGCGCGATGCAGGGCCGTCTGGATCACGAGTACGCGACCGGTCACCTGGGCGGGCTCAACATGAGCCGGCAGGAGCTCCTGTCGGTGGAGCGCGTGAAGATCATCGCGGCGGGTACCAGCTACTACGCCGGCATGGTCGGCGCCTACGTGCTGGAGAGCGTCGCGCGGATCCCGGCGACCGCCGAGCTTGCGAGCGAGCTGCGCTACCGCAACCCGATTGTGGAGCCCAACACGGTCTACTTCGCGGTTTCGCAAAGCGGAGAGACCGCCGACACGCTCTACGCGATGCGCGAGCTGCAGCGCAAGGGCGCTCGCGTGCTCGGCATCTGTAACGTTGTCGGAAGCACGATCCCGCGCGAATCCGACGGGGGCGTCTACATCCATTCGGGTCCCGAAATTGCGGTCGCGAGCACGAAGGCGTTTACCAGCCAGATCACCGCGTTCTACCTCTTCGCGCTGATGATGGCGCGGATGCGCCACCTGGGGATCGAAGCCGGCGCACGGATGATCGAACAGATCGAGTCGCTCCCGCGGCTGGTCGAAGAGGTGCTGCGTCGCAAGGAGACGCTGATACCGATCGCGCGAAAGTACGCGCACGCCGACGATGTGCTCTTCCTGGGGCGAGGGATCAACTATCCGGTCGCGCTTGAAGGCGCGCTCAAGCTTAAGGAGATCTCCTACATCCATGCGGAGGGGTACTCCGCGGCCGAGATCAAGCACGGTCCGATCGCGTTGATCAACGAAGTGACGCCGAGCGTCTTCCTGATTCCCGACGACGGGCTGCGCGACAAGGTGTTGTCGAACCTGAAGGAAGTGAAGGCGCGCAAGGGTCGGGTGATCGCGCTTGCGGTCGACGGCGATGACGAGGTCGGTCGCATAGCCGACGATGTGTTCTGGGTTCCGAAGGCGAGCGAGCTTCTCTACCCCTACCTGATGGTTATCCCGCTGCAGCTGTTCGCGTACTACGTCGCGCTCGAGCTCGGCCGGAACGTCGACCAACCCCGCAATCTGGCCAAGAGCGTGACCGTCGAGTGACGCGGCGGGGTCGGCTGCTCGCCGTCGTGGCGGCCGTGCTGATCGCGGCCGTCGCGTGGAGCGCTGGCGCACCGGGCGCGGCCGCGCAGCCGGTCTCGACACAACCCGACGGTGAGATAGCGACGTTGCGGATCGGCCCGGTTCGTCGCCGCGGAGTCGACGCGCTCGCGCCCGATCTGACGCCGCACTGGTACGCGCAGTATTCGGTGGCCGGTCGTGAGGTGGAAGTGTTCATGTTCGACGCGCCGTTCGACCGTGCGCAGACGTGGCCGGTGTCGGGCTTGTGCGCGGAGCGATCGCTGCGCGGGCGCGACGGACTATGGTACTACGCGAGTCGACGCGGATGGTCGATGATCGTGTCGGCAGCCGACGACGCGCTTTTGTGCCGGTTCGTCGACCGGTTTGTTACCCGCTACGAGTTCTTCATGGGGGTGGACGGAAGGCTTGGCGCGGTGCCGCCGTTCCCGGCGGTCCTCAACGACCCGAGTCGCTGATCTCGGCCAGTAGCGTGTTCGCGAGGACCCGCGGCCACTCGGGGATGCTCCCGGCCTCGGTATCGTACATCGCAAGGAGCGTGCCGAACTCGATCCGCGCCTGCTCGAAGTCGTTACGCCTGAAGTGGATAAATCCTATCTCGTAGCGAGCGGTCGCGACCGCGGCCCGATCGTCGGGGAACCGGTCAAGGATCGCCTGGTAGTACGCAAGCGCAGCGTTCGGGTTTTCGGCGTCCACCGACTCCTGCGCGAGCTGAATCAGCTCACCAAGCGTGAGTTCTTCCGGTATGTCGGTTGGTACCGTCCGGCACGCGGCAAGTATCACCACTGCAAGAAGAAGCATAAGCGGGAGTCGAGCGTTCATCGAGAGTTAATGTACACCTAGTCGACCACGGGTGCAAAGGCCCCGGTCTTGCCTGGCCTACTGGTCGTAGACCTCGTCGTTGATAGGGAGACTTCGTTTGAGGTCCTGGAGGAACTCCTCCTCGTCGCCCATCGGTTCGTACCGGTCGCACTCGTCCATGCTTCGCCGGATAACCGTGAAATACTTGTAGAACTTCTCGTCGCCAAGACGCTTTCGCCACTTCCCTGCGGCGCATCGGACCCGCAGCACGTACCGCGACCCGTCTTCGACCGAACTAGGCACCAACTTGCAGTTTCGGCAGTTGGCGCAGTAGATCTTGCCCTTCGTTTCCGTCAACCGGTCGACTTGTGCGGTCCGACTCACAACTGCCTCCTCTCCCATCGTCCCTTTCATCATCGATCATATCGAGTTCGGAGTTTAGGAAATGTGACGTATCTCCTTATGCATTCGTAACTTCGGTTTGACACCAACCGATCGGCCGACTACACTCGCCGTCATGATCGCAACCATCATCAACGCCGCCGCGGTGATCGTCGGTTCGGTGGTCGGTCTGCTCCTCAAGCGGCGGATCGGCGAACGGATTCGGGTAGTGCTCTTCTCCGGGATTGGGGTGATCACGCTCGTGATCGGTATGTCGATGGCGCTGTCGTTCCAACGGATTCTCTACCTTGCGCTCGCGATCGTGCTCGGGGGAATAACCGGGACCTGGATCGGGGTCGAGGACGCGATCCTGAAGCTTGGAGAGTGGCTCAAGCGGCGGTTCGGCCAGCAGGACTCAGGCGGAGAGTTTGCGTACGGCTTTCTCAGCGCATCGGTGCTCTTCTGCGTCGGTGCGATGACGATCATCGGCAGCTTCCAGGCCGGGGTCGACGGCAACTATGAGCTGCTGCTGACCAAGTCGGTTATGGACGGCTTCATGGCGATCCTGCTCGCCGCGTCGCTCGGCGTCGGCGTTGCGGCGAGCGCGATCGCGATCCTCGTCTACCAGGGCGGGCTGACGCTGCTTGCGGTGTACTTGAGTCCGCTGGTGATGCCGCTGCTCCTGTCGGAGATCACCGCGGTCGGCGGCGCGCTGATCCTGATGATTGGCATCAACCTGCTCGACCTCAAGCGAATCAAGACCGCCGACTACATCCCCGCGATCCTCTGGGTCATCCTCTTCGTTCTGATCGACCCGGTGATCCGGCTGTAGCCGCTGATTCGGCCCCGGCCGCCGGGATCAACCGGCGACGACGAAGCCCGGGACGAACTCGTCTACCAGTTGCGGATGCCGTGGCAGAACGCGCACGCTCAGGCCCTGACGGCCCGCGGTCGTGCAGCGGATCACCGCGGTAAACGCGTACGTACCGTTGTCGCCCGCGCCCTTTGCGGTCATCGGCGTGCGCGTCGGGGCGGCGATCTCATCAAGAGTGCTCATCGGGCCGTGATAGAGCTCGACCGTCACGTCGTCGGGTTTGAGATCTCCCAGGTGGATCCGCGTCTGGAGCTCGACGTCGTCGCCGACGTTCAGCCGGCGGTCGGGCAGCGCGGGTTCGGTGACGACCTGGATCGACGGCCACGCCTTGCGCAGCCGTGCCATATGCTCGGCGAGCGACTTCGCCGCCTTGTATGCCCCGGCGCGAACCCGTGCAGCGTTCGCGAGCGCCGGTCGGTAGAAGTGATCGGCGTACTCCATCAGCATCCGGTGACTCGAGAAGCGCGGTGCAAGCTCGGCCATCGATGCCTTCATCATTCTGATCCATTCGTGCGGTAGCCCGTCGCGGCCACGGTCGAAGTAGAGCGGCAGGATTTCGCGCTCCAGCAGATCGTAGAGCAGCTTGCTCTCGACCTCATCCTGCTCCTCCTCATCTTCGTAGTACTCTCCGCTGCCGATCGCCCACCCGACGTCGGGCGTATAGCCCTCCGCCCACCAGCCGTCCAGGATCGAGCAGTTGAGCACGCCGTTGATCGCGGCCTTCATGCCGCTCGTGCCGCTCGCCTCCATCGGTCGCCGCGGGGTGTTCATCCACAGGTCGGCTCCGCTGACCAGGTACTTCGCGATTCCCATGTCGTAGTTCTCGACAAAGACGATACGGCTACGAAGCTCGGGCTGCTGCGCAAAGTGGACGATGTCCTTGATCAGGTTCTTCCCGGGAACGTCGTGCGGATGCGCCTTGCCGCTGAAGATGACCTGAACCGGGCGTTCGGTATTGGTCAGAAGCTTGTAGAGCCGATCCCGGTCGCGGAACAGCAGCGTCGCGCGCTTGTACGTTGCGAACCGCCGCGCGAAGCTGATCGTGAACGAGTAGGGCGAGAGCACCTGGTTCGCGGTGCCCAGCTGGGTGCCCGACAGACCGCGACGCTTGAGCTGCGATCGCAGCCGTTCGCGAACGAAGGTCACCAGCCGCTCCTTGCGCCGTTCGTGCGTCCGCCACAGCTCTTCGTCGCTGACCCGGTCCATCCGGTTCCAGATCTCAAGGTAGGTCGGATCGTCGTAGAAGCGTGGACCGAAGTAGCGGTCGAGTACGTCCTGGAGGTCATGGTTGAGCCAGGTTCGCGGGTGAACCCCGTTTGTGATGCTCTTGATCGGAACCTCGTGCACGGGAAGACCCGGCCAGATCTGCTTCCACATGTCGCGGCTGACCGCACCGTGGAGCTCGCTCACCGCGTTGTTGTACGCCGACAGCCTCACCGCCAGGATAGTCATGCAGAAGTGTTCGAGCTCGTCGTGCGGGTTCTCCCGGCCGAGCGCCATGAAGTCGTGGTAGCTGATCGGGATACCGTCGACGATGCTGTGGAAGTACTTGTGCATCAGCTCCGGCGCGAACCGCTCGTTTCCGGCCGGTACCGGCGTGTGCGTCGTGAAGATGCTCGTCGGTCGGATCGCCTCTACCGCCTGGTCAAAGGTGAGTTTCTCATTGACGATCAGTTCGCGGATCCGCTCTATCGCCAGGAAGGCCGAGTGCCCCTCATTCATGTGCGCGACCGTCGCGTTGATCCCGAGCGCGCGCAGCGCGCGGATACCGCCGATCCCCAGGAGGATCTCCTGCTGGATGCGCGTCTCCTTCGTCCCGCCGTAGAGCGACGCGGTGATCTGGCGCAGATGCTCGCTGTTGTCGGGAATATTCGTGTCCAGGAGGTAGAGCGACGCGCGGCCGATCCTCACCTGCCAGACCTGCGCGACAACGACCGATTCGCCGATCTGAACCGTCACCTTCACCGGCGAGTCGTCGTCGGTGCGACAGACCGACACCGGCATGTTGTACCAGTCGTTTTCCGGGTACGACTCCTGCTGGTATCCGTCGGCGTTCAGGTACTGCTGGAAGTAGCCTTGCCGGTAGAGCAGCCCGACGCCGATCAGCGGAAGACCCAGGTCGGAGCTCGTCTTCATGTGATCGCCCGACAGAACCCCCAGGCCTCCGGAGTAGATCGGCAGGCTCACGTCCAGCCCGTACTCCATCGAAAAGTAGGCGACCACGTCTTCGGCGCCATCGGTGTACCACGTATCCCCGGCCAGGTACGCCTGGAACCTTTCGTACACCCGGTTCAGCGCGGCCAGGAACGAGTCGTCGCCCGACAGTTCCTCGTATCGCTCCTGACTGACCATGCCGAGCAGTTGCGCAGGATTCTGATGCGACTCCATCCACAGGTCGTAGTCGAGCCGCATGAACAGCATCACCGCGTCGTAGTTCCAGCTCAGCCACAGGTTGTTCGCGAGCTCCTTCAGCGGCTGAAGCGGCTGTGGGATATTCGGCTCAACCGAAAACGTCGTTACCTTCAAGAGACCCCCCTCGGCAGAAGCCCGATTCGTTGAGTATATAGTCGCTGAACCGCGACCGCCGTTCAAGCGCTCTACGCGTGATCTATGAGTGCCTCGCGCGGTTCGTCAACGATCGCGAGCACCGTACACCGGCCCGCGACCTCCGGGAGCGCCGCGATCTCGCGAACCGCATCCGCGAGGTTCGCTTCGACGACGCGGTGCGTTATCAGCACGACTGGGGCGAGCGCGTCGCCGTTGTCTGCCATCTCGTCCTGGTGCATTCCGGCGATGCTGATCCCGTGCGTGCCGAAGTGATCGGCGAGCTCGGACAGCACGCCCGGCCGGTCATCGACGAGCGCGCGAACGTAGAACCGACGCGCGGTCTGCGTTGCGTCGGCAATCTGGGCGGCCGGCGTCTGGTCGGGCCAGATCCCCGGCGCCGCGAAGACCGCCGGGTACCCGCCGACCGCGATCGACACAACGTCGGCGACGATCGCTCCGGCGGTTGCCGACCCGCCTGCTCCGCGACCGTAGTACATCGTGTGTCCGGTAGGGTACGAGTAGACGCTCACCGCGTTGAACGGCCCGGAGACCCACGCCAGCGGGTGCGCCTGCGGCACGAGCGCCGGACCCACGCGTAGCGACAGACCGGAGGCGGTTCGTTCGGCGATCGCGAGGAGCTTGGGCACGTAGCCGAGTCGTCCGGCCATCTGAACGTCGATCAGGTCGAGCGAATCGATGCCGCCGACCCGGATCGAATCGTAGTCGACGCGGACCCCGAACGCGAGCGCAGCCATGATCGCTATCTTGTGCGCGCTGTCGTGCCCACCGACGTCGAGCGCGGGGTCGGCCTCCGCAAGCCCGTCGCGTTGCGCTTCGGCGAGCGCATCGTCGTAAGAGATCGACCGGCGGATCATCTGCGTGAGGATGTAGTTGCACGTCCCGTTGACAATCCCGTAGATTGCGTCGAAGCGTGCGCCGGCGAGGCCGTCGTAGATCGCACGAACGATGGGGACTCCGCCGCCGCAGCTCGCCTCGAACGCGAGCGACACCCCGGCCGCGTGCGCCGCCGCAAAGAGCTCACGGCCGCGATGCGCGAGGAGCGCCTTGTTAGCGGTGACGACGTGCTTCCCGGCCGACAACGCGCGTTCGATCAGCGTGAACGCGAAGCCGGTGCCCCCGACAAGCTCGATCACGACGTCAATCTCCGGCGACGAGAGCACCGGTTCCACGTCTTGCGACAGCAGCGCGTCGGGTAGCCCGATCCGCCGTGCACGGCTGAGGTCCTTGTCGACGACCGCTGAGAGCCTTATATCGATCGAGTAGCGCGTGCGGATAGCGTCGGCGTTCTCGATCAGATGAAGCGCCGTCGCTCCGCCGACCGTACCGCAGCCGACAACGGCGATATTCATGCGTGTGTGCATCGCGTGGGCATAGTACGGAGCGCTCAGCACGCTGTCAACCGATCGATCGTCGCCGATCGATCGCTGTCAACCGATCGATCGCGGCCAACCGATCGATCGTGACGAAGGCGGCGGTGCAGGCTACAATGCAATCATGACATCCTGCTTCAGCTATCGTCGGTCGCGTAGGCGGCTGTTCGTGAACGCCGTGGTTCTTCTGGTGCTGATGGTCGGCGCGCATCCGGCGCACGCGCGCGACCAGATCGGTGGTGTGAGCTTCTTCGATGGTGATCCGCTGTTGATCCGCGACGGCGTGCGGTTGGCGCCCGGGATCGACTTCGGGACGCGCGTGGAGAACTTCGACGCGTTCATCACCGATGAGAGGAGCTCGGTGGAGATCGTTCTGGATCGGGCGACCGGAATCGACGCGACGATCACGATCGCTGCGTCGACGCGGCTCTACCTTGATGTAACTGCGATTCGTGCGGAGCAGGACGCGACGGTGGAGCTCGTCGGCGGAACCGTGTCCGTGGTTGCCCGAAGCCTGGGCCGTGCGTCGCGGTTCAGCGTGACAACGCCGACCGCGGTGTTCGGCGTGCGCGGAACGACCTTCACGATCGTCGGTGCCGAAGGAGGCGATCTCCTGGTAGTCGCCGACGAAGGCATGGTCGAGGTGACCGACGCCGACGGTCGAATCGCGTTCGCATCACCCGGGGAGGCGGTCGAAATCGACCCGGAGGAGGCGATCCTGCGGACCCGGCGGTATGACCGCGCGCGGCGCGCCCTGTTCGTCGACGAATGGCGGCGCGAGAGGCGGGCGGTGCTGCTGCGGCGCGCCGAACGACTGATCCCTCTCTACGCCGAGCGGTACGCGATCGCGCGCGAGCGGTTCATCGCGCACTACCGACAGCTGCTCGCGCGGCGCGACGTGTTCGACGCGTGGATGGAGGAGGGGCGTCGCGGCCTTGCGGGCAGGCCGATCGAGCAGGCCCACGCGGCACGCGAGATCTTCGGTCTTATCCGCCAGATCCGGGTGAGCTCGCGCGCGTATGAGTCGCTGCTTGATCAGCTCGATCGGATCGGGGGAGTTGTCGCCGGAACCCGACTCGATCACGACGTGTTCAGGCAGGTTCACAACGACCGGCCGATCTTTGACGAGCGTTTCGCAGAGGTCCGATCGATCCTCAAGGCGTACGCGCTGCGCCACGGCGGTGTGGCCCCTCGATTCCTGACCGACGAGGCCCCGGCCGATGTCGACTGAGTTTTACGCCGCGCTCGCCGAGCACTACGACGCGCTGTTTCGCGTTGACGAGACTGCCCTTCGGTTCCTGACCAACCACGGCGCCGTCGGCGGCGCGCGCGTCCTTGACGCCGCGTGTGGAAGCGGCGCGTACACGCGCGCGCTCGTCGACCGCGGAGTCGACGCGTTCGGGACCGATCTGTCCGACGCGATGATCGAACGCGCGCGCTCCTGCGGACTGGCCGCCGACCGGTGCGAAGTCGCCGACATGCTCGATGCCCGCGATCATCGCGCGGCGCCCTTCGATCTAGTCTTCTGCATAGGGAACTCGATCGCGCACCTGTCGTCGTACGACCACGTTTCGCGGTTCTTCGCGAGCGCGGCCGATGCGCTACGCGCCGCAGGCACGCTGGTCGTGCAGTTCGTCGACGTGTCGGACCTGCCGGTCGACGGCGAACAGCGCCTGCCCGCGTTACAGGGTCCCGGCGTGGAGTTCGAGCGGACCTACCGGCGCGTCGGTACCGACGCGATCCGGTTTGACGCGCGGTTGATCGTGGAACCGACGGGGCCGGATCGCCCGGCTTCGGGCGCTCCCCGGACGGCCGATCTGTCGCAGCGCCTCCTGCTGCTGTCGGCCGATCGAATCGAGCGGATGCTCTGCGCTTGCGGGTTCGCTTCGGTTCTGGTATACGGTGGGTTCGACGCGGGGCAACCTCGGCCGGACTCGTGGGTCCGGGTGGTGGTCGCCTCGCGCGCGTCCTGAGACCGTGGAGGAACCGTGTCCCGACTGAAATTCGCCGGCGCCGACTACGCGGGAGCGCTCGGCTTCTTTGTCTACGCGTCGAGCGTGGTCGTCACGCCGATCGTGCTGCTACGACTCGGCGAAGACCTTGCGTTCGGTCTGGCCGAAGGCGGCGGGATCGAGGCGGTCCGCGCCTTCTTCCTGCTTGCGATCCTGATCGCGAGCGGTGCGGCCGCCGCGCGTTGGGGCAAGATTCCGACGCTCGCCGTCGGAGGGCTCGTACTTGCGGTCGGCCTGTTCGCGTACGCCGCCGCCCCGAGCTACGCGATCGTGCTTGCCGCGGTGGTTCTGGTCGGGCTCGGCGGCGGGATCCTTGAGGCGCTCATAAACCCGCTGATCCAGGACGCACACCCCCACGACTCAGGGCGCTACCTGAACGTCGTCAACGCGTTCTTCAGCGTCGGCGTGCTGGTCTCGGTGGTGGTCGTAGGCGACCTACTGACGCGCGGCGTGTCGTGGCGGGTGCTTGTCGCGGGAGTCGGCGTACTGGCCGTCGGTACCGCGGCGCTGTTCGGACTCGCGAGCCGCCGCGACCGGCCGAACCGGCCGGCCGCGGCCGCGGAAAAGCCCGGCGCCGGGTTTCTTGGTTCGGCCGCGCGGATCGTGCGCGAACCGCTGTTCTGGATCTATTCGGTCGCGATGTTCTGCGGCGGCGGTGCCGAAGGCGCGTTCACGTTCTGGAGCGCGAGCTACATCCAGATCCACTTCGACGCCGTTGCGCGCGCGGGCGCGATCGGTACCGCGGCGTTTGCGGCGGGTATGGTCGTCGGTCGCATCGGGTTCGGCCGTATGGTTCGCCAGGGTGGACTCCAGACGCTGATCATCGCGTCGGCGCTCGCCGGCGTCGTGCTGAGCATCATCGCGTACCGCGTCGACGGGATGGGTGCGCTCTACGCGGTGCTGTTTGCAGCGGGCGTATCGATCGCGTGCTTCTGGCCGAGCATCCAGTCGCACGCGGCGACTCGCGTGCCGCACGACTCGACCACGCTGTTCGTACTGCTGTCGTGCGCGGGGATCCCGGGCTTCGGCCTCACATCGTGGGCTATGGGTCTGATCGCGGAGCGGGCCGGTCTGCGCGCGAGCCTTCTGGTTATCCCGGCGCTGCTGACGGTGCTCGCCGTCGCTATGGTCGCCGGGTCGCGGATCGGTAGCCGGCCCGAGGATCGGTAGCCGGCCCGAGGATCGGGAACGCGCTACACGATGAGCGGGCGATCGAGCATCTGCTCGTAGAGGTCAAAGTAGGCGCGTGCGGTCGCCGCGTGGCTGAACCGTTCGCTCGAGTCGCGCATGACCCGCGCGACGTTCGCGGATCGAAGCTCGGCATCGCATTGGAAGAACCTCACCGCCTCCGACATCGCCCATCGCAGCCCATTTGTGTCGTAGTCGCGGAACACGAATCCGTTGCCGCTGCCGGTCGACGGATCGAGGTGTGACACCGTGTCGTGCAGGCCTCCCGTGTCGTGGACGACCGGCAGCGACCCGTAGATCGCGCCGATCATCTGCGGGAGCCCGCACGGCTCAAAGCGCGACGGCATCAGCACGAAGTCCGACGCGGCGAATCCCAGGCACGACAGCCGTTCGTCGAAGTCGCACACGGCGACTCGACGACCGATGCGCGAGCGCTTAACCGTGTCGCGGATCCTCTGCTGGTACGGGCCGTCGGCGATGAACGCAATCTGCATCCCGACGAGCGTGTGCTCGCGGACCAGCTCCGGAAGCAGCTCGTCGAGTAACTCGCATCCCTTCTGCGACGGATCGAGTCGCGACGGCCAGAAGAACAGCGGCGCGTCCGGATCCTCCGGAAGACCGACCTCTGCCTGGAACGCGGTCTTGTTCGCTCGCTTGCCGCTCTGGTGATCGTCGGCGGTGTAGTTCGTCACAAGGCTCCGATCGGTATCTGGCCGGTACCTGTCGGGAGGGGCGTTGAGTATCCCAGCCGCGCATCCGGATCGGTGTTTTTCGATCACTTCCTGCCGGACGCTGTTCGGCACAAAGTGGTGATCGCCGCGGACCACCTCTTCCAGGAACGTCGGGCTCACCGTGTTCACGAAGTGCGATGAGAAGATGCCGCTTGCGAGCAGATCGACCGGATTGTCGCGTCCGATCGATTCGAGCTCCGCGGGGAATCGGGAGAAGTAGAGCTGCCGCCAGAAGTCGCCGACTGGAATGCCGCTGCGCTCGATCGTATCTATATCAGCGTACTGCGTGTGGATATTGTGGATCGTCATCAGACACGGGATATCGAGCCGTCGCGCCGCGCCGACCACCAGCCCGGTCATCCAGTCGTTGCAGTGCACCAGGTCGGGACTCACCTCGGTAAGGATGTGGTTGATTACTTCCCGCTGGAACCGCAGCGATGATTCGAGCTCGTCGCCGCTGTAGACGCCGATCCGCCGGTGGAAGAAGCTGTCCTCGGCGAAGTGGAGCCGCCGTTCGGGCACCTTCCGCTTGTAATCGCGCACGTGTTTAGCCACGAGCGTGCTGATGTCGCCGTGGAACATCCGGCGGTAGTTCGGGAGCGCGACGTGGACGTCGGCGCCCATCTCGTAGAGCGCGGCGACGATGCCCTGCGTGACGTCTGCCATCCCGCCGGCCTTTGCGACGACTCGGCCGCCGTTGTGACTCATGCCCGGAGGAACCGATGCGATCTCGGGGGTGACCACAAGGATCCGTGGTCCTTTCCTTTTCGCCCTGCCCGTCGCCTTGGCCATCACCGCTCCCACGACATGATACCCGCGAAAGCGGCGATGGGCAAACACTTTGGGCGGAATCGGTCGCGCAGCCGGCCCACCGACCCGCCTTTCCGACAGCCGCGCTACGATGGTATGCTTGCGTATGCCAGAGACACCGATCGACGCAGCGCTCAAGATCCTTGGTACGCGCCGGCTCCTTCTGTCGATCCACGATTCGAGTTTTCCCAGCCGTCCTGAAGAGGAGATCGGTCGCGGATCGCCGTATGCGCTCGGCGGGTACGACTTCCTGGCGTTCATCCGCTCGCTCGGTTTCAACGGTATCCAGTGCGGCCCGCAGGGGCGGACCACCAGAGGCAACGCGTCACCGTACGACAGCACCGCGTTTTCGCGCAACCCGCTGTCGCTTGCGTTCTGGAATCTGCCCGACGGGTGGCAGGCTTTGGTCGATCGCTCGGCGCTCGAACAGGCCGTGAAGTCGACGACGCTGGCGGCCGCCGACCGATCCGACCACGAGCAGGCGTACGACACCACTGCGCGCCTGCTGACGCTCGCGCATGAGGCGCACGCTGATCGGCCAACCGACGCGTTCGATGCGTTCCGGGCGGCAAACCGGCAGTGGCTTGAGCCCGACGCGGTCTACCAGGCGCTGACCGGCGATCACGACTCGCTCGACTGGACGACGTGGGCCGACAGCCGCGGAGACCGGACGCTCTTCTGCGCCGATGGGCGTAGCCGTACACCAGCCGAGCGTCGCGTCGCAGAGATCCGCCGTCAGTACGCGGTGCAGATCGAGCGGTACGAGCTTGCGCAGTTTCTGGTGCACGAGCAGCACGCGCAGTTCCAGCAGGCCGCGCACCGGATCGGCGTTGCGCTGCTCGCCGATCTGCAGGTCGGACTCTCATCGCGCGATATCTGGCGGTTGCAGCCGCTGTTCATGCCCGGGTACCGGCTCGGCGCGCCGCCGAGCCGGACCAACAGCGAAGGTCAGCCGTGGGGGTACCGTGTGCTCGATCCGGCGTGGTATACCGAACCGACGGCGGTCGGCAGCGTTGTCGACTATCTGCGCGCGCGGTCGGACAAGCTGATGGCGGAGTTCGACGGCGTGCGCATCGACCACCCGCAGGGCCTTGTCTGTCCGTGGGTCTACCGGGACGACGACCCCGATCAGTTTCACGCGGTGCAGCACGGTGCCAGACTCTTTTCGTCGCCCGATCTTGCCGATCATCCCGGCCTGCGGGCGTACGCGATTGCACGACCCGATCAGCTCGCGCGCGGCGCCCACACCCGTCACGCCGACGGGTGGGTCACCAGCCTCGACGACGATCAGGTCGAGCGGTACGGCACGTTGCTCGCGGTCGTCGTCGAGTCCGCGCGACGGTTCGGACGTGACGCGCGCGATGTCGCGTGCGAAACACTGAGTACGCAGCCCTATCCGTTGAAGCGCGTCATGGAGCGCTTCGGACTCGGTCGTTTCCGGATCACGCAGAAGATGAAGGTCGATGTGCCCGACGATCCCTACCGAAGCGACCGCGCCTCCCGGTCGGACTGGATCATGATGGGAAACCACGATACGCCGTCGATCTGGAATGTCGTCGATCGCTGGCACGCTGAGGATCGTACCGCCGATCCGGCCGCGTACCTTGCGCGCAGGCTGGTGTCCGCCGATCGGGTCGAGTCGTTCGAGCGCACGCTGCGCGACGATGCCAGGCAGATGGTCCACGCGCTCTTCGCCGACGTGCTTGTCAGCAATGCCGAAAACGCCGTGGTGTTCTTTGCCGACCTGATCGGCAGCCGTGAGACCTACAACCGTCCGGGAACAGTCGGGTCGCAGAACTGGAGTCTGCGCGTTCCGCCGTCGTACCGCGACGACTACGCCCGGCAGGCGCCGGCGCTGAGCGCGCTCAACATCGCGTACTCGGCGTCTCTCGCGCTGCGCTCGCCGCTGGTGCGGCACCCCGATGCAGAGCGGCTCGCCTATCGGCTGAACAACCCGTAGACAGGCCCGGCGCACGACGGGCAGCGGCCGTGATCCATCAGATTCCGCGTCGCAGCGAACCGGTCCCGGTCGACGCAGAGCGCGCCGCACGACGGGCACCACGTCTTTTCGCGTCGGTCCTCCGACCCGCCGAACGCGTACACGTGCGGGATAGAGATCTCCGCGTCGATTCGTCTGCACACGTCGTCGAGGAAGCCGCTGCGCGTAGGGCGGTGGTCCTGCATCCCGTGCGCCGGATGAAACCGGCTCAGGTGCCACACGGCGACACCGGCGTCCGCGAGCTCGTGCCCAAGCCCGACGATCTCATCTACCGAGTGGACGCCTTCGAGCAGCATCGTCGTGACCTCAAGGATCGCTGACTCCGCCGCCGCGATCGAGCGGATGTTGCGCAGGACCGGCTCGAGCCGTCCTCCGCATAGGCGCCGGTAGAACTCGTCTCCACCCTTGCAGTCGATGTTGAACGCATCGATGACCGGGAGGATCCGCGAAAGCGCCTCCTCGGTGAAGAATCCGTTCGTGACCATCGCGGTGAGCCCGCCCGCGTCGTGCACTGCGGTAGAGCAGTCGATCATGTAATCCTGCCAGACCGTCGGTTCGCTGTAGGTGAACGCGACCACTCGTGTCGCATCGGGGTCGAACGCATCGGCCATCCGGGCCACGATGTCATCGGGGCCGGCGGTCCGGTACGCGTGGCGGTCCCGGTACTCGGGCTGTGATATGCTCCAGTTCTGGCAGAAATCGCACCGGAAGTTGCAGCCGAACAGCGCGACCGACAACGCCGATGCTCCGGGGAACACGTGGTAGAGCGGCTTCTTTTCGATCGGATCGATAGCGAGCGATACCACGTCACCGTAGTTGACCGTTCGGATGCCGTCGGTCGCCGCGGGCGCATCCGGCATGCCCGCTGAGGCGTCGCGTCTCCTGACGCCGCAGCGGCCCGTTTGCCCCGGCGACAGGTTGCACCGATGCTCGCAGAAATCACATCGCATCGGTGCGTTCCACCTTGAGAGACTCGAACACCAGGATTCTGGCGTCGGGCCGACGCGCGCTCCCGACGGGTAGGTCTGCTTTTCGCTCAAGCATCCGCAACGTCGTCTCGACGTCCCACCGCTGTTCGATCGCGACCTGTGGCAGGAAGACCGCGCGCTTTGGGCCGACCTCTATGATGATCCCGTGCGTCCCGAGCACTATCCGGTCGATGCTCGATTCGCGCGCGCGCGCGAGGATCGACAACGATAGCGATATTCCTGGCAGTTCCGCACCGGTGACGGGGCCGAAGCGATAGTCGGCGAGCGCCGCGTCGCGGATGACCTCCGGAAGGATTTCGCGAAGCGTCCGTGACCCGGCGAACGTACCGATGCAGCCGCGTAGGTCCGCGGCGTTGTACAGCGTCGCAAACGCACCGTAGCGGGCGTCAAGGACGTGAGCTACCGGCGCCAGACGCGTCGTCGTGGGTTTGGGGAGCGGTTCATCGGTTACGGCGGCACGAAGGACCTCCTCGCCGTAATCAAGGAGCGAATCGCGTTCCCGGCGGTCGAGGCTCGGTAGCATCGACGCATCCGACGCGTCACGCGCGGTCACTGTTTGAGGCCCTCGGGACCAGAGACGATTGTCGCGTAGCAGACAAACTCCGCGCTCGGGTTGTCGGCGCTGTTCGAGTTGTAGTAGAGCGCCCGATCGCCGGCGTATCCCCAACGGGAGGCAAGGTCGGTCGCGACGGCGATCGGGTACCTGCCGCAGACCGTTGTCTGCCGCTTGCCAACGATGCGCCAGACCGCTTCGGCGTCGGCCGACGCGATCGCGTCGGCCAGAGCAAGGTCATCGGCTGCTACCCGCTGTTCGAGTTCGGGTCCGGCCGTGGTTCCGTACGGAGCGTAGGCAAAGCGCGATCCGTAGTGAGTGAAGTCGCTCGATACCAGTACGAGTGTCCGCTCGGGTCCGCCGGCGCGCTCGATCGCGGAGTGGAGCTCGCCGGCGCGCTCCCCGACGCTCCGGCGGCTTGTGAGTTCGGGGACCAGCACGACGGCGAGCCGAACCGCATCCCCGAACAGGTATCGCACGTAGGGTAACAGCAGTTCGACCGCGTGCTCGCGCTCGATCGCGTCGTCGGCAAAGTCGACCACCGCCGCGTCGTCGGTCCAGAATTCGGGCGCGCCGGCGATCGGACCAAGGGGGGTCTGGTGCTCGCCGAAGCGTTCTCCATGCAGTCGGTCGGGAGTCAGTCTGGCAGCGTGGCTTGGCGCAAGGATCACGACCCGGTCGATCGATTGAGCATCGACCGTCGCGAACGCGGCCGCCATCCCCGCGGCCGAATACGCGAGTCCGGCGTGCGGGACCACCGCGAGCCTGACTGCGCGGTCCACCGCGAATCGGGTGCCGTGACCGCGAGCGGCCGCGGCGAGCGAGTTCTGCAGCAACCGCCGGAGGCTGATCGGGTCAGAATCGTACCAACTGCCAGCGTAGCGGCATCGGTTTGTCGTACGATCGTGGGGCATACCTCGAGTATACGGTGCGTCGGGCGCTCAGTGAACCGTCGACATCGGCCCGGCCGCCTGAAACGAGCAAAAAAACGGCCGCCCCGATGGGGCGGCCTGAAGAAGCTTGAGTCTGCGGTCTGAAGCGACCGGCAGGCTTAGTCGACGTTGATCGCCTGTTCGCTCTCCATATCGAAGAAGCGGACGCGTTCCCATGCGGGAATGAAGCGTGCTTCGTCACCGATCTCGAACTTGACCGTCGGCGGTGTGCGCGCGATGATCACGTGGCTGCCGGTGTCCACGTAGACGTGGATTTCGGCACCGAGCGGCTCAATGACCTGCACGTTCGTTTTGATGAACGTTCCTTCGGCGGCCTTCGTGTCGTACGTCAGGTCCTCCGGGCGGCACCCGAACACGACTTCCTTACCAATGTACGGCTTGATCGAGTCGGCAACCATGCTGTCGACGTGGAGCTTGAAGTTCCCCTCTTCGATCATGATCTTGCCACCCTCGTCGGTGACCTTGACGGTCATGAAGTTCATCGGAGGCGATCCGATGAAGCCCGCGACGAAGCGGTTGACCGGGTTGTTGTAGAGCGAAAGCGGGTCACCGATCTGCTGGATGACACCATCGCGCATGACGACGATCTTGTCGCCCATCGTCATCGCTTCGACCTGGTCGTGCGTAACGTAGACCATCGTCGCCTGGAGGCGGTTGTGCAGACCCGAGATCTCCGCGCGCATCTGGACCCGCAGCTTCGCATCCAGGTTCGACAGCGGCTCATCGAAGAGGAAGACCTTCGGCTTCCGGACGATGGCACGGCCGACTGCGACGCGCTGCCGCTGCCCGCCCGACAATGCCTTCGGCTTGCGGTCGAGGAGCTCTTCGATGTCAAGAATGCGGGCGGCTTCGTCGACGCGGTTCTTGATCTCTTCCTTCTGGAACTTGCGGATCTTCAGACCAAACGCCATGTTGTCGTACACCGTCATATGCGGGTAGAGCGCGTAGTTCTGGAAGACCATCGCGATGTCTCGATCCTTCGGTGGCACATCGTTGACGAGCTTTCCATCGATGTAGAGCTCGCCACCGGTGATGTCCTCAAGACCGGCAATCATGCGGAGCGTAGTCGTCTTGCCACAACCCGACGGGCCGACAAGAACGACGAACTCCTCGTCCTGAACGGTGATGTTGGCGTTCTTGACCGCCTGAACATTCCCTTCATAGACCTTGCTGATTGACTTCAGTTCAACTGTAGCCATTGATACCTCCGTATCTTATTCTATAGGCGTTCATTGTACGGGCAGATTGCCGATTCTGTCAAACAGAAGATGTGCCGATGTACCCAGTTTTTCGGCCGGTTCGGCAGTCCGACCATGAAAGCAAGGAGCAGACCGAGTGAACGACCGTCGCAGAAGTCCTTCGCCCCGACCGATCGTGCGACTTGTCGCCGTCCTCGCGCTGAGCGGGGTGATCGTACTCGTCGTTGCGATCGTCGCCGCGGTGGCCGCGGCGCACCTGACAAGCGGGCTCCTGTTTCAGCCCGCCGGGTTGTCCGGGCCGGTGTTCGACGCGGAACGCGATGACGTGGACGCCGTCGTCTCCGAGATCGTTTTCGAGATCAGACCCAATCAGACGTTGCGAACAATCAGCAGGAACATGGTAGACCTTGGGCTCGCGCGCAACGCGCTCGTGATCGAGGTGTACGGTCGGTTCAGAGAGTACGATCGGCGACTCCAGGCAGGGCGCTACCTGGTCACTCCGACGATGGCGCCCGTCGAGATCATCGAAAAAATCATCGCGGGCGACGCAGTCTTCGATGAGTTGACGATCACGATCCCCGAAGGGTGGACGGTCGTGCAGATCGCCGACCACCTGGACCGGGTGGGGCTGTTCACGGCCGACCGTTTCCTGGAAGCCGCGCTGATGCAGGATGCGTACCGCGACTTCGCCTTGCTTTCCGACCTTCCTGACGGCAAGATCCTGGACGGATATCTGTTTCCCGATACCTACCGAATCTTCGCCGACAGCACTCCCGAGTCGGTCGTCCGTCGAATGCTCTCCAATCTCCACGCGCGATTCACCGCCGGCATGCTCGCCCAGGCCGCCGAGCGTGGCATGTCGGCGCACGAGGTTCTGACGCTTGCTTCGATCGTCCAGGCGGAGGCGGGTGGTGCGTACCAGATGGCCGACGTGGCCGGCGTGTTCTCCAACCGGCTGCGCGACCGGATCAGGCTCGAATCCGACGCGACGGTCAACTACGCGCTCGGCACCAGCAAGCGCCAGCCCACGTTTGCCGACGTTGCGGTACAGCATCCGTACAACACGTACCAGAACTTCGGGCTGCCGCCCGGTCCGATCGGAAGCCCCGGCATGGACGCGATACGCGCGACGATCGCGCCGAACGTCCACGATTTCTTCTTCTTCCTTCATCCCCCCGATCGGAGAATCGTGCTGTCACGGACCTTCGCCGAGCACCTGCAGAACAAGGCCCGATACCTCGACTGAGGGCTACTGTTCCTGTTGGAGAAGCCACGCGCGGATGCTGCCATCCATATCCCGTGCCTGTGGGGTCCCGCGTATCTCCCGGGCTAGCCACGGACGCACGACCTGTTCGGTCAGTTCGCCCCAGTGGCGCGGGCTCGGTTCGGGAAAGCGAAGCAGGCCAGCCGAAGGGATTCTGCCCGCGAGTTCGGGGTACGCGGTTGGCATGAACCGCTCGGTGACGCGCCAGAGCGCCGGAAACCCGCCAGCGAGCCCGAATGAGTCGCTGCGGTCCCGGTGAGACCCCGCGATGATCGCGCTCTGCGTGTCCGCGGTGAACAACCACGTCAGGAAGCCCTCGGCACCGCGCGGGTTCGGCGCGTGCCGGGGAATACCGACGTAGACGACGTCCTCAAGCACGTTGATAGCGTGTTCGGATCCCAGCCAGCGGAAACGCAGTCCGGCTCGTCGCGCGTCGCTGAGCCCGAAGAAGCCCGCCGAATCGGTATAGCCGTACGCGATGCGCCCCTGGCGAACGAGCTCGACCGACGGCTCGTAGAGATAGCGGTCGGCAAAGGACGTCGCGGCGCCGAGCCCGCCGTTCCACGTATCGATCCAGCGCTGCGCTGCGGTTACCCCGGCAACGACCCCCGCGAACGGAAGCCGGGGCGTACCGTCGTCGTTCTCCCGGACCCGCATCCCGTGGATTCGCGCGAGCTCGTAGAGGAACCGGTCGTTCCAGAGCGGCGAGTAGGAGACGCGCGTGAGGCGCCCGGCGGCGATCTGGTTGAAGCCTTCGCTTCGCGCCTGCATTTCGTCGGGCGTGATGATGATCGGCTCGCCGTAGGGCGGGATGCGGCCCGCGAAATAGATCAGCGGGAGGTTGAACGATACCGGCAGGAGGTATTGCCGACCGTCGCGGCTTCCCGCCGCGACGAGCGGCGCGTAGAAAGCGGTCAGGTCGATACCGGAGCGTATCAGCCGGTCCAACGGTCGCAACAGCTCTGCGGTGTGTCGGTCTTCGATGTACGTGGATACCACCAGATCGGGCTGCGACGGCGCCAGACGAAGCTGCCGGCCGATGTCGGTCCGGTAGACGAGCTCGATGACCGGTCGGTCGTGCGTTGCGTTGAACCGTTCGACGATCGGGGCCATTTCCGCGATATCGGTCCAGAGCACGACCGACGCCGGCTGCGCGCAGCCGACCAGGAACAGACCGATTGTGATCGATAGAAGCAGGGCGTGGGGCAAACGGACGATGGGCACGCGCCACTCTACGATCGCGAGCCGACGCTGTCAATCGTACGCGTAGAAGAAGTATACTATCCGGGTGCAGACCAAGGATGAACAGATCATGCAGCTGATCGATCAGATCGGTCAGCACTATCGCGCGAACATTGGTAACCGCTACGTGCGCTCGGCGCTGCGAACGCTACCGCTCGAGCACAAGGAGTGGGACCTCATCGAAAGCGTCACGGAGAAGGCGAGCTACTACCAGCATCAGGGGTACCACCTGGACGAGCTCTACGACCGGATACTGGTCCTTGGGCGTTTTGTCTATCACGCGCGCCGCGAGCTGCAGCCCAAGCTTCGCATGCTGCTGACCGGCTCGGGCAGCGGTCCGGCCCCGACTGGAAACGACCGGGTCCTCCGCGATATGGCGGTGAACAACTTCGCGTCGAACCTGTCGATCCTCGCCGACATGGTCAACCAGCTCTATTCGTGCGCGGTCGCGATCGACGACCAGATGACGCGTCCTCGCGCTCCCGTCCATACGACGGTCCCTGAGCTCAAGGAGCTCGGCGGCTACCTGGTCCCCAGATAACCGCCGCCCCGCCTGCGGCTGATCTACGGCGCAAGCGACCGCGCGGTCGCTGCTATCGCGTCGAACAGCGCTTCCAGATCCGACTCGTCGATCGTCGAAAACGCGACGCGCAGGTACTCCGATCCGATCGCGATCGTACCGATCCCCTGGTCCAAGAGCGACGTCCGCAGTCGTTCGGCGTCGATACCGTCGCACGCGAACGCCATGAAGTAGCCGCTGTTGAACGGCAGCGGTGACAGCGGTCCCAGGTCGATACGCTGCAGGATCCGACGGACCGCCTCATAGCGGCTCTTGAGAACCTCTCGCGCGGACGCCTTTTCGTCGTGGTAGGTGTCTGACTTCAGCGCATGGATCAGCATGCTCTGCGCGATTCGGCTGCTGTTGGACACCGACGCGCGGATATTGCCCATCAGCTTCCGCTCGAGCGCGTCCAGGTGCTCCGTGGCGAGTCCCGCTCCGGCGAACGTGACGAAGCCGATCCGGAATCCCCACGCGAAGTCTTCCTTGGTCGCGCCGTCGACCTTCACCGCCAGAATTCGATCGTGTGCTCCCGCGAGCCGTGCGAACAGGCTCTCCTCCAGCAGGTTCTCTTCGTAGAGCAGCCCAAAGTACGCGTCGTCGCAGACCACCAGGATATCGCAGCCGCCTGCAGCGCGCTCGGCGAGCGCCGACACGATTCGGTCCGCCTCCGACACAGTCGGCGAGTAGCCGGTCGGGTTGTTCGGGAAGTTGAGCAGGACGATCGCCTTCGTGCGTCCCGCGAGCGCGTCGGACAATCCGTCGACGTTGAATCCGCCGGCCGGATCGAACAACGGAAACGTGACAACCTGCGCGCCGATCCGCACCTCGGCCATCAGGCGGTAGTTGCCCCAGAACAGATCGGGCAGTACGAACGCGTCTCCGTCGTCCAGGAAGAGCTCTCCGATGTGAAACAGTCCGTTTGTCAGCCCACCGGTGACCATCGGATTGCTTGTCGGGACCCCGGACAGGCTCGGGTTCTTGCGAAGCATTTCCTGCTTCCACAGCGAACGCAGCTCGGGTACCCCGGGCGTCGGGGCGTACGCGACCGTCTCGGTCGGCGTCAGTCCGCTCGTGAGCCGCTGGAGGCCCGACAGAACCATTGGCTCGCCGTCACTGACAGCCATTCCGACGGTTGCGTTGAAACGGTGCGCGCGCGCGTTCGCCTCCGAGGTCTGTGCGACGATTCCCTTCGGGAAGTACATCCTGCGGCCCAGGCCGGAAAGCAGCCGTCCGGCGACCGTCGTGTCGAGCACGGTGTTGAGTTGTGATGCGAGTGGGTTCATGAGCCGGATAATACCAATTGTCGATTCGTTGACATAGCACCCCGTGTCACGTAGTGTAGCGACATGGGCGACAATGCCGCCAAGCGCGACGAATCGGCGAGTGAGCCTGCCGGCCTGATCCAACGTCTTGTCGCGCTGTTCACCGGTGCGGGTGATCCCGAGCGCGAGAAACGTCGCCTGCTCAAGGAACTCGGTAAGGATCTCCAACGCCAGCGGTTCAAGTTCTACAAGCCCAAGTCGTCAGAGGCGCTGCCCCCTCTTGCCCGAGTCTTCTTCGACGCGTACAAGATCGTGGCTACCGCGCAGACGCTGCTCGCCGGGGCCGACAGCTCGAACGCGCTGAAGACGATCCTGATCGAAGTTCACCACAACCCGGAACAGGCACGGCTGCGGGAGGAGCTCAACGACGACGCGATCCGCCGCGCATCGAAGACGATGGAGCCGAAGCAGCTGACCGCGCATCTGAAGGATGCCATGGTCGGATACTTCAGCGGATTCGACTCAACGACCGTGCGCCGCATCAACGATACGTACAACCTGATGCAGACTTTTCTGGCGTTCGCGAAGTTCGATTTCTACTTTGTGCTGCGGAAGTTCGACGCGGGAATCCAGGAAGGCAATCTTGCCTACACGCCCCGATTCGACGCGATAAACGCGGAGTACGTCAGCGATGATATCAAGGACTTCCTGGAAGTGCTGCTGCCGCTCGATAAGGATGCCGAATGGGGTCCCGTGTTCGATGCGCTCCAGGAGTACAAGGGGGTCGAGGTAGTCGACCGCGACGCGTGGAAGAAAGCGCTCGTGGTGCTCACGAACATTGGCCGTTCAGGCGTGCTGACCAAGATCGTCCAGCACGTCGACCAGAACCCCCAGTACCGCCCCGAGGTCCGCGTTTTCAGGACGCAGATCGTCGAAGGCTACCTGAATCTGTTGAAGACGCAGGTGGAGGCGTCGATTCAGAGGCTTGCCAAGGAGCGGCGAACGCAGAAGAAGGATCAGCTTCTGATGGCCGTGTTCGGTACGACGGCGATTCAGCGATCAAAGCACTACACCGACGCGACGAACATGCTGTTCACGAAGCGCAACCTGGCCGGATTTCTGCACATCGACGCGGTCAACTTCCTGAAGGCGTTTCTGGTGGACTACTTCAAGGGAGAGGTCCGCAAGGTCGTCAGCGACATCCTGATCGTCCGCGGCGAATGGTCGGACACCGTACTGTCCAAGCAGCTGTCCGATGCGTACTACAGCGCGATGAACGTCGCTCAGGCGGTCTCCGAGTTCGACGACTCGCTCGGCGAAGAGGGCGAACTGGGGATGAAGCTGAAGAAGGCGTCGGGGCGCGTCGTCGAACGCGACCCGGCGTCGGCCAAACTCCTTCGGCAGTTGCTGCAGGAGATCAATGAGAGGGCGTTGGTGATGATCAACGAGTCGGCGCAGAACCTCATCGTGATTGGCAAGGTAACCAAGACGCTGATCGAGGATCTGTCGCGCGAGCGTCCGGAGGTACTCCTGAACTGGAAGGACCTTCAAGGATACTCCGAGCAGCCGCTCGCGCCCCAGCTGACAACGATCTACAAGCGGATCTACTACTTCGTGCAGCTCATGCAGATGCACGTGCCGACTCAGACACAACGGCCGGGGTCAGTACCCCCTCGATCTCCAGCAGGCTCCGCTTGATAGAACGTCCGCGTTCGGCTTCAACCCCACGCAGCGCGTAGTTGCCCAGTCCGCCGCCCGACGGAAGGACGCGGTGGCACGGCACGATGATCGCGACCGGGTTGACCGCTACCGCGTTACCCACCGCGCGTGCGGCGTCGCGCCTGCCGATCTTCTGCGCGATCTCACCGTAGGTCGTCGTCTCTCCGTACGGGATCTTGAGCAGCCTGCTCCAGACCGCCTTCTGGAAGCTCGTCCCGTCCATATTGAGCTCAAGATCAAACTCGGTGCGCTCTCCGCGGAAGTATTGCTCGATCTGGTACTCGAGCTCTCCGCAGGCGTACTTGTTTTCGTGGATCTCGATGTCGCCCGGTACACGCGTCGGCGCCCCGAAGCCGAGCCATACGACCTTTCCGATCTTGTCGACGATGCCGCAGAGCCGGCCAACCGGAGACGTGAACGAGTGCTGATAGCCGATCCGCCTTTGTGCCGTAGTCATTCCCATTGGCCCCTTCGAACACCGAGTGTAGCAGCAAATCGCATCGCTGGCCAAGCGGTTACCGCTCCCAGTAGCGTCGATGCGATCACTACCGCGATGGCAGACCCTATCGATGGAGTCACGGCAGTCTCCACAGCCGTGTTCATGACGGCGAGCTGCGGCGGCGCGGCGATCAGGTGTGCCCACTCGAACGGAAGCAGCGCCTCGGCCGGGATCGACTGGGCGTTCGCGATCGCGACGATGGCGAGCCCGCCGACCGCGCCGAACGAAGACGCGACCGCCGCGACGTACGCCCCTACGCAGAGCGCGACCGTTTTGACCGTACCGGGCGCGAATCCCCACGATGTCAGCAGTCGGTAGATCGACGCGGTGCGCTGCGCGAACACGAGCTGTCCCGGGATCAGCACCGCAACCGCCATCGCGGCGATCGCGGCGATCAGAACCGCGATCCGACGCCGGATAGGGCCGATCGTGGCCGATCCACGCGCGGCAGAGCCGGTCGATACCAGGTCCGGCGCGATCGTGGCCGCGCGGTCGGGAGTGAGCGCTCCGCGCGCTCCGTAGACTCGAAGCGTGACATCTCCGTCGAGCCTTGCCGGTTGATGCACGATCACCTCGATCGCGTCGGACGACGAATGCACGACGCTTCGCACGCGCACGAACAGCGGTTCACCGTCGGCGCCGGTAAGCCGGGCGACCCGTCCGACAAGCGATGCAAACCGTTGGTCACGCGCGACGATCACCGCGTCCCGGACCCGGACATCGTCCGGGCCCGCTATCCGCCGGTACGCGGTTTCGGCGCTCAGATCCGAGTAGGTCAGCAGCGCCAGGACAAGCTGATCGTAGACATCGAGCGTGCCGATCTCCTGCACTACGACCGACACGACCGCGTCGTCGGATCGCGAGTCAACGATGCGGGTCGCGACGTGCGCGTCCACGACCGCGGTGTACTCGCCGGCGGACGCCGTGCGGTGCATCTCTACCCACCCGGCGTGCAGCGACGTCGCGATCGCTCCCGAAACCGTCGCGGTTGCGGCAACGAGCGCGAGTCCGGTCACCATCGACCCGAGCGACGTGCGATGCTCGGCGACGAGCCGGAGCGCGAGCTTGGCGATCCTCACGCTCCGACCTCGCGCAGCAACTGTACAAGCGGCCGGTTCAGTTCACGACGGACGATCAGAAACGCGATCAGTGGTGGCATCGCCGCCACGACCAGCATCGCGCGCCGCACGACGCCGGGCTGCGATTCGATTCCGATCGAAAGCGCGACCACGATCGCGATGAGCCCGATCGCGATGGCCGCCGCCATCCCGACGATCGTCATCATTCGCGCGAACAACCCGATGAGCGTCACGGGCCGCAGCCCGATAGTCGACATCACCAGCACGTCGGCGGTGCGTCCACGGACGGACAGCACCGTGATCCCGATCACCGCGAGCGCCGCAACGATCAGGACCAGAAGCCGTTCAGCGTTCGATGTGCTTCGGGTTGCCAGGTAGAGCGCGACGCCGGCCTGCTCGGGCCACGGCGTGATCGCCAGGTGCGGTGAGGCGTCCCCCAGGTAGTCGGCCAGGTCGATCGCTACCCCGAACGGATCGCCGGTCGCCGAGTAGAGCGCGAGTTCGTTCGCGATCTGCGGCGGGACTCCGTCTGTGCTGCCGGAGAGGACGCCGCGGATCCAGTCGATGTCCAGCCAGATCGGTCCCGGAGTCGGGTCGACCGCGATGATCGCGCTCGTCGGGGCGCGAGCAAACACGACCCGATCGTCGGTAGGCTGGTACGCGATCACGACATCCGCGTCGTCGGGTAGTGGGGCGGTGATGCCGCGCGCTGTAGTGGTGCTCTCAGTCGCGGTGCCGGCACGACCGGGTGCGTTTTCGCGCGCTATCGAATCGTCGCGATCGATCGCGATGAACTCGACTGCTGCTATCCCGACTCCGGCCACGCCTCTGATCCTGGGTACGACCGTGAACCCGAGCGTTTCTGCGGCGTCGGACACGATCGCCACGTCGTCGGGATGCAACCACGCGAGCGGCTCGTGCGGGCGGTGCGCCAGGTGCGGGCTGTCGATCTGTTCGACGCTTGTGACCGGCCGTCGGACCGTTGCAGTCCCGTAGCGGCGGGTCAGGTTCGATTCAAGCGCGGCGTTGCGTCGTGCGCTCACTTCGGAGTACCCGAGCGCTACCACTCCGGCTGCAATGCAGACGGCCAGAAGAAGGATCGTCTGCATCCGGTCTGCGGCGAGCATGCCGAACGCAAGGCGCCACAGCTTCACCGAGGTCATCGCGCGGCCTGGTCG
>RECL01000042.1 GCA_007694025.1 Spirochaetaceae bacterium
TCTGGCACGATGTGACGCCGATCGAGCTGCTGCCCGCGACCGTCGTCGCGGTTGCGTTCGCCGCGCTGCAGCTCACCGTTCGCGCATTCGCAGCGCGCGACGCGGAGTGGACTACCCTCGACGCACTGCGATCGGGTCGCGTTCGCGTTGAACCGCGGATCATGGTGCACGCCCGGCGATGACGGCCCAGAACTCGCATACGTCAGGCTACGGCAGCGTTCCGGTCGGGCGCGACGCGGCGATCGATCGTTTCCGAACGCTTCTGCGCCTTCCGACGATCGGCTCGCGGATAGCAGAGAGTGGTATCAGCGCGGCGTTCACGCGGCTGTTCGAGTGGATCGCAACCGCGTACCCGAACACCTTCGAAGCGGGCGTCGTCCGCGCGTCGATGCCGCCGCCGCACACAGCGGTCGGGGCCATCGCGCTCGGATTCTCGGTCGTGAGTTATCCCCGCTGGATACGGTGGACGATCGGATTGCAGGGCATCGTCTTTCTGCTGAGCATGGCGTTCCTCGCGTTCGCCGCGATCACGGGATTCGGGCCGTTCTGATCGACCGGCCTACCCCATCGTCCGCCAGACTTCTATTTTGCTTTTCACGCGACGGATGACCTCGTTCGTGAAGTCGGTCGTCGACGCTGATCCGCCAAGATCCGCGGTCCGCACGCCGTCGAACACCGCTTCGAGCGTCGCCTCGTAGACCGCGCGGCTCGCGCGTCGCGCGTGCGCGTCGTCTACGTGCGCGAGCATCCCCGCGGTCGCCAGGATCATCGCCATCGGATTCGCGACGTTCTTGCCTTCGAGCGACGGCGCCGTCCCGTGCGGGGCTTCCGCCATGACGGCGGCGACCGTGCCGTCGCCGTCGAGCGAGATCACCATCGACTCCGACCCGGCGATCGACCCGAACATCTGAAGGACCATGTCCGACAGGAGATCGCCGTCGCGGTTCAGCGACGGGATCACCAGCGGGTCACCGCTGGTCGCAAGAAGGAGCGCAAACGTCGCGTCGATCAGCTGAGGCTCGTAGCGAACCTCCGGGTGCTCGGCCGCGGCCGCGTCCATCTCCTCCTTGAACATCCCTTCGTAGGTCGGGCTCACCGTGAACTTCGGGCCACCGAACACCTTTGCGCCGACGCGCTGCGCGTGGATGAACGCGTAGCGCGCGACAGCGCGACTGACGCTGCGCGAGATCTTCTCGGTGCGAAACGCGTACTCGTCGCCGTCGACGGTCTCGCGCCACTCCTTCGCGCCGTACGCGTCGTCGCGCGCCATGCGAACAACGCTGATCGGAGCGTAGACGCCACCGATCGGTCGCACGCCGGGTATCCGCCGTCCGGTTCGCAGGATCACCTGAGCGTCCATCTCCTCGCGAAGGATCCGATTCGGGCTGCCGACGTCGTTCGAGCCCTCCGGCGTGATCGTCGCGGCCTTGAGCGCGATCCTGTACTCGCGGATCGCGCTCCCCGCGTCGTACACGACGCGGTTGTCGGTCGCACGCCGGTTTTGCAGACTCAGGTCAAAGACGACCGGCTCGAGCTCGCATCCGATCACGGTCGGGTCGATCACACGCAGCGCCTCGGCAAGGAGCTCCTGTCCGGTCTGATCGCCGGTAAGTACTGCGAATCGATGCATTGTCAACCTCCGTACGTCGCGCGCTCCGCAAATATAGGGACTCGAATGCCGATCGGCAAAGCGCAATGACGCGCCGAGTGGACCCGTACCAACAATGCGAACTACTATCTGCGCATGGATGTCAGGCTCTACGAGTCGAACCACGGCGCGTGCCCGTATCTCCCGGATCGTGAGTGGGTCACGCACGCGTTCGCGCTCGCATCGATGCCTGCGAGCGTGTACGAGTCGCTGCTCGAGCAGGGGTGGCGACGCAGCGGTGACACATTCTACCGAAACCGCTGTCCGGGGTGCGGCTGCTGCACGCCGATTCGCGTCCCGGTGCGCGAGTTCACGCCGAGCAGGAGCCAGCGGCGCGCCACGCGCCGTAACGGTGATGTACGCGTCGAAGCGGGACCGGCGGAGTACGACGACGAGGTCTACGCGCTCTACGCGTCGTACCTCCAGTCGCGCCACCCGTCGGAGAGCGAACCGGCCCCGCAGGGATTCGTCCACTTCCTGGTCGATTCTCCTGTCAACACATCGCTGATGCGCTACTTCGTCGGGAATCGGCTCGTAGGCGCCGGATGGGTCGACGTACTCGACGACGGCCTGTCGAGCATCTACTTTGCGTTCGACCCGGCCGAGCATCGCCGGAGCCTCGGCACGTACTCGGTCATCAGGGAGATCGAGTACGCACGGGAGCTCGGCCTCTCCTGGCTCTACCTGGGCTTCTACGTCCCGGGATCACCAAAGATGGAATACAAGGCAAGGTTTGCGCCGCACGAGGTCGCGGTCAACGGCGAGTGGACCCGCGACGCATCGGCGATACGCTGCGATCCGTCGCCGAGCCGTATCTGATCGCCGAGCCCCGGCTGACCGGTGTCCGGTTCAGCCGAGCGCGCCGTCGAGGTCTGCGATGATGTCGTCGATGTGCTCGATCCCGATCGAAAGCCGCACGAGCTCGGGTTGCAGTCCCGCCGCACCCTGCGCCGAATCGTCGAGCTGCGAGTGAGTCGTGCTCGCCGGGTGGATCGCGAGGCTCTTCGCGTCGCCGACGTTCGCGACGTGGCTGAAGAGCTTCAGGCGGTTGATGAAGGCGCTACCCGCCTCTCTGCCCCCGCGAATGCCGAACACGATCATGCCGCCGAAACCCCGCTTCAGGTAGCGCGCCGCATTCGCGTGAGACGGATGGTCGGGAAGACCAGGATAGCGGACCCACTCGACCTTCGGATGCTTTTCAAGGTGCTGCGCGACCGCGAGCGCGTTCTGCGAATGCCGCTCCATGCGTAACGCGAGCGTCTCAAGCCCCTGGAGGAAGATCCACGCGTTGTCGGGAGAGATCGCCGATCCGAGGTTCCGCAGCGGAACGACGCGCATCCGCAGGATGTAGCCGATCGCGTTCAGATCGCCCAGATCCTTCGCGAACCGGACACCGTGGTAACTCGGTTCGGGTTCATTCATTGTGCGAAACGGACCGGCCGCCCAGTCGAAGCGACCCGAGTCGATGACCGCTCCGCCGATCGCGGTGCCGTGCCCGCCGATCCACTTCGTCAGCGACTGGCAGACGATGTCGGCGCCGTGATCGATCGGGCGCAGGAGGTACGGGGTCGTGAACGTCGAGTCGACGATCAGCGGCAGGTTGCGCTCGTGCGCTACGTCGGCAAGCGCCTCCAGGTCGGGCACGCTCAGCGCGGGGTTCCCGATCGTCTCGGTGAACACCGCGCGCGTCCTGGGTGTGATCGCGGCTGCGGCGGCGGCGGGATCGAGCGGATCGACGAAGCGCACGGTAATCCCGTAGTGCGGCAGGATATCGTTGAACATCGTGTACGTGCCGCCGTAGAGGTGCGAACTCGATACTATCTCGTCGCCCGCCTCGGCTATGTTGATGATCGCGTAGAAGATCGCCGACGTCCCGCTCGCGAGCGCGAGCGCGGCGGCACCGCCTTCAAGCGCGGCGAGCCGCTGCTCGAGCGCGTCCTGCGTCGGATTCATGATCCGCGTGTAGATGTAGCCGAGTTCCTTCAGCGCGAACAGGTTCGCCGCGTGATCGGTGTCCTTGAACGCGTACGCGGTCGTCCGATGGACGGGTACGCCTCTGCTCGGGTTCTCAGCGGTCGGGCTGTGCCCCGCGTGGATTGCGGTCGTCTCAAATCGATGGCTCACTTATTCCTCCTCGAACACCCAGGTGCTCAGATACCGCTCGCCGGTGTCGCATATAACTGTAGCGATGGTCTTTCCTTCGAACTCCGGCCGGCGTGCGACTTCGAGCGCCGCGCAGACGTTCGCTCCGGCCGAAACCCCGCAGAGAATACCCTCGAGCCGGCCGAGCGAGCGCGTCGTCTGCATCGCAGCGTCGGAATCGACCCGGATCACCTCGTCGATGACCGCCCGATCGAGCACCTCAGGCACGAAGCCGGCCCCGATCCCCTGAATCCGGTGCGGTCCGGGGCTTCCGCCCGACAGCACGGGCGACTCGGCGGGCTCGACCGCGATGACCCGTACCGATGGTCGCAGCTCTTTCAGACGCGATCCAACGCCGGTGATCGTTCCGCCGGTACCGACCCCGGCGACAAACGCGTCGATGCGCCCGTCCAGATCGGTCCAGATCTCCTCTGCGGTCGTACGGCGATGGACATCGGGGTTCGCAGGGTTCGTGAACTGGCTCACCATGATCGCGCCCGGAGTCGCCGCGACGATCGCGCGCGCGCGGGCAACCGCTCCGTTCATGCCTTCAGGACCCGGGGTGAGCTCGAGTTCGGCGCCAAGCGCGCGCAGCAGCCTGCGGCGCTCCACGCTCATCGTCTCAGGCATCGTGATCACCACGCGGTAGCCCTTGACCGCGCCGACGTACGCAAGCGCGATGCCGGTGTTCCCGCTCGTTGCTTCGACGATCGTCGCCCCCGGCGCGAGCGATCCGTCGCGCTCGGCGGCTTCGATCATCGCAAGACCTATCCGGTCCTTGACGCTGGCGCCGGGGTTCAGGTTCTCCAGCTTCGCGACAAGCACCGCGCCGGCTCCCCGACCGATGCGGTCGAGCCTGACCATCGGCGTCGAACCGATGAGCTCGCTCATGTCACGCGCTACAGCCATACGCCCCCTTTCTCACGTAATTCTACTGTATTAGTGAACATTAGGGAAGCGTTGGTCCGGACATTCGGGCGACGCGAGCCGTCGGACAAGCGCCGCCGGACCGCTTCGCGGAGGTCAGTTCTCCAGAATCGTGATCTCTACCCGCCGGTTACGTCGCATACCTTCGTCGGTCGTGTTGTCGGCGACCGGCTCGGTCGCGCCGAATCCGCGAAGGAGCATCTGGTCGCGTGACCGGACGCCGAGTTCGAGCAAATACTCGCCGACCGCGCCGGCTCGCTGCTCGGAGAGCTGCTGCCGCCCTTCGGCAGTTCCGGCGAGCGCGGTATGGCCCGATATGAGGATATCCCGATCGGGATACCTGGCGAGGATGTCGGCGATCCCCCGAAGCTTCGCCTTTTCGCTGTCGCGCAGAAGCGGGGAATCGGGTGGGAACAGGATATTGTCCAGTCGGATCGTCACGCCACGCTCGTCTTCGACGACGTCCTGGTCGGCAAAGCCCAGATCGTCCAGGTCTCGCCGGATCTCTTCGGCGACTCGCGACCGGTCCATGCGCGACGCTTCGACGATGCGAGCTTCTGCGGTCCCCTCATAGACGACTTCGTCACCCGACGACAACACGAACACGAAGCTATACGACTCCTCGTACGCGTGAGGCCTGCCGGATGCGATGTCCCAGTAGAGCAACTGGTCGCTGAACCCGGAGATCCGGACCGGATAGAGCGCCTGCGGATAGCGTCGGTTGGGCCGGTAGAAGACGTTGTACGCAACGTGGATCAGCGCGAACTCCCTCCCGTCGCGCTCGACGTTGCCCGTGTACTCGTACGTAACCGGGATCGGGAACACGTACGGTTCGGGGATGCCAAAACTCCGGCGGAAGTCGTGCACCTCGATGCCGGACTCGCTCCACCTGTCGCCGGGCTCGAGTGGTCTGTCGGGAAAGACAGGTACGTTTCGGACCACGGGCATGTAGTAGACCGGCTCGATCTCGTAGTAGCCGAGTTCATCGCGCCAGAACCGGGAAGCGTACTCCTCGCCCCACGTGAAGACCTGGGTGAATCCCCGCGCCTCCTCCGACGTCAGGAACACCGCATCGTGGAAGCCACGTCCGTCGACCACTCGCGGGACGGTGATCGATATCCGATTGAGGATCTCGGCGCTGTGCGAGTAGTTGCCGTTGATCCAGACGTGCTGATCGACCGTCGACAGCACCCGATACTGCTCGCCCTCCTCGTATCGGAACCGGAACGTGGTCTGAGCCGACGCAAGCACGGCGGCGAGCATCACCATTGTGGTGAGCAGTGGTAGCCTTCTCATGATCATACTACTGTACACCATCGGCCCGGTGGCGTCGCGTCTTGATAAGATTCTGCCCGATATTCTGTCTACCCGCGGGGAGAGGGGCACCCCGCCCTCACCAACCTCCGCTCGCGTGGACGCGGCGTTGACAACAGCCCGTCTGGCTCGTATTCTCACGGTAATCTAAAGCCTTTGAGTTGGGTTCACAGCAGTGGCAGGTGACAGAACATCGAACGATACCGGAGCCGAACAAGCCGCCTTCAGCGCGGCCGAACGGGTGATCAGCCGTGCGCTGAAGAAGCGACGCGACCTCCTCATAGAGGCGCGGAACTGGCATCGGCTACCATCGATTGCTGATGCGCTGCGGATCAGGGGGCGTCACGGCCACGCGGCGGTGCGGTACCTTGTCGTAACAACCGATCGGTCCCGGATCACGGCGCTCGACCAGCAGATCCGCGACCATTGCGGACAGCGGGTCGCTGTTCTGTCGCTCGATCCCGGCGAGGATGCGCAGTCACAGGCGTCCCGAATATCGGGTTCGATCGACGTCGTTGTCAGCACTCCGACCCGTCTGATCGACCACCTGCGCCGCGGCAACCTTGACGTCTCGTCGGTCTGTTCGTGCGTCATTGACGCGGTTGTGGCAGACGGAACAGGCCACTTCGGCGCCGACCTGCAGTTCGTGTACGCGAAGATCGACCAGGGCCCGACGACAACCGCGTTCGTTCAGGACCTTGGTCAGGAGTACCTGCTCGGCGGGGTACTGCGTCGACCGCTTTCGTTGTCTGAAGACGACCTGCAGGCCCCCACCGCTCGATCCAACCCATCGGCTCATACCAAGGAGCAGCAGATGTCAGACCTGCCGTTTGACCCGAGTGAGCTTCGCGAGAAGATCGCGGAGATCGTCCAGGAGGTGCATGAGGAAGCCGATCCGGGCGAAATGATGGCGTATCGGAAGTACGCCCGCAAGTATACTACGCTCTTCAACCGTGGCTATGTGTTCGGCTACCTGATCAAACAGGCGGTCGAGGGCGGCTCGACGCGTCCGCGGTCGCGAAAGCCGCAACGATCCGACGAACCAAGCCCCGACCACCAGAGCGTCTTCGTGAGCGTCGGGCGAAACCGGCGCATTCATGCCCGTGACCTGATAACGTTCTTCACGAGCGCCGACGGCGTCACGCGCGATGATATCGGTCAGATCAAGGTGCTCGACAATTACTCGTTCGTGGAGGTTGCGACGGGAAAGGCTCAGGCTGCGATCGACGAGCTCAACGGTAAGGAGCTTCGGGGCCGCAAGCTGACGGTCAACTTCGCGCGAAAGAAGTAGCCGACGACAAAAGCTGTCTCCCGGGGAACGCGCGGTCCGCAGCTACAGCAACACGTTGACGACCACCAGAAACAGCCCCAGGTTGAGCACGATCCCGACGATGAGTAGCAGTGTCGACACGATCTCGTACCGACGGGCCCAGCGGGCGCATTGCACCGACTGCCGCTGCGGCTCGTCGGTCGTCAGCATCGGCTCGAACAGCTCGGCGTCCCGGTCGACCGGCCGGGACGACTCAAAGAGGTAGTAGTACGATCGAGGCGTCTGCGTCTGCCGACGGCCCGGCAGGATCCGGGCGAACGGCCGCAGCTGGTTCGGCCAGCCGGCGACCAGCGTATCGACGCACAGCACTCCGGCTGCGCGCAGTGCGTCGCCCTCATCGGCGTCCACCATGCGAGCTGTGTACTCGCCATTGGCGTCGTCTTCGACTCGGGCCGAAGCAGTCTCAAACAGGTAGGGAAGCTGCAGCACATCGCGAAGCGCGCGTAGCAGCCTGCCCCGCCGCCAACCGCGGCGGTAGACGTAGAACAGGCCAACTCCCGGAGGCAGGAGCGGGATAGCAGGGAGGCTCGCGAGCGCGATCGTCACCTGCGCGACCAGCCGATCTGCCGGGCGGCTGAGAATGAAGTACGCCAGGATCACGAGCGCGAGCGTACCACCGGCCAGCGCGGCAGGGGTGGCGGGGTTCCAGTATTCGTTCAGCTGCCGCCCGCTCCAGATGCAGCGCCGGACGAGCGTGGAAAGCGGGCCGTCATAGAACACCGCCAGCACCGGCGCCGTCGTCGTCGCCCGGATCACCGGCTGGTCGCCGGTCCGGTCGAGGCTACCACAGACGAGCACGCGGGCACCCTCCGGGATGCTGCCAAGCCGCTTCCAGCTGGTGCGAAGCGGCGGTCCGGCCAACGCCGCTTCGGACTCCTGCGCGACGACATAGACGTCGCTTCGCGCCATGTCCACCGCGACGCTCAGCTGATCGCC
>RECL01000372.1 GCA_007694025.1 Spirochaetaceae bacterium
TCATCACCGACGTGTTCCCGCGCGAGGAACAGGGAAAGGCGATCGGGATCTGGGCCGGTGTGAACGCGATCGGGATCGCGGTCGGTCCGATCCTTGCCGGCCTTATCATCGAGAACCTCCACTGGGGTTGGGTGTTCCTGATCAACGTTCCACTCGCGGTCGTCGCGGTGATCGGTGGGTTCTTTGTTGTCCCGAACAGCCGGAACCCGAGTCCGAAACGGCTTGACGTTCTGGGGGCAGTGCTCTCCACCGCCGGTCTGGCGCTCCTGATCTACGGACTGATCGAAAGCGGACGACTCGGCTGGAACAGCACCGAGGTAATCGCGCCTCTGGCAGCGGCGATCGCTCTGCTGGCACTGTTCTATGTGTGGGAGAAACGGACGGCGCATCCGCTGGTTGAGATCGGCTTCTTCAGGAAGGCTCGCTTCTCGGCCGGCATCGCCGCGCTGTGCCTCATGGCTCTGGCAATGATGGGGATCAACTTCGTACTGACGATCTACATGCAGTTCGTGCGGTTTCACTCGCCGCTCGAGACCGGAGTTCGTTTCATCCCGATCGCGATCGGCCTGTTCATGGGTGCCGGTGTCGCCGACAAGATCGCCGCAAGGATCGGGACAACCAAAGTCCTGGTGATGGGGTTCCTGGGAATCGCAGCGGTCAGTGCCCTCGCGGCGTTCGCAGCAGCTGACACGCCGTACTGGCAGCTTGGACTCATCATCTTCGGGTGGGGTCTGTTCCTGGGTTACGTCGCGGCTGCCGCCACCGACGCGGTGATGGGCTCGCTGCCTGCGGCGAACGCTGGCGTTGGTTCAGCGATGAACATCGTCGCGCGCATGATCGCCGGAGCTATGGGCATCGCCGTGCTGGTGTCGGTCCTCAGCAGCGTCTACACCGCGAGTTTCAGGGATGCCGCTGCGGCACTTCCCGGGCTTCCGGCCGATGTGCTCGCGATAGCCGGTGAGTCGGTGGGCGCGGCGGTCGTGATCGCGCAGCAGCTCCCGCCGGAGGTGGGCGGAGCGCTCGTTCGAGCGGCAACAACGAGCTTCATGGACGGCTGGCAGGTGATGGCCTTCATCGTCTCCGGAATCAGCCTGGTCGGTGCGATTGTCGCTGCAGCGACTATGCCCGCGCGTGATGAGGTAACGCAGACCGACCGGCTTGCGGTAGAAAACGTCTGACGCAACGGTCACTGAATGGCAGGTGGGGTGCCCGCAGTCGGAAAGCCGACAGCACCCCGCCCGTTCCTTCGGGGCTCGGCTCCCGCCGAGCAGTTGCCGGCCCGGGCGATAGCCTGTACTCTGTCGCAGACTTCCCGCTATGGTCGAAAGTGGCCTTACATGCAGGTGGGTCTGATCGACTCGGTAGAGGTGAGAGCCCATGCTCGATGCACACGACAACGCCTACCTGGTCGTCGGCCCGGCGGCGCTGCTCGTGTTCATCGTCGTGTACAGCGTTGTCGCATCGCGAAAGGTCCGAACATACGAGGACTTCGCGATCGCCGGACGGGGCGTCAGCGTCGTCCCGCTGGTGCTGACGATGATGGGCACGGCGATCGGTGGGTCGACGGTCCTGGGCTTCTCTACGAGCGGATACACGCTGGGGATAGGCCGGTCGTGGGAGATCATCCCGGCCTACCTCGTGTTCGTCTTCATCATCGTGCTGATGCTCAGGGCGATTCGGAACGTCGGCATCAGACACTCGTTGATCACAATCCCCGACTACGTCGCGCTGCGCTACGGTGAGCGGGGGCGCCTGCCGGCCACGCTCTCGATTCTGATCGCGTACGCTGCTCTGACCGGGATTCAGTACACCGCGATCGCGGGCTTCCTCCACGTCGTCGCGGGCATCGATATCCGCGTCGGCATCCTGATCGGATGGTTGGTTCTGACGGCGAAGACCTGCCTTGGCGGACTGAAGGCGGTGATCCGGTCGGACGTGATCCAGGGGTTCATACAGAACGTCGGCATCCTCATTGTCCTTGGTGGGCTCCTCGTGTTCGCCGGCGGGGCGCGGGGAAGCTCTCAAGCGGTCGCGGCGATTGGCGACGGCGACTTTCTGAACCCGTTCTCGATGCCGGTCGGCGAGGTGGCGGTGTTCGCGCTGACGCTGGGAGGATACCAGATCGTGCGCCAGGACGTATGGCAGCGCATCTGGGCGGCGAAGGACACAGGCGCGGCGACCCGCGCGTTCTCCTACGCGACGGTCTTCGCGTTCGTCCTGACGATGGGGGTGTTCGCGATCGGCTCGTTCGGGCGGCTCGCCGGAGTCCACGTGGAGAACCCGGCGCTCGCGTTCTACGCCATCAGCTCGGAGATTCTCCCGGGGCCCTTGCTTGCCGTCGTCGTCACCGCGCTGATCGCGACGATCGTCTCCGCCGCGGACTCGAATCTGGTCGCCGGAGCGTCGTCGGTCGTCAACGACATCCTCAAACCGGCTCTCAGGCTCACCGACGACAGACAGCTGCTCAGGTACGGTCGGTACTCGGTCGTCATCACCTCCACGGCCGCGCTGCTCCTTGCCCTCTACATCCCGCGACTCGTTGAACTGTGGGTCACCGGGAGCGCTATGCTGACCTCCGGGCTCCTGGCACCTGTGATCGCGGCGTTCTTCTGGAGGCGCGCGACGCGGACAGCAGGGGTCACCGCGATCTGGGGCGGGCTCACCGCGGCGGTCACCTGGCAGGTGATCGGGCACCCCTTCGGGGTTCATCCGGTGCTGGTGGGGCTGCCGACGTCGATCGCGCTGATTGTGGTCGTATCACTTCTCGACAGGCGCGCAACCGACCCGGTCGCGGAGCAGCTTCTGTACCGTAGCAATCGATCGCCGGCGACATAGCCCCGAGTCGCCGTCCCGCACCCTCCCGAACGGGAGGGTCTGCCACCGCCGGGGAAAACACCCCATTCGGCGGGTCCGCGATCGCGACTCCTCACGTACGATGAGCGCAGACCAACGGCAGATGCGGCCGTGGTATGACGAGGACAGGAGGCGATGGTGTACTTCGACAGCACGTTTGGCAGGGTCTACTACGAGGTCCACGGCCCTCGAACTCAGGATGGGCAGGAACTCGCCGATGAGCCGATCACCGTTCTGTTTGCGCACGGAGTCACGATGGATCACCGGACCTTCGAGTCCCAGATCAGCGCGCTCGAGACGCGTTTCCGTGTCGTCTGCCTGGACCTGCCCGGCCACGGCCAATCGGAGAAGGTCGATCTTAAAGGCCCGTACTCCCGTCGGGCTGCGCACGCGATCAACGAGCTCCTCGATGAGCTACGTGCGGAACGGGTCGTTCTCGTGGGTCAGTCGCTCGGCAGTCTCGTCTGCCAGCGCGTCGCGGTGGAATCCCCGGGCCGCGTCATCGGGTCGGTGCACCTGGGCGGCTGGTCGCTCTATCCGCGTGTCAGCCCGTTGATGACACTGTTCAAACCGCTGGTTTCCCTCTCGATCGCGCTGTTCCCGCGGAAGCCGCTGTACGCGCTGTTCGCCGCGCACAAAGCGCTCGAGCCGCACACTCGCGCCTATCTGCAGGAGGTCTGCACCGCGGCCGGCAAACGGCTCATCCGCCTGCTCACGCTCGACATGGTCAGGGACATGGTCGAGGGCATTCCGCACCGTCTCGACCACCCCATGCTCATCTGCCACGGCGATCACGAGGCCGGGTTCATCCGGCGACACGCCGTGATCTGGCACGCCGCGCAGCCCGGCAGTACGCTCGCCGTGATCGAGAACGCGCACCACATCGCCAACCAGGACAACCCGAGCGCCTTCAACGGGAGGCTCATCGAGTACCTGGACTCCGTCGCGCAGGCCGGACAGATCGCGTCCGCCGCGGGTCACTGGACTCTGCGCCACTCGGAGCGCATCCAACGGGCTCCGTGCTCACGCTCCTGAATGATGGCGGTCCCACCGTAGATCGATGCGAGTGGTTGTACGCTCGTCATCGGGCGCCTATACTCCGACGGTCGCCCGGGTGCGGGCAGGGGAGGTTCGCCATCAGGACAGGTGTCGTCGTGGCGGTGTGCGTAGGCGTTGCTGCGCTCGCCGGCTTTAGTCTGATGCCTCTGCTCGCTCTGTCGCGACTGTTCGCCGATGACCGCCGGGCTGAGAGCTTCCGAGTGCTTCACCGACTCCTGCCGTCCCGGTCCGTTGCGCCGACCGGTTCACCGTGGCCGTTCTCGCTTCAGAAACAGCCGCTCCCTGCCACGTATCCGTTCGCCGGGGAAGATCGCTGCTTTCGCGCCTTCCTCGAGCGAACCGAGACGACGGGACTGCTCGTCGCTCAAGACGGCGTGATCGTGCATGAGTCGTACGCGTCCGGCTACGACGAGGCTACGCTTGTGAGCTCGTTTTCCGTCGCCAAGTCGATTACCTCGGTCTTGATCGGTATAGCGATCGACCGTGGTGCAATCGGGTCCGTCGATGATCCGGTCAGTGACTATGTGCCCGAACTGGCCCAAGGTGGCTATGCGGGAGCGACCATTCGTGACCTGCTTTCGATGTCCTCCGGCGTCGAATGGAGTGAGGACTACCGTAACCCCCGATCCGACGTCATGCGGCTGCCCGTCCGCCTGTTCGCACTGCGCCAGTCGACGCCGAGCGTGCTCGCACGGCTGCCGCGAGGGAGCGAATCCGGAACACTCGCGCGCTACTCGAGTGCCGATACCCTGGTGCTTGGGCTGGTTCTGGAGCGTTCGACGGGTATGCACCTGGCGGGCTATCTGGAGGAGGCGCTGTGGCGTCCGGCAGGAATGGCCGCGCCAGCCGCGTGGGGAACGGATCGACACGGTCACGCTCTCGCTCATGCGTTTCTGGGAGCAACGCTGCGTGACTATGCGCGTTTTGGCCGACTCATCCTCCACAGGGGCCGGCGTGACGGCGTTCAGGTCGTGCCCGCGGAGTGGGTTGATGCGTCGCTCACCCCGGGTGTGGTTCCGTTGGGTGACGACCCGTCCTTTGGTGAGGGATTCGACTACGGGTACCACTGGTGGCTGCCGCCCGATGACCGTAACGAAGCGGTCGCGATGGGTATCCACGGCCAGTTCGTCTACGTTCACCGCGGATTCCGAGTCGTGATCGTCAAGACCGGGACCGATCCCGACTACGCCGGTCGTGAGCTTGAGACGGTCGCGGCGTTCCGCGCGATTGGCCGGTCACTTATCCGCGGATGAGATCGAGCGCTGCCTCGATGATCGTGTCGATGCCGTTCGCGGCGTCGGTCTCGTCCATGTGGACCTCTTGATCGGGGTCGATCCCCTTTTCGATGTTCAGCCCGTCATGGGCGAAGAACCGATGCGCCGACACCCGCAGCAGCCAGCCGTTGGAGAGCTCGGTGAAGGCCGGTATCCCGCCGCCTCCGCCGGTCGAGTCTCCGACGACCGTCACCTGTTCGAGCCCCTTCACGAGCGCGACAAAGGTGTTCGTCGCGCTGTAGCTTGAGCGGTTGGTCAGAACGACCAACGGCTTCGGCCATCCCGGCCGGCCCACGGGAGGGGCGATCGACACCGTCTGCGGATCCGAGAAGTCTTCGTGTCCGGGCCCGTTCTTGAAGAGCTGGTACCCGCGAACTGTTCGTTCCTCGACGAGTCGTCCGGCGATCGCGTACGCGTTGCTCGTCGATCCGCCGCCGTTGCTGCGAACGTCGAAGATGATCCCGTCACGGTCGGCGAACCGGGTGAACAGGTAGTCGAGATCGTCGGGCGTGATCATCTGGGCAAAACTCGCATACCGCGCGTAGCCGATGCTGTCGTCCACGAAGTCCAGGAGCACGAAGGGTCCCGCGTACTCCTGCGCACCGCGGAAGTAGTCGCGCTCGAGCAGGGTCGGGTCGAAGTTCTGCGGATAGTCGAGGTACCACTGCCAGTACCGCGACAGGTTGAACGGCGAGCGCAGGTTGACGTGTCCGTCCTCTAGCTCGTAGAGCATGTCGGCGAGCAGGTCGAAGAGCTCGCGGTCATCCATTTCCTGCCGCACGAGCGGACGGTAGCGCGTGCGAACCTCGGCCCAGTCGACTCCCTTTAGCTCGAAGAAGCTGTAGTGCGTGTCGGCGAAGGTCCACACCTCGTCGAACACCGCCACAGGCGAATGCGCGGGTGCGGGCATGAAGAGGAGCTCGCACGACAGAACGAGCGGGAGTGCGGCTGCCGCTCCGATGAGCGTCATCACGCGCCGAGCGCGACCGTGCACGCGCATCACATGATCCTCGTGCCCAGGGTGAGCGATACCGTGTGCGTCGCGATCCGTAGCGGGTAGAGCCCGTCGAACGGATCGAGCGCGTAGTAGTCCCATGCGTAGCGTAGTCGTACCGTGTTGTCTTCGCTCCAGCGCATCGTCCAGGTCAGTCCGGTCTCTATCGTGACGCGCGCGTACCGGACCAACGGGGCCAAATAGTGCGCCGTCCCGTGAACCGCGTACGCCGGGGTCCGCGCGACCCACGCGACGAGCGGTACGTCGGCGCCAACGTGGTAGACGATGCCGCGTGAAAACGCCGTGAACCCCACCTCCCATCGGCCGCCCGCGTTGAGCGACAATGACACGTCGGAGTTGAACGCATTGTTCTGAAGCTTGGGGTACGAGCGGAGGTGGACGGCGCCGGCAAGGCCCCCGCCCGCCGAAAGGCCGGTCCCCGCGAACCGGTAGAGCAGCGCGACGTCGGCCTCTGCGCTGATGCTCTCGTAGTCCCCGGCGAGGACATCGCTCCCTGAGGGCCGAACGTAGCGGCCGGTCACCGCGTGAGGCCAGAGGAACCGATCCCGAACCAGGTCGACCGCGAAGTGGAATCCGGGGCCGAAGCCCGAGTAGACGAGCGGGCTCATGCGCGTGTCGTGCAGGTTCACGTAACCGCCGGCCGGGCCGGCATGGATCCACGCATCGGTATCCGCGATCCACTCGAGCCTCCAGCGATTGATCCGTTGCAGGAACCCGGCCTCTGATCCGGCCTGTTCGGGATCGCCGGTGTCGGCAATCAGAGGTGCCGGCAGGGCTATCAGAAGCACTCCGCAGATCACCACAACGCCGAATGCGGACCGGCACCGCTCAGCAAGCCCGTGAAGCACCAAGCGCGCCCCGCGCCCCGGCAGATCGTGCACGCCGCGCGTCATGAGATTCTGCACCACTCTGAGCGCATCCAACGGGCTCCGTGATCACGCTCCTGGATGATGGCGGTCCATCGGTAGGTCGTCGGCCAGTGGCTGAAGACGCGGGCGACAGTGTACAGGAAGCGCAGCGAGAGCTTCGTGGGGCACGGCTTCCAGCCGGGAGTCGGGATCATCACGACCTTGGCTTGACCGTTGGTCTTCTCTACCGTGTATGCTCCAACGATCCGCCCCGTGGAGGGGTGCCCTGCGATATCGAACCCTCCGGTAACGTGCGTGTTGTCCGCAAGGGTGCCGATGTCAGGGAAGGGCCGATCGAAACGCAACTCGACTGGGTAACGTGGATGCCGGCGGGTCACCCGGCTGATGGCCGGAACGCCGGTCGTCCACTCCAGGGCGATCGAGTGTTCGCCTGATCGCGTTTGCGCCTGCCCGGGGCGTACCTGAAGAGGCTCAAGGAGCCCATCATAGGCCGGGTTGAGCGTCGCGATCAGCGGTCTGGGACTGTAGCGCGTGAACAGCATCCGCGTGAAGTCCATGGGAACGGGGAGCTCATCCGGCCGGTGCTGGGCGCCGTCAAAGCTGATCTCGATGGCCGTTCGCTTTTTTCTGACGAAGTAGAACTCATGCAGGAGCACCAGCGGCAGGGCGGACGGCGCTTCGGCCACAGCCCCCATCGGAGCGAGCAGGCCGAACGGCTTGCGCCTTCGAGGGTTCCGCTCGCTGATGCGGATCACGACGGCCCGGCCGTGGATGTCCGTGAACTCGTAATGCGCCTGCACGCCGGAGTCGTCGACTTCGTAGGTTGCCGCGGCGAACTGCCGCTCGACCATATGCGCGAGGCCCTTGCCTGTGATGTCATAGCGACCCGGGCTCAGCTTCAGTCCTGGCTGGTGGTAGACATCGACCCGGCCGTCCTGACGCCAGCCGATCACCAGGTGCCCGGAACCGTGGATGGCATCATCGAACACCTGCGGCTCCATACCGACGTAGGTGTCATCCGGATCGCGCTCGAAGTTGACCAGGAGCAGCCGCTCCATCGGGTCGACGTCGATCCGAAACGGAACGATCAACGGCAGCGGGCCCGGCCCGACGCCTGCAGGTGGGCCTCCCATCACCGTGCCTGCCTTCGCGGCGCTTCAAGCGTCATGCCCGG
>RECL01000357.1 GCA_007694025.1 Spirochaetaceae bacterium
CGACGGTGGTGCTCACACCGCTCGGCATGAGGGCGTGGGGCGACCCCGCGAAGGCAGACCCCATGAAGGCGCGCATACCGCTCGGCCGCTTCGCGACGGTCGAAGAGGTGTCGTCCACGGTGCTCTTCCTGGCCTCCGACGCCGCGTCAATGATCCACGGCCAGATGCTCCTGGTCGACGGCGGTTTCACCGCGTAGGGGGTGGTTCGGGTCCACGTGGGCCAGGTGGCGGCTGCACGTCGGGCGGCGGTACAGTGCATTTCAACGGCTTTACACTGACCGGCCGCTCGGGTATCCTGTATGCGTACGTGACAACGTACGTTGGGAGTCTGCCTGTGGGTACGGTCAACGCGACAAACGCTCGCAAGAATCTCTATCGCCTCATTGATGACGTCAATGAATCGCACGAGCCGGTGACCATTACCGGCAAGAGTACCTCTGCTGTTCTGGTGTCTGAGCAAGACTGGAATGCGATCCAGGAGACCCTCTATCTGGCTGCCGTCCCGGGCATGCGTGAGTCGATTCGCAAGGGCATGCGCGAACCGATCGAGGAGTGCTCCGAGAGCCCCGGCTGGTGAGCTATACGGTCGTCTTCACCAGGCAGGCTCAAAAGGACGCACGGCAGGTTGCCCGTGCAGGGCTACGGACGAAGGCAGAAGGCATCATCGCGCTGCTCGAGCAGAATCCGTTTCAGACCCCACCCCCGTACGAGAAGCTTCTCGGTGACCTCAGCGGCGCGTACTCGAGACGGCTCACCATCCAGCACCGGATCGTGTATCAAGTCTACCAGGCCGAGCGAGTCGTTAAGGTCATCCGGATGTGGACCCATTACGAGTGATCCCGTCATAGACGCTGCGGCTCCTGTCGAAATCCTGCGCGGCCCGGTGGAGGGTTTCCTGTCGGGGAACGATGCCGATCGGGAGCTCCGCGCCGTGTATCGCGAGCAGCATTCTGACCGTCTCCGCAAGCCTCCCGATGGCTCGTGCGATCAGCTCGATGCGCAGTAGACCGTCGCGTCCGGGCGGCCGGTAGACGGCCAGGTCGATATGGGTGGTATCGCCTCTCCGCTTGATCTCCCACGGTGTAAGCGAGCTTGCAGTAGCCGAAAGTAGTCTCCGGCGCTGAGCGCTGGGAGGGTGACGTTCTCGTCCCGGTGGAAGTATCCCGCCGCAACCAGTGCGATGAACGCTTCACTCTTCGAAGACGTTTCCTCATCGATTCGAGCAGCGGTTCCCAGGCATCGTCAGGATCGCGACGGACTCCGATTCCTCCCGACGCGCCGAACGGTTCCATGGGCACGACCTCGCCGCCGGGCCGCGCCTCCAGGCCAGGGGCGTCGCCGTCTGCGTGAAAGAGGTAGAAGGTCTCCAGGTAGTTCGTGACCCTGACCCAGTGCCACGTCTCATTGGAGTCGGGGAAGAGCAGGTCTCATATCCGATCCAGACTGAGCGCGTCATGCTCGAAGCCGTCGAGCTCTTCGAGCAGCCGATAGACCGATTCCCGGTTCTGCGGTTTCATACTGGATTTCCGATGCCCATGATTCTGCTCTACCCCCGTTCCGCGGTGCTTCACTACCCGCTGGAGTCTTCTATTTTGACTTTGCCGGCTTGAACCTCCTGCACTCTATCGTCGGGATGAACTTGTAGTGTGTATCGTTCGCTGTCAGCAGCACTTCACCGCTCTGCACAACCGTCGCGGCAATCAAGGCATCGGCCAGTCTCATTGAGTGGCTCAGCGCGTACTCCTGTACGTAGAACATGGCTCGTGAAGATGATTCTCTGCTGATCTGCACAATCTCTACATTCCACTTCTGTATCTGTTTCTGGAATGCCCGGCTCTCTGCCTTGTTCCTCATTCCCTGAACGAGTTCCATATACGTGATCACGCATATCGAGAATGGGACCGCTTCCTCCACCGCCTTCCGTGCTCCTTCGTCCCCTCTCAGGTACCAGATCAGCACGTCGGTATCGATGATCAAAACGGCCGCCCTCTTCTGAGTTCTCTCACTTCTTCGTCGACAGTCAGATCTTCTGACCGATCTTTCCACATACCGAATAAGGACTCACCGGAAGCTTCGGAGGGGATAGAATCGTAGGGGACGATCCTCGCCAGAGGTTTCCCCCGATAGGTCACAGTAACCTCGTGCCCCATGGCAACCTGTTCGATGATCTTGCCTGGCCGAATCCGGAGTTCCTTTGTTGAGACTTCCACGGTTCGCTCCTGTTAGTATACACTTCGAAGTGTATACTAATGTACCGCTGCACTCAAGTGCTCGGCCGGACTCGTTCAGGCTTCGCGGTCCGGGGGCAGTCTCAAGAGGCCATGTGATGCTGTCTGATCTTGCCCAGTTCCTGTCCCTTCTCTTCCATCATCAATTCAAGATCATAACGACTCTGCATGTTCATCCAGAATCCCGGGCTTGTTCCAAAGAACTTCGATAGCCTGATCGCCGTGTCCGCGGTGATCCTTCTCTTGCCCTTGATGATCGCATCTATCCGCGGCGGATCGACGTATATGCCTTTGGCCAGCGCGTACGGCGTTATACCCATGGGATCGAGAAACTCTTCTCTCAGAACCTCACCCGGCGTGGAAAGCCCTATCAGTTCCTTACTCATATCTTCCACCACCTCCTCGCGCGCTTAATGATAGTCGGTGATCTCGACCTCAAAGGCGCTCCCGTCTTCCCATCGGAAACAGACCCGCCACTGATCGTTGATGCGGATACTATATCGCCCTGCCCGGTCACCCTTCAAAGCTTCGAGACGATTGCCAGGAGGTATCCGCAAGTCGCTCAACTCGACAGCATCTTCCAGGAATCCCAGCTTCCTCCTCGCCATTTTGAACAAATCGCTTGGGAAACCCGTCACCTGCTGTCGCTGCCAGATACGCTCCGTGAGCCCGTCCCTGAAGCCCTTGATCATGTGTAATGATAGTCAACCACACTATTAGTGTCAAACACTCATGCATCCGACACAGCAGCCCATAGACGCTCGCGCTGCTCGATCATCATGGTCTCCCGCCCCCGCGCGGGGTACACTCGGACGGTGCACTTACCGATCGGCCCGAACGCGCCCCACAGACCGCCCCGCCCCACGCCTCGCAGGCCGTCCCGCCGCGCCAGCCCCACGACGCTGATCCTGCTCGCCTTTCTAGTAATGCCGGCCGCAGCATCGGCGACGACGCTGCAGCAGCGCCCGGCCTACCTCGACCAGCCCTCCCGGGTCGTGCTGCCCGTGGGGTACTCGCCGCGGCGCAGCTACCCCGTCTTCATTCCGTTACCCCCCACGGGCTCAAGCTCGCTGAACATGGCGCGGAGCCTCGGCCTTGATCCGGAACGGCAGACCCAGTTCATCCTGCTCCTGCCGCCGGGACGACCGCAGCGTACCGAGTATCTTCCGGACTTCATCAGCTTCGTACAGTGGTACGAAGAGCGCCTGCTTGAAGATCTCGCCCGGCTGTTTGAGATGCACAGCGCCGATCGGGCCAGGGTCTACCTGGGCGGCTACTCGCTCGGCGGAGATCTGAGCTGGGCGCTCGCCGCCCGGAATCCCGACCGGATCGCCGGCGCCGTGATGGCCGGAACCCGTGCGTCGTACCCGGTATCGGCCTCGACCCTCGAGCGCATGCATCAGACCGGGTTCCGCGGTGCCTTGCTCATCGGCGCGAGTGAGGAGACCGGCCGGTACAACGGCATCAACTCCGTGCGTAGCCGTTTGGAGCAGGCTGCCGTCACTCACACCTACACCGAGTACCGCGGAGGCCACACGATGCCGCCGCGGACGGTCCTGCAGGAGCAGGTCGCGTTCGTGACGGGCGTCCGGGTCGCGACTCCTCCTCAGATGGTGCCAGCGTCACAGGCCACGGGCCGCCCGCTGACCGGCCATCTGACACGGCCGACGCAGGACAGAGTCGCGCTTCGCGTCGGAGTGGTGAACATCACCGACGGTGCCTGGTGGCCGGGCCGTCACAGCGAAGCGCAGCTTAGGGTCGAGTGGCCGTGGTCGCGGTTCTACTTCCACTCGTACACCGGGTACACGGCAACGCCGGTCTCCACCGGTCTTCGACTGCGCGCGCTTCAGCAGGAGCTCGTGTTCGGCGTCGGTCCTCCCGGGACGACGACACGGTCCGGTGGGTTCTCCGCGGCCGGCGTCGGCTGGGACTGGATCCATCGTCTCGACGACGGCGCCGCGCCCGGGCGCATCCATCTCGTCTACGTTCGTGGCGATCGGAATCTGGCGTTCGTCCCGCAGGGGTGGCACGGAGCCGACCGTGTCGACTCGCTCCTGTCGCTGCGCTACACGCTTCCGATCGGTTCGAATCTCCTCCCCCAGGAGATCCTCAACCTGCGCGCGCACTACCTGCTGCGGCTCGGCACCCGCGTTGTGATCGACGCCGCCGCCGGCGCCTACACGCTCCCGAATCTCCCGATGCAGGCCGACGCGGACGGATCGACGGGCGTCGACCACCGGCTCGAGTGGGAGGCCGGCCTCGGGCTTCGCGTACCCAATCCGTTCCTCTGGCGGATCTCCTACCGAGGCACCGCGGCCCGAGCGCTCCCCGATGGCGCGTTCCACCACACGTCCTCCTGGCGTCTCTCGGTCGAGTACAGTTTCTAAGCGCGGCGTGAAGCCGGGTCAAGGTGGGAGAGCGTCTTCACCGTCGGCCGATGTACCACCCCACCGACGATCGCGACCACGCGGCTCCCCCTCGCTCCCGCCTGGCGTTTGGGCGGCCCCGTGCTACGGAGCCGCCCAAACACGCACGCTCCCGCTACCCCCTCGTGGGCCGAACGCACGTCGCTGCCCCCGACGCACGGCGCCGTCGGTTGATCGCTGGACGCTTCCGGGATAGGATAACGCGCGCTGAGGAACCCTATGGCAAAGCGTACCGCCACGAACAACGCAAGCACCGCCAGCCTTGGCTTCCAAGCCGAGCTCTGGGCCGCCGCGGATGCGCTGCGCAATACTGTGAAGGCGGCCAGCGCAGCGAACTCAGGAGGAGAGCGCGACGTGAGCAGCTCCTTCTCGATACCCACTGTAGAGAACGCCGTCCGCGGCCGGCCGGAGGTCACACGACCATGACCTTGGACGCGATCACCGCCTTTGCCGCCTCTGGTGAGTCCGAAACCCAGGAGTTCAAGCGCTCAACCGGGCAGCGACGGGAGGGGGCGCGGGCGTTGTGCGCGATGCTCAACTGCCGTGGTGGTCGGGTGCTCTTCGGCGTAGAGCCGAACGGGAGGGTCGTCGGACAGCAGGTGAGCGATCACACGGTCGACGAAGTCGCGCAGGAGATCCGGGGAATCGAGCCGCCGGTGTTTCCGGCTATCGATCGTATCGCGGTCGAAGGCGGACGCGAGGTACTCGCGGTGTCCGTTACCGCGGGCCACAGCCAGCCCTACACCCATCACGGGCGGGCGTACCGGCGCGTCGGCACGACAAACCAGCCGATGTCGCGTGAGGAGTACAACCGCGTCCTTGTCGAACGGCTGCACGCAGAGTCGCGCTGGGAGATCGAGGTTGCGACCGGCTGGTCGGCGGCCGACCTCGACGCGGAGGAGATCCGGCGGACGCTGGAAGAAGGCATCCGTCTCGGCCGCATCGGCGATCCGGGTACCCGAGAGCCGGAAGCAATCCTGCGGGGGCTGGGCCTCATGAAGAAGGATGCTCTTCTGCGCGCCGCGGTCGTGCTCTTCGGCCGTGCGGACCGGCTGTTGCCCGGCTATGTGCAGTGTCTTCTGCGAGTCGCGCGGTTCAGAGGGAGAGAGAAGGCCGAGTTCATCGACAATAGGCAGTTTCACGGGCACGCGTTCGATCTCTTCCAGCGGGCGCAACGATTCCTCCTGGACCACATGTCGATCGCCGGCCACTTCGAGCCCGGGCGTATGGAACGCGTCGATGAACCTGCGTACTCGCCCCTCGCGTTCCGCGAAGCGATCGCCAACGCGATCTGCCACCGTGATTACGCGAACGGCGGGAGCTCAATCGGCGTCGCTGTCTACGACGACCGTATGGAGGTGAGCTCGTCCGGGGCACTTCACTTCGGCTTCACACCGCGTTCGCTCTTCGAGCCCCACGAGTCCCGGCCGTGGAACCCGCTCATAGCCAGCGTCTTCTATCGGCGTGGCATCATCGAAACCTGGGGTCAAGGGACGCTCAGGATGGCCGCCTGGTCGGTAGAGGCTGGTCTCCCAAAGCCCGAGATCCTCGAGATCCCCGGCGCGGTCGTAGTACGGTTCGTCGCGAGGACGACAGGGAAAACGACAGGGAAAACGACAGGGAAAACGACAGGGAAAACTCCGCTCGCGGTCCTTCAGCTGCTCGCCAACGACCCCACTCTGACTGTGCCCCAGCTTGCCGCACACTTGGAGAGGTCGGAGCTCACGATCCATCGGGCGATCCGGTCGCTGCGTGAATCCGAGCGCCTTATTCGCATCGGCCCTGCCAAGGGTGGCCACTGGGAGGTGATCGACTGAGCAACTTCACCGAATCCATCGCCGAAGACGCCACCCTCGCCTCGCTCGAAGCGCTCGGCTACACGGTGCTGAATGGCCCGGAGATCGCTGCGGGCGAACCCAGATGATGGGGACCAGCAGAACCTATCTTGATCGGCTGCTCGATCCGGACAATCCGTCGGTGACGCTGCTTACTCTGCAATCTGCGGCGCTCTCCCTCGGCAGGAAGCTGAAGGTCAGATCGCACAGTCCGCGCGGTCGGTCACGTTCATCGTCTCGAGGTAGCTCGAGCGTCTCGAAGACACGGTCGATCTGGTCGGGGTGCTCGCGCAGACAGTCGATCACCGCCATGCCCAGCCGCGTCGGACGGTGATCAGCCGTCGGATGACCGTCCACGAATTGCCGCTATGTGCTCTGCGTCGGCTATACTGTAACCGGATTCGCTCGGGTAGAGCGCGCCGCCGAAGTGAATCGCCGTGTTCCCGCTTGCCGACCGATCCTCGACCGCTCGTCGCGGTGAGACGTGAATCGATTCGCAGCCTGTTTTTTCGACGATGAGACTGTAATTTCCGACGTTGATTCCTCCGCCGGGCAGGATCTCGATTCGTCCGCGCGCGTGCTCGATCATGCGCGTCAGCATATCGATGCCATCGGCCGCGCGCGCAGCCTGGCCACTCGTGAGTACCCGGTCGAATCCCAGATCGATCAAGGCTTCGATCGCGTCAAACGCGTCCGGAACGACGTCGATCGCCCGGTGGAAAACCTTCTCGGCACCGGCGCAACGTTCGATCAACTCGCGGCATTTGCGGACATCGATCGTGCCGTCGTCCCGGAGAACGCCGAACACGATACCGTCGCTACCGCGTTCCACGTAGAACTCGATGTCGCGGCGCATCACGTCGATATCGGTATCCGAGTACGAGAATCCCCCGTGCCGTGGGCGGATCATCGTGACTACCGGCAATTCCGTTGCGCACTTCACGGCGGCGAAGCAACCCAGGGTTGGTGTCAGCCCGCCGAGAAAAAGTGCAGAGTTCAGTTCGATCCGGTCCGCTCCTCCGGCCTGTGCGCCGATCGCGTCGTCGACCGATCCGCAGCACACCTCGATTTTCATCCTCCCTCCTTTTGCGCGCGGCGGGTCAGGCGGTCTCGATAGCAATCACCGTCGCGATCGGATCAGGAGCGATCGATGGTCCGTGCACGGTATCGCCGGCTGCCGAGATGTCGAGTTTCTCACCCGACGCAAGCAACGTCGCGGTTCGCGCCGTCAACCCTGGAAGTCTGATTCTCCCATCGGTCGGCCACTCGAACACGTGAAGATAGACGACACCGTTCTTCGTGGTTGTACGGCACCACGGCGCGTCCTGCACCGGTCCTGCCGTCGTGCCGTACACCGCCTCGCCGTTTAATTCGAGCCATGCACCCATATCCTCCAACCGTTTGACACTCGGCTGCGGGATAGTTCCTTCTGCCGTCGGTCCGACGTTCAGCAGGTAGTTTCCACCTTTGCTCGCGATATCGATGAGTTTCCGAATCAGATCCTCGGACGATTTCCAGTTGTGGTCGTTCGTCTTGAATCCCCACGTGTCGTTGATCGTCGCCGGCGTTTCCCAGTCGAGTTCGACCTTGCCGCCGGGGATCTTGTTGTCGCCGGCCGACGCGTAGTCGCCGAGCCCGTTGCCCAACCGGCCGCACACCAGACAGTCGGGTTGCAGTTTGTACACCGCGTCAAGCAGATCCTGGCTCTGTTGTTGCGTGATGCTTTTCGGAGTGTCGAACCAGATCAACCCGACCGGGCCGTACTGCGTCAGGAGTTCCTCAAGTTGAGGGATGACAAAGTCATGAATGTACGCGTCGAAGTCCTCTTTTGTTGCGTCGAAGTCCCAGTAGTTTCCGTCGCCGCCGGGGTGGTGCCAGTCCTGCGTCTGCGAGTAGTAGAACCCCATCTTGATGCCTTGTCTTTGACACTCTTCGGCCAATTCCTTCACGACGTCGCGTTTGAACGGAGTCGAGTCGACAATGTTGTACTCCGTGTGCCGTGACTTGAACAGGCAGAACCCGTCGTGGTGTTTCGTCGTGAGCACAAGGTACCTCTGACCGGCGCGTTTCGCGAGTCCAACCCACTCGGCGGCGTTGAATTTGACCGGGTTAAAATCGGCCGCGAGCTTCTCGTACTCCGAAACTGGAATCTCGGCGCGATACATGATCCACTCGCCGATTCCGGGGATTTCGCGTCCTTGCCATGTTCCCGCAGGGATCGCGTACAGACCCCAGTGGATGAACATGCCGAACGTGGCTTCGCGCCACCAGTCCAGGCGTGGATCGCTGCGCGCTCCTTCGCGTTGGCTCCGCGCCGGGTCGATCGCGGGTCGCTCAGTGTTGAAGCTGCCGAACGTGTGGCTCAGCATCAGCGTGACGGCGTCCGACGTGCTCATGTTGTGCTCTCTCGCGTGTTTCTCAAGGCGCGCGAGAATACCGTCCGGAATCGTTACCGTCAGATCTTTCATGATCCGTCTCCTCCGTTTCCTGCCGTGGCACTGACCTACCCCGGTTTATCCGGAGACCCTTCAGTTGAGTCCAACCGCTATAGCCGGGGCGTCCACAGTATCGCGGTATGCGCGCTCGAGTTCAACCGGAAGGAAAGGCGGGTTGGTCCCGGGAGTCTGCAGACTCCGGGCTCCCCGCATAGGAGTGCGGATCTCGCCATCCTTGTGATGGAGAGGAATCTGATGCCACGAGCGAGGATTCGCATGAACAGAATACGAGAGATCATTCGGCCGCACGAGACGTCCGGGCTCTCCATACGCCAGATTTCGAAGGCGTTAGACATCCTTACGATTGCCGATTCTGAGGATAAGAATGTCAGAGTCCGACAGGACATAGATCACCCTGTTGTCACCGACGCGGTACGTACGAAGCCCGGCAACCTGACCCTTGAGCACGAAATTGGATTCAGGCTGCTTGATCAGATCTTCCTCAATGAGCTCAAGAACTCGTCTCGCCTCAGGCATCGATGGCCTCTTGAGGTCGCGGCGGACCGACTTCTTGTAGACAATGTTATAGGCCAAGAGGCTCTCTCATCTCGTTGGCGGAAACAACCTCATCTCCCTTGTCATGAAGTCGGTCAAGCGCGATCTGGAAATCCGCGAAATTCTCGATATAGGACTCCAGGGCCTTCTGAATGATGAACGAGCGAGGTCTTTCGGTCTCTTTGGCAATACTATCGAGTTGGCTGGCAAGCTGCTTCGGAAGTCGTATCGATATCGCCGTATTCATCGCTTGTCTCCTGTCACCTATGGGTAACAGCGTGTGCAGACGTGTCTGGATTGTCAAGCAGATTCCCGACACTCCCCATGTTCCGCCGGGTTCCAGGACTGGCGATTGAGAACTGAATGGCGTCGTAGCACGTGCATCCCACGCATCTGCTCATCCTCGAGAGACGTAACGCAAACGGCGCAAGTTCACCGAAGACCCGTAGGACTCTGAGAGGGGAGTACGGAACCGCAGAAACCATGGACGACGCAACAACCTCCGGGAATCGCTGAATAACTGACACGAATATGGTATCATTATTGTGTCAGGAAAGTGGTGGAAGATGAGTCAGCAAAGCGTTGATCAGAAAGTAATTAAGACCATCCGTGGACACGGACGTGGATGGGTCTTCACGCCCAGGCACCTCGCGTCGCTCGGGAGTCGTAACGCCGTAGCCTCTGCGCTCAAACGCTACAAACAAGCAGGGGCCATCATTGCCCTTGCGCGCGGGCTATACTACTATCCGCGGACAGATCCGGAGCTCGGACAGCTCGAAGCGTCGAACGATCAGATCGCCCGTGCGCTCGCCGGTAGGGACGCCATTCGGTTGCAGCCTGCCGGAGCCTATGCTGCCAACCTGCTGGGACTCTCGGATCAGGTCCCCGCAACGGTCGTGTATCTCACCGACGGCAGGTCCCGGGACGTTCCCGTCGGGAACAGGCGCATCATCCTGAAGAGAACCTCGCCGCGCGCTATGGCAACCGCAGGAAGAACCAGTGGACTGGTGATTCAAGCGTTGCGCCACCTCGGGAAGGATCGGGTCAGTGAAGATACGGTTTCCCGAATTCGGGAACGACTGACCGACCTCGAGCGTGGACAGCTGGAGAGAGACATCCCGTACGCATCAGCGTGGATCGCGGAGATCATGCGTGCACTGTCGGTCGATGGTCGCACCACATGAGGCACTTCCTTTCTCTGAGCGATGAGCGCCGACGCCTCATTTTCGAGCAGGGCGCGGCTCGGTTGAACCTTGCGGAGATCGCGATCGAGAAAGACTTCTGGGTGTGCCTGATGCTGCGGGCCCTGTTTCAGCTTCCCGATTGGGGGCCCAGCTTCACGTTCAAAGGTGGAACATCCCTGTCCAAGGGAAACCGGGGGGAGTAGATCGCCAGGACCTTTCGCGAACCGATGTGCGTTGCCCCATACCGCTCGTCCAAAAACACAGGAGTGCCGGCGACCCGCTTCACCCGCCCAGCACCCTCTCGGCCAGGAAGCGGATCTGTCGCTCGCGCTGTTCGGACGCGCCGTCGCCGTGGCCGCAGAAGGGGTAGATCGTTATCTCCTTCTCTGCTGTGATCCGGTTATACGTTGCGAAATAGCACTCGGGCGGGCAGACGATGTCGTCCAGAGCGACCGACGCGATCGTCGTGGTCGTGATGCGGTCGGCCATGTTCATCGTGTCAAAGTAGCTCAGAGTCTCGAAGACGCGGTCGATCTGGTCGGGGTGCTCGCGCAGATAATCGTTCACCGCCGCAAAGGCGCCGGTGCCCGAGTAGGCGGCGACCTTGATCTCCGATCGCCGTTCAATGTTGCTGTTGCTCGGCACGTCGACGAGCGCCACGCACGGCCGATGGTCCATCGCGCTCACCGCGCTCGCGATGCCGCCGCCCTGGCTGCGCCCCGCGATCACGATACGCTCTGGGTCGATCCACGACTGCTCCAGCAAGAGGTCGATCGCCTTCACGCTGTCCAGGTAGACCGCGCCGTAGTAGTACTCGTACCGGTCGAGCAACCCCTTCGTCGCGACGTTCGTCGCGGACCCCGAGCTGTAGCGCGCTGCGTTGCCCGTTGACCCGCGCTGGTCACGCACGTCTACCGAAAGCACCGCCATACCCAGCTGCGTCCACGCGGCAAAATCGGCCGGCCGCCCGCGCGAGCCGCCGAAGCCGTGATAATGCACCAGGCACGGAAGCCGCTCGGGAAGGTCGTCGACCATCGCCCCCGCGACCGGCCTGATCAGCCAGCCGTGGATGCGCGTGCCGTCAAAGCCGTCGTATGCGACATCGAGCACCCCCAGCCGGCGATTCGGGTAGTCGACCGGGTCAAGCGTCGGCGCCAGAGGTACCACCCGGGAGCGCTCCATCATCTCCTCCCAGAACGCGTCGAAGTCGGGCCGACGCGTGAGCTCCGGCAGGTAGGCATGGAGCTCGGCGCTCCGTCGATCCAGGTACGACACGGGCATGGGTTCCTCCGGCTGCCCGACCACTCTACCCGGCCAGGTCCAGAAGCGCCAGCCCGCGCGGGCGCCTGCGATTCACGGTTGATTAGCGATACGACGTGCTCGGCGTCGTCCCGGCGCCACGGTCCTGTTGCCTTAGTCCGTTGATTAGTCTACATTGGCTTCATGCAGGTCAACATGCACCAGGCAAAGACGCACTTCTCGCGCCTCGTCGAGCGAGCGCTCGCCGGCGAACGGGTCGTGATCGCCCGTGATGGCGTGCCGCTCGTCACCCTCGAACCGCTTCGTCCGGTGGAGCCCCGGACCCCCGGGCTATCGCGCGGCAAGGGCCGCGTCGCCGATGACTTCGACGCGCCGCTCGATGAGGAGACGCTACGGGAGTTCGAGTGAACGCGTACCTGCTCGATACGCACACCTTTCTCTGGTGGTCGCTCGAGCCCGACAAGCTGCCCGGTACGGTGCAACGGATGCTCTCGGATCCCGCGGCCAGGGTGGTCTTCAGCGTAGTCTCAACCTGGGAGGCGCAGATCAAGGCAGGACTCGGGAAGCTCGAGATCTCCGATCCGCTCCAGGCGATCGTAGAACGCGAGCTCGTTCGTAACCGGTGGGAGGTGCTGCCGGTCCACCTCAGGCACACGTGGGCGCTCGCCGACCTGCCACCGCTCCACCGCGATCCGTTCGACCGCCTGCTGATCGCGCAGGCGAAGAGCGAATCGCTCGCACTTGTCACCGCCGACCCGCTGATCCGCGAGTACCCAGGCGTCGCGACGATCTGGGACGGCTGACCCCGGGGTCGTCATCGCGTGCTCTTGTCGGACTCGACCAGCTGTCCGGCCACCTATTGGTTGCACCGCGAGATGACTTCTCCTACTATTCAGGCCACAAGAGGCGAGGGGAAGATGCAGAACACAACGTTTCCACGGACAAAGATCGGCGAGCTATCGGTCTCGCGTATGATCATGGGCACGAACAACATAATGGGCGGATCGCATCGCACCAAAGCGCGCGACCGACACATCAAAGAGATCAATAACAACCGGAAGGCCGTTGCTGAAATCTGCGAATCGTACCTCTCGTACGGCGTCGATACGATCATCGGGTGTCTCGTGAAGAGCGATTTCGCGATGAACGGGATTCGTGACGCCGAGCAGAATACGGGCAAGAAGATAACCGTGATCGAGCTCGGCGTGTTCGATACCGCCGACACGCATCAGGCGCGAACGGAGGCTGGTCTGTTCATGCGCAGCTGCGCCGCGGCGGGGATCGACATCTGCATGCCGCTGCACTACGTCGTCGAGAAACTCGTGAACAAGGCCGAGCGGCGCATCGATCGGATCGAGGACTATCTCGCGATGATCCGCGAGCACGGGATGACGCCCGGTCTCTCGGCGCACATGCCCGAGATCATCGAGTACGCCGACTCAAACGAGTACGACGTCGAGTCGTACATCCAGATCTATAACGCGTCGGGCTTTCTGATGCAGATGGAAGTGGAAACGGTGCACCGGATTATCTGGGACGCGAAAAAACCGGTTCTCACGATCAAACCGCTCGCGGCGGGCCACCTGAACCCGTTCGTTGGGCTGACGTTCGTCTGGAACTCGATCCGGTCGCAAGACATGGTCGCAATCGGGTGCATGACGCCTGACGAAGTCCACGAGGTCGTAGAGTACTCGCTCGCCGCGATCGAGCACCGCAGGCCGGTAGTCCAAGGGCGATCGCACCAGTACGCCAAGGTCTGAATCGGGCGCGGCACGCTCCGTGCTCGAAGTCTTCGCAGTCACGACGACACGACAATGTGCTCGCTCGGGCACCCGAGTTCGACGATCCGGTCGCGCAGCGCCTCCGCCGCCGCGGGCTCCATCGACGGGAGCCCGGCGAGGCGGTAGGGGATGCCGAGCGCGTGCCACTTGTCGCGCGCGGTCGCGTGGTACGGCATGATCTCGAGTGAGACCGACGGGTAGCGTAGCGCGAGCCCGGCGATCGCCGCCAGGTGCTCGTCCGTCGCGTTCACGGTCTCGACCAACGGCAGGCGGAGTATCACCGAGCTCGCGGTTCCTACGATGTAGCTGAGGTTTGCGAGCACCGGACCGATCGGACCACCGGTGAGGTCCAGGTGCGCCTCAGCGCCCGTCGCCTTGTAGTCGTAGAGGAAGTGATCGGTCAGGCCCGCGATCCGCTCGTACGCGCGGCGGGGCAGCGTACCGTTCGTCTCCAGAGCGGTCCCGATACCCTCGTCTCGGCATTGTCGGAAGAGCGCCTCGACAAAATCGATCTGCAGGAGCGGCTCACCGCCGCTGACCGTGACGCCTCCTCCGGTCGACTCGTAGAACGCACGATCGGCGACGACGACCGCGAACACCTCGTCCACGCTCATCGGCGTCCCGTAGGTGCGCTCGGTACCGTTCGGCAGAACCACCGTCTGAGGCCGGGTCTCGAACGACTCGGGGTTGTGGCACCAGACGCACCGGAGGTTGCACCCCTTGAGGAAGATCGTCGTCCGGATCCCCGGACCGTCGTTCATCGCGGTGCGCTGGATATCGAAGACGATCGCGCTCGGCGATCCACCGCTCTCGCCGGCCGGCGTGGCCACGCTACTCGTTCAGCGTCCGCTCGAGGATCTCGAGCTGGAGGTCACGCGAGAGATCCACGAAGCGCGCCGAATAGCCGCCCACTCGAACCACCAGGTTCTGATGGAGTTCGGGATGCTCCATCGCCTCCTTGAGATCGTCCGAAGAGACCACCGTGATCATCGCCTGCGTCCCGCCGAGCGCGAAGTAGGTTCCCAGAAGGCCTTTCGTCTTCGCCAGGTGTCGCGTGAACATCTGACGAGACAACTTCATGTTCTGCACGACACCCGCGTGGACGTCGGGCGTGATCTTCGCGAGCGACTTGAGCATCGCGGTCGTCCCGCTCCGGTCGCACCCCGGCGACGGATTGTTCGCGTTCGCGAGCGTGGCGTGCGCGCGTCGGCCGTCCGCGCTCGCCGCCATGACTCCGCCGAACTGCACGTGGGCGTGGTTGTTCACGTGGACGATGAGGAACTTGCGCAGAACGCCCAGTTCCCCCGAATGCGTGAGCGCCTCGCGCGCCACGTGATCGTGCACCCGGACAGCCATCGCGTCGGCCGTGGGTTCGTCGTTCCCGAACTTGGGAGCGGCCGCCGCGGCCGAGCGAAGCTCGTCGTGGCCCACCCAGTTGTCGTCCATCGCCGCGACGAGCTCGGGCAGCGTGCACCGCCGCTCCTCCCAGACGAGCCTGCGGATCGCGGTGAGCGAGTCGGCGGTGTTCACGAAGCTGTTCACCTCGGTCGAACCGTCGACGTAGCGCGCGCCCGCAAGGAGCGGCTTCCCGCGAACCAGGCAGTCGTCGGTCAGCGCGCTCACGAAGAGAAACGGGCTCTCCCGGGAGACGACGCCGAGTCCCACCGCGTGCTTGCGCGCGATGATATCCATGAAGAAGCCGATCTGCCGCTCGTACGCGTGCCAGAGGTCGTCAAAGCTCGTGAAGCTCGCAGCCGCACCCGTGTGCGGACCGATCTGGTGGCCGGTGAGCGCGTCGCGTCCGTCGTGCAGCGCGTACTCCAGACACTTGAGCGAGCTGAACGCCGAGTTCGGCGAGCAGATGCCCGTATGGTCGAGCACGAACTCGCCGCACCCGAGCGGGAGGTACTTCGCCGCGTCCTCGCTCGGAACGCCAAAGGCGCGGGTCACCGCGGGTACGTTCACATCGTCGTTGAGGAGCATCGGGAAGGTGCACCCCTCGCCAATAGCGCGGAGCGCCGCGTCGTAGACCGCCTGGTCCATGCCGGCGTGGCAGCGCAGCGTCGTCTGCGGGCGCGTCCCGTGGTGCCGCCTCGTCGCCTCAAGGCAGAGGAGCGCGAACGCGTCGGCCGCCGGGACGTCGGTACGATCGGCCCCGCCAAGGAGGACGCGGCTGTTGAAGTTGTGGCCCTCGTCGTTCATCAGCCGCCAGAGATTGTCCACCATCGTCTGCGCCTCGTCCACGGTCAGTCGCCCCGCATCCAGGTCGGCGGCGTAGAAGGTTCCGAACCACTCGTCGATCCGGCCCACGTTGAGCACGCGCGTGACGACCAGGTAGAGCCACGCGAGTTGAATCGCCTCACGGAGCGTCTGCGGAGCTTGCTCGCGTATCGCACGGAGCACGCCCGCCAGGTCGGTACGCGACATCGCGTCGGCCTGCTCGACGTAGTGAAGAATGATCGTGTCGCGAAAGTACTCGAGCGCGTCGATCGTCGCGTCGTAGTAGGGCCGCGTCGCGAGATCGGTGTTCCGGTCGCGAAGCTCACGAGCCTCCGTGATGAGTCCCGGCAGGCCGAGGGTCACGAGCTTGCGACCGTCGATGTAGAGTCCGGCGACGCGGTCGGTCGTGTGTCCCAGAAACCACATCGTCTCCGGGTTGCCCAGCTCGCTCTTCGTCCAGTGCTCGGGGAGCTCCTCCCACTCGTCGTCGCCCACCCGCTCGCGAAAGCGCTGAACCTCGCGCCACGCCGCGCGCCAGCTCCGGTTGTGCGTCGCGTGATCGTGCCAGAACGCGAGCATCGCGCGCGCCTCGGGCTCGCGATCCGCGTCGAGCTTACCGCTATCGATCATGCGGGCGAGCGACTCCTGAAGGACGTAGAAGCCGACGTAGCCGCCGTGGATCTCGCTCGAATGGCCAATGACTCCGTCACGCGCGCGGCCGGCGAACAGGTCGTCATCGCGGATCGGGTCGAGCCGCGCGGGAAAGATCGCCTTGAGGACGGCGAGCTCGCGCGCCTCCGGCGACGACTCCAGGTTGTCGCGAAACGCGCGCGTGATGCGGCGGCACACGTCGAAGTCGTCGCACACGAAGTCGGCGAGCGGCTTGGCCGAATGCGGGTCCATCGCCGTGATCCCCGACACGATCCGGGAGAGCTCGGCCAGCCGTTCCTGCTTCGTCGAACCGGGATCGGCGAGCGCGACGGGGGTGACCCCACCAACCGAGAAAGCATCTGGGTAGCGCATGGTGAGCCTCGATACTACCGCGCTTCACGTCGCGACGCAACACCCACGCGTCACCGCTTCTGCAGGCGGGACGCCGGCAGCCGTCGCGCATGGTCCTCGCCGAGCGTGCCGATTTGCCGTACACTGCCGCTGCGATGAGTCGACCGACACCCGAGATATACGCTCCCGGTGGGAGCTTTCACTCTGCGCTTGCCGCGTTCGATGCGGGTGCGGATACGGTGTATCTTGGCCTGGCCGAGTTCTCGGCGCGGAAGGCCGCGGCGAACTTCTCCTTCGATCAACTCAGGCGAATCCGGTCGGTCGCCGCCGATCGCGGCAAGCGAATCGCCGTGACCGTGAATACCGTGGTTCGGGACGCCGAGATTGGGCGACTGGTCGACGCACTCGGGCGGATCGAGGCGATTGGCGTCGACGCGATCGTTGTGCAGGATCTGGCCGTAAGCGAGATCGCCGCGCGCCTCTTCCCCCGGCTCGAGCTGCACGCCTCGACTCAGATGGCCATCCACAACTCGGCGGGACTCACCGCTGCCGCTTCGCTCGGCTTCAGACGCGTGGTGCTCGCGCGCGAGTTGCCGCTGATCAGTATCCGCAGGCTGCGCGCCGAGCACCCCGAAGTCGAGTTCGAAGTCTTCATCCACGGCGCGCTCTGCTACAGCTTCTCGGGTCTCTGTCTGGCCTCGTGGGCGCTCACCGGCAGATCGGGTAACCGCGGCGAGTGCGCGCAGATCTGCCGCGGCCACTTTGAGTCTCGCGAATCCGGCGAAGCCGGACACCTCTTTTCCGCCCGCGATCTGGCGTTACGCCGTTCGGTCCTCGACCTGGCCGATGCCGGAGTCGACGCGCTGAAGATCGAAGGCCGGATGAAGTCACCCGAGTACGTCTACCACACCGTGCGCCTCTACCGCGAGATCCTCGATCGCCGCGACGAACTGAGCCACGACCAGGAGCGAGAACTCGCGCGCAGATCGACTCTGGCCTTCGCACGCGAGTCCACCAGCGCGTACTTCGGCTCGCCGTCGGGGGAGCGCCTCGTCGACCGCTACCACGACGGGCATTGGGGTGCCCCGCTCGGGTCGATCGTTACGGTCGGTCGCGACGATGTCACGCTGCTTCTGGATCACGACATCTCGCTCCGCGATGGCATCGGGCTCTTTCCGGATCTCAGCGGGACGGCGGGGGAGACCGAGCCGCTTCGCTTCTCGGCACGACGGATCCGTTGCGCCGGACGGAGTGTGACGCGCGCGTCGGCCGGAGAGACGGTCAGCATCGAACTTCCTCCCGGTATGCGACCGCCACGTGGACCCGGGTGCGAAGTGCGCCACCTCTCGTCTCGGGAGCTCGACCTCACCGCGCCGAACGAAGCCGCTTTCCCCCTGTACCGGATCCCGATCAAACTCGACGTCGAGCTATCGCAGAACCTCACCGTTCGCGCGTCGCTTGCACCCGGGTGCGTCGTGACGACCTCGCACGATGTCACGATCGACGATGCAAAGGTGAGGCGACCCTTCGCTGATCTGATCCGCTCGGTATTGAGCGAGTCGGGCGAGAGTCTCTTTCGGCCGGAGAGCATCGTCTTCACGAACAACTGCGGCCGATCCGACGACGCAATCTTCATACCACCTTCCGAACTCAAGCGAGCAAAGAACGAGTTCTACCGCGTTCTTGATGAGTCGTTTGAGCGGTGTACGACCGACCGCGTCGCAGACATCCCGGCGCTGCTCGCTCCACCGCAGCCGACCGCAGCCGGCGACCGGCCTGACGCGGCGCGCTTGTCTGCGTTCGGCGACCGGGATTCCGTTTCGCCGGGCAACCGGGTCATTCCGTTCGTGAGCCTCGTTCGTGGCGCGATCGACCGAACTGCGCTCGCGGTGGTTGCGGGGTATACGTGCGTCCCGCTTCCTCCGGTCATGCTCGACGACGTTGCCTGGACGCGCGCGCTCGTCGACGTGGTGACCTCCGCTCCCGACGTTCGCTTCGCGGTTGGCGTCGCGAACGTCGCGCACCTGGTCGTTGCCGAAGCGCTCCGCGCGTGTGAGAACGCGTGGTTCTTCGTCGACTTCCCGATCTACGTCGCGAACCGCCACACCGCCGAGCTGCTCGCCCGACGGCTGCCACGACTCCTGTTTGCCTACTCATGGATCGAAGAGGCCGAGCCGTCGTCGATACCGGGCCCGGCACCGGCACCGGGACCGGCCGCCGTCGGGGGAGCCGCACCTCGGGATGGCGCGAGCCCGGGCGACCCAAGCCCCGGACTCCCCCCGATGTTACGAGTCCAGCCGGGGTTCTCGCCGCCGCTCTTCCTCAGCCTCGGTTGCTACGCCAAACACACGCTCTTCGCGGGTCTTTGTCCCGATGAGGCCGCGCGACGCCGGGATCCGACCGCTCTGTCGGCGTCGAGAGCCGGGTCGAGGGCCGCGTCGACATGCCCGCGCTATTTCGATCACGAGATCTCCCAGCGCGCCAATCGCTATCGCGTCGTTGTCCGCGACTGCGTCACCTACGTGACAAAGGTTGAAGTGTAGTAGCTACGGCGTACCTTCGTTACTTGATGATCAGACGTGGTCCTCCAGCAGCATCAAGCGAGAACCGGAATCTGAATGGTGCAATTGGTGGCGATGAGGCGCCCAGCATCATTGCTGCGGCGGTAAGCGGTTCGTGGACACCACGCGGAAGGCGGTCAACCGGGAAGTTGGCTTCATCCGCGAGCACTCCGATGGACGGCTGGCCGCGGTCGAGGCAAAGGCCTCGGACCAGGTCCGTCCGGACGACTTCGACGGCATCAGATACTTCGCCGATATCGCCGGCACCGCGCCGGCAAGGAGGTCGCGGAGCATCCCTCCCCCCGTCGCCGTCAGCACACCGCAGAACAGCGCGAGCGTGACCGAATCGCTCACCAGACCCGCCGCCGATACACCCGACACCGTGAACGCCGCAAGCCCCAGAGCATCCGCGGTCACAAGCGCATGAGAGAGCGGAAGGATGCGTCGGATCGCCGGTGAGCGCAGCGCCCGGTCTATCGGTCGAAGCGACAGGATGAACGCCGGCCCAGCCGCCAGGACAATCGCCGCCGGAGAGAGCAGGTTGACCGGCGGAGTGATCCCAAGGATCAGATCGCGGATCGCGCCTCCACCGAGCGCCGCGCCCCCCTCGTAGGCCGGACGCATGGGAATCACGCCGGCCACGAAGCGACGTGATTCCACGACCGTGCCCATCCGTACGCGAACCTGAGAAAGCCGGCGTTCCGATGGCGCAGCTATTCACATAAAGGTAGAAATCGTTAATAGTAAGCCGTGCTACATACACCAGTGTAAATAGAGAGGAGAGACATGCGGCGCGGCTTGACCGGAGAGTACCGGACGACGGCGGTTGGCGGCGAGACCATCCGCGCCTTCGTGCCCCGTTCGCTGCCCCCTGATCCCCCCATTCACATCACGCCGGATCGCCAGCGCCTGCTGGAGCGGGCGCTACTCGCTTGCGGACCTCTTGCTGTTCGAGCTCGACGAGATGCCCGGCGTGCCTTTTGACGATGTCGTTGAGGTCTCCAACTACGTCGCCGCACTCGATCACGGACTCAAGCGCCTACGCGAGGGCTTTCCCCTGGGCAATCGGCTGCTAGGCGAGATCCACGCCAACCTGCTCGCCCGTGGGCGCGGCGCAGACAAACAGCCAGGGGATTTCCGCCGCAGTCAGAACTGGATTGGCGGCACCCGGCCCGGAAACGCCCAGTACGTGCCGCCGCCGGCCGGTAACCGGTAAGAACCCCTACACCCACTCCTCGGACATCACGTCGCCTTCAACCGACAGCACGACCGCTTTGATCGGAACGCGGCGGGTGGCGCGTTCGGCGGCGGCTTTCGCGATCGCCAGGAGACCTCGGCAACACGGAACCTCCATGATGAGGACCGACACCGTGTTGATGCGGGCCCCGTCGATCATGAGGACGAGCTTCTCCAGGTACGACTCCTGACCGTCGTCGAGTTTCGGACACGCGATCGCGAGCGCTTTGTCCTTGAGGAAGCGCTCGTGGAAATCGCCGCACGCGTACGCGGTGCAGTCCGCGGCGAGCAGTACGTCCGCGCCCTGAAGGTAGGCCGCCGCCGGGTTCAGCAGGTGCAGCTGGACCGGCCACTGTCGCAGCCGGCTCGCGGGTCGTGCGGAGGGTCCATCGTCGCGGATCGCGGGCCCATCGTGCGCCACCGGCCGAAGAGATCGAGCGGCGGCACCGGGGCAGCCGCTCCCGCCGCCATGGCCGGTTGGTGCTTCCTGCGCGTTCCGCCCGGCGCAGGCCGATCCGTGGCCCAGCGGGTTCTCGATATCGTGCACGCGCAGGTACTCGGTGGCCTGCGACAGGTACTCGGTCTGGCCGTGTTGCGCCAGGTGTTCCAGATGCGCGCGAATCACGTTCGCGCCCCCGGCGGCGATCTTCTCCATCACGTTCTCTTCGTCGTACGGCTCGGCCTCGCGCTTCTCGATCGTCATCGCCCCGGTTGGGCAGTGACCGACGCACACGCCGATACCCTCGCACATGAGATCTGAGATCAGCCGCGCTTTGCCGTCGATGATCTGAAGAGCCCCCTGATGACAGTTCGGGACGCAGTTCCCGCATCCGACGCAGATCTCTTCGTCGATTTCGATTATTTCTCTCACCATGGCTTCATGGTACCCGAATCTTCGGCGCAGGTCGGTAACCTATGATACGGAAGACGAGCACCATCCTTTCGCGGCGTCTACACCACCACGCGCGCCCATAATCGAGACTCTGGAAACGGGTGCCTTGCTCGCGGACCGGACGCTAGGCCGAACCGCCGGAGCCTGTAGTAGTTCGCCTTGATGCCTCGACGACACTGCGATACGATGGCGAAGAAGCCCGCGAAGGCCACGATCAATGTCCGGGGCACGGAGATAAGCATCATCAGGCGGGAGGACGAAAATCGCCGCCTCGCGCTCTTCGGCCAGACCGCACGCACAGCCGGCCGTTTGGAGGGCCGTGCAGAATGAGTGAACTCGTTCTCTACACTTCCGACGACGGTCGCACTCGGCTCGACCTGCGGATCGAAGGCCAGACGGTCTGGCTCACCCAGAGCGAGATTGCCGAGCTCTTTCAGACGACCAAGCAAAACGTCAGCCTTCATGCCAAGAACATCCTCGACGACGGAGAGTTAGCCGAAGACTCAGTTGTCAAGGAATCCTTGATAGCTGCCGACGACGGTAAGCGCTATCAGACTAGACTCTACAACCTGGACATTATTCTGGCCATCGGTTACCGAGTCCGCTCCCCGCGCGGCGTTCAGTTCCGCCAGTGGGCCAGCAGCCATCTCAAGGAGTACTTGGTCAAAGGCTTCGCGATGGACGACGAACGCCTCAAGAACCCGGGCGGATGGGACTATTTCGACGAACTTCTGGCGCGTATCCGAGACATTCGGGCCTCAGAGAAGCGTTTCTACCAGAAGGTACGCGATCTCTTTGCCCTCAGCAGTGACTATCAGATACGAGAAAAGGAAATCCAGATCTTCTTCGCCGAAGTGCAGAACAAGCTACTCTACGCCGCTACCCGCCAGACCGCCGCCGAACTCATCGTCGCCCGTGCCGATGCGGGCCGGCCGAACATGGCCCTGACCACTGGAGCGGCTCCCGTGTCCGCAAGCACGACATCTTAGTCGCCAAGAACTACCTCACCGAAGATGAAATCGATAGCCTCAACCGTCTCGTCGTCATCTTCCTGGAACAGGCTGAACTGCGCGCCAAACAGCAGAAGGACCTGACCCTCGACTTCTGGCGCACTAGCGTTGACCGTATGCTCGCCTCCAACGACCAGCCCCTGCTCCACGGCCCCGGCTCTGTCAGCCACGAGGCAATGAAAACCATCGCCGACGAACGCTATGAAGACTTCGATACCAAACGCCGGAAACAGGAAGCCATCGCCGCCGATGCCGAGGATCTGAAAGCCATCGAGGGCCTGGCAAAGGAACTCAATGAAAAGTGAGGCGGAGCTACAGAAGTGTCATCCGGCATCCGCGAAGCTATCTTGAAGCGATGACCCGGTGGCTTCGAAAGGGATGGTGACAAACATGAACGTAGCAATCTTTGGTGCAACAGGCGGAGTCGGTACCGAACTCGTCCGGCAGGCACTCAGGCTCGGACATTCGGTCACCGCGTTCGCGCGCGACCCCTCGCCGTTGGCCGATCATGCAGACCACCTGACGATCGTGACGGGCGACGTACGTGATCCTGCCGATGTCGCGCGCGCAGTGCGTGGACAGGACGCCGTACTCTGCGCACTTGGCGCGAGAGATCTCAAGAAGACGACGATCCGCGCTACCGGCACCGCCAACATCATCGGCGCGATGAAGCAGGAGGGCGTTCGGCGACTGATCGTCGTGTCGGCGATGGGGATCGGCGCAAGCTGGGCCTCGCTCTCACTGTTCAACAGAATGTTCTTCGCGACCCTCCTGCGAAGCTCACGCGCCGATCACGAAGCGCAGGAAGCGGTCGTGACCGCAAGCGGACTGGACTGGACGATCGTCCGCCCGAGCGGATTGGTGAACACGCCCGGTACCGGAGTCTACGACGTCGGCGAAAACATTCGCGCCACGACCTCCAGGATCCCCCGCGCCGATGTGGCAGACCTGATTCTGACCGAGCTTGCTGCCGGCGCGCTGATCCACAAAGCGGTCACGATCACGACGTGAGCGTCGACGTCGCACACAATCAGAACTGTCAGCACCGGAGGTAGGATGCGTAGGCTATCGCGAAAGCAGCTAATCTGGAGCCTTGTGGGGATCGTCGTGCTCGGCGGACTGGTCTGGGGTGTCCGGTGGGCAACCTTCGCCCGGCCCCCGCTACCGGAAGCGGTCGCCGCGCTCGCGAGCGATGAGCTCGTGACGGTCGATACCGCGCGCCCGCTCACCTTCACCCCGGCTCACGTGCCACCGACTACCGGCTTCATCTTCTACCCCGGCGGGCGCGTCGATCCCCGCGCGTACGCCGGACTGATGCGAACCATCGCCCAGGCGGGCTACCTGGTCGTCGTCCCGTCGATGCCCGTCAACATGGCGATCTTCAACACCAACGCCGCGAACGCGATCATCGCCGCGCATCCCCAGATCCAGCGGTGGGTGATAGGCGGCCACTCGGTCGGCGGAACGGCCGCCGCGCTCTACGTGTCGGCGCACCCCGACCGGATCGCCGGGCTCGCGATCTGGTCTTCTTTCCCTGCCGGCAACTCCGACATTTCGGAGCTCGACCTTCCCGTGATCCTGCTCTACGGCGGCAACGAAACGGGGGTGACCGATCAAAGCGTCGGCGCGCGCAAGCACCTGCTTCCGCCGGACACGCTATATATAAGGATAGAAGGGGGCGACCACCATCAGTTCGGTGCGTACGCGCTCACCACCGAGGACGACCTTGCCACCATCGCCCGGGAGGTCCAGCACGACCGGATCCTGACCGCGACGCTTGAGCTGCTGCAGCGTGTTTCATCGAGCCCCTGAATCGGGTCGCGGCCCCGAATCCGGGGACCTGCAGGCTCGCTGATACCTCCCGCGCCATCCCCCACTACGTCTCGGTTCCCTTCTCTCCGCACCCCTGCGGGAGCGGCAGGTTGATTCGTAGCGCGTAGGTCCCGACGCGGATCAGAAACGTCACGCCCATCCCGGTCAGGACACTCGCGATGGATCCCAACGGAGCGACCACGACCATCGCGAGCGCCCCCACCAGGCTCGCGACCGCGTAGATCTCACGGCGCAGCACCGCCGGCACCGCGCCGGCGAGCAGGTCGCGAAGCATGCCCCCACCGGTCGCGGTCAGCACCCCGCAGAAGAGCGCGAGCGTTACCGATTCGCTCACCAGAGCGGCCGCCGACACGCCAGACACGGTGAACGCCGCAAGCCCCAGCGCATCGGCGGTCACAAGCGCGTGAGAGAGCGGCAGGATGCGCCCCACGGCAGGGAGGCGGAGCGCTCGGTCTATCGGTCTAAGCGACAGGACGATCGCCGGGCCCGCGGCCAGGAGTATCGCCGCAGGAGAGAGCAGGTTCACCGGGGGGGTGATCCCAAGAACCAGATCGCGGATCGCGCCTCCGCCCAGAGCGGTGACAAGCGCCAGCACCACCGTCCCGTACGCGTCAAGACAGCGACGGCGGGCGACCAGGTAGCCGGATACTCCAAACGCGATTATCCCGATCGCTTCCACGGTCGGGAACACTGTGTCCATCATGCGCGATCAGCTCATCCCGGAGTAGCGACGCACCGCCTCGTACGCCCAGTCGTCCCACTCCTCGGCTACACCGATCCCCGGCAGGTCGCCGTAGTTCTTCACGATCAGACACCCGTCAAAGATCCGGCACATCCGGAGCGTCTGCTCCTCTATGTACTCGCGGTTACCGGTCGGGAGAACCTGCTGGATGTCGACCGGGCTCCAGAGCGTCGCGGTTCTCTTGCGAAACAGCGACGCGAGTTCCTCCATGTCGTAGATCGCCGGCTGGTCGAACTGGAAGCAGTCCACCCCGCAGTCTATCAGGTCGTCAAGGATCTCCCGGTTACTCCCGCAGCTGTGCATGAGGACCTTCATGCCGTACTCGTGCGCCAGACCCATCAGCCGCGAGTAGTCGGGCTTGAAGAACTCCCTGAACATCTGCGGTGAGAAGAGCAGCCCCTGCTGCGTGCCCATGTCTTCGCCGATCATGATCGCGTCGGCACCCGCCTGACCCGCTGCGCGGATGAGGTTCTCGTAGACGCCGGCGACCTTCGTGTGGAGCAGCTTCAGTTCGTCGGGATAGAGCGCAAGATCCATCAGGTAGATCTCCAGCTTTCGCAGGTACCGCGCGTTGTCGAAGACCCACCCACCGATCGCGGCGGTGCGGTAGCGCTCCTGATCGCCGGCGAAGCCGCTCTTCAGTCGCTCCGCGGTGCGCTCGACGTCGTAAAACGGCACAGTGAGAGCCTCCAGCTGCGACCACTCTTCGATGACCGGGCGATGGATCTCGCCCTTGATGCTGCCTTCGATCATCCGGACCCAGATGTTGCCCCACGCGTCGTCGTAGAACTCGCGCGCTCCCTCGCGCCACCGCTTCTGCGTATAGCCTTCGGGACTCCCCGCTCCCACGACGAGCATATCGTTCTGCCGCCCCCGATCGAACGTCATCCCCGGTCTCGGCGCCCCCGAGTGCGCGATGTTTGCCGCAATGATCTGCCGGCTCGTCATGGTGCCTCCTGTGACTGTCACCGCGATTGTACCCGCTCGCCGAAAGGTTGTCCTCTGCAGACGGACGGAAGAGGTGGGGGCGCATCCTCACCGCCAGCGCCCGCGCCAACCCGCCGTGCACCGTTTTTCGCTTGTTCGGCCCATTCTCCGAGCGGCAGATTTCGCTCGTTTCTACCCAAGACATTCACCCGTTCATTCGCTCGCACCATTCCCGCGGGCGCGCTCACTCCTCGATCGCGAGGGCTACCCTCAGCGCCGCTGACAACTCCGCGCGTTTACTGCTGCTGAGTGACCCTACGAAGTCTGTGAGCTCGCTCTTCGGGATGCTGACCAAGCCGTCGCAATGGATGGCGCTCGCGTGTTTGAGTCCCTCCTCGGATCCAACGCTGACCTGAGAGGCCAGCCCGCTATTCGTGAAGTAGACCGGCGCGCATACGACCGTCGCGTACTTCGAGTCGATCAAAACCTGGCGGCTCACCACCACGAAAGCTCGCTGCCGTTTCGGATCATCCTTGCCGGTTTTACGGACCACAAAGATGTCGCCACGGGTCATTCGTCGGCCTGAAACCCAAGAACGTCCAACGCTTCCTCATTGAGCTCGTCAGCATGCTCGTTGATGCGCTCGAGCTCGCGCCTGTCCCTGACTTCCCGCTGACGTTCGCGCAGAAATCGCCACGTCGCCTCTTCTATGAGCGCCGACCGATTCGACCGATCGGTTTCCGCGGAAATCGCGTTCAGCAGCTCCTCAGACAAGGTTACGGAAGTCTTCACCTTCATACCACGAATATACCACCCTCCGTGAACCGCCGCAATTCGGAGTTCGGTGCTGGCGTCTCAGCAGGCACGACGTAGCAGGCCCGTCCGCCGGACACCTGCTTGAGTCGCTTCGAGACGCCCGCGGTGGATGTACCGAAGAACATGAGCTCGTCGACGAATGAGGCTCGTATTCGCAACCAGATCGTGGGATGACTACCAGTACCGGCAGAAGAACGGCAAGCGCATCGTCCGCCCGATCAATGATCTTATCAAGGAGATACAACGCGAACCGTTCGAAGGCATCGGCAAGCCGGAACCGTTGAAGCATCAGCTTCAGGGCCGATGCGCCTTCGACTGGTCGTCGAATTGACGCCGGTTGCGCGGCCGACTATAGTTGGCCTGAGTGGATCTCAGAGCATGGTAGGCGGCTTTCCAGGCGAGATGGTGATCTCCATTCGAGAAGCTCACTCACCGGATATTGACGAGCTCATCGGCCTCGACGATATCGCTCGTCGCGATCCGATTCGAGCAAGCTTCCTTCGCGATGCAGTCGAGCGAGGCAATTGCCTGGTCGCCGATCGGGCTGGTTGCGTCCTCGGCTATGGCATTCTTGACTACAGCTTCTACGGCCAGGGTTTCATCCCGTTGGTGTACGTACGAGCAGACAGCCGGCGGCACGGTGTTGGATCGAACCTGATCAGGGGCTTGGAGGCGCGCTGTGTGACTCCAAAGCTCTTCACGTCGACCAATGATTCGAACAAGCCGATGAAGGCGCTCCTGTCGCAGCTGGGGTTCGATCGTAGCGGTATCATCCACAACCTGGATCCGGGAGATCCAGAGATTGTGTATTTCAAGCTGAGGACGACTGGCACCGTCTGAAACAACGGGTGGAGCACACCGCGCGGATCTTCACCCGGTTGACCCGCACCCGGACTGTGCGACATCCTCACGCCATGTCCGAACCATCGGCAGGCAGGCTCTACGACGAACTGGCGTCCTGGTGGCCGCTCCTCTCCGCGCCGGAAGACTACGCAGAAGAAGCCGCCTTCTACGGTGAGCGCCTTTTGGAGGCGGGAGACGGGCCGGCGCGCACGCTCCTGGAGCTCGGCAGCGGCGGCGGCAACAACGCTTCGCATCTTAAAGAGCGATTCGACCTGACGCTGGTGGAACTGTCGCCGGAGATGATCGAGGTGAGCCGGAACCTCAACCCCGCGTGCGAACACGTCGCAGGAGACATGCGGTCAGTCCGGCTCCACCGAACCTTCGACCGTGTCTTCGTCCACGACGCAATCGGCTACCTGACAACCGAAGCCGACCTGGCCCTGGCGCTTGAAACAGCGTTCGTTCACTGCCGTCCCGGGGGCGGAGCGCTCTTCGCGCCGGATCATCTCCTGGAAACGTTTCGGCCGGGAACCGATCACGGCGGACACGACGGAGGCGGCCGAGCGATGCGCTACCTCGAATGGACCCACGACGTCGACCGGTCAGGCACGACGTACACCGTCGACTACGCATTCCTGTTGCGCGATTCCGACGGGACAGTTCGGGTCGAGCACGACCGCCACGTCCTGGGTCTCTTTCCGCGAGAGCTCTGGCTGCGACTTCTTGCGGAGGTCGGGTTCGAAGCGCGGACGGTTGTTTTCAACCACTCGGAGGTGGAACCCGGATCGTACGAGCTCTTCGTCGCGCGCCGACCGTCGAGCGACGGCTCGAGTTGATCTCCGCGAAGCCTCTGGGCAACGGCGCGGTCGCGACTCGTGCCGGCGCTTACTCGAGGATCTCCTTGACCCGCCCGACGACCCCGTCTTCCAGGCGCACCTTGATACCGTGGGGGTGGGTGGTCGAGTTCGTGAGGATCTCGCTCACCACCCCTTCGGTCGTCTCTCCCGTGCGCTGGTCGTGCTTCTGAACCACGCGAACACGCGCACCCGGGTACACGCTGGCTCGATGTCGTCCATCCATTGCGCGCAGTATACTACGGGCGCACCCTTGCGACGAGGCCGCGTGAGCCGGAGTACCTGCGCGGGATCGCATCGCGCGATTTCGTGATCGATCGGTGTCGTGACGCGGGTGGTCGGACGCTCCACGCGCACGGCGCCGGACTCTCCGCCGACGAACTCGTCAAACGCGCGATCGACCACTACCTCCGGCCCGAATAGTCCGTTGGCAACGGGTGGTGATCGCCCGATATCGGATTTCGAGACGGAGTACCCCGTGTCGGTTGGGTTTCACGATCCGCGATCCGCGGGTATACTGAGCGGGCAGAGGAGGAACGCAATGGCATCCATCACTATGGAGGACTCCAACGGGGCAACCATCAGCAACCCGTCGGAAGCACAGATCGCAGAGACGCTCGGCCGGATCGGAGCGGGTATAGATCACTGCAGTTTGAGCCTTCCTGGCGACTCGTTCGTGCAAGCTGCTGGAGCGCACAACCAGCTCTTCGTGGAGTACCGCGATGCGTCCGGCATCTATACCAGCGCAAAGAAGGACTTTGACGCTACGGCCGTCGCACGAATCTTCGTCGATGCGATGAACGGCAAGGAAGGATGGAAGACCGACTACAACTTCCAGCGCGGCGAGGACGGCGGTGGCGACGCGGCACAACCGCGCGAGTCACGCATTCGCGGAATGGCGGGCGCCGCCGGCGACGCGAGCAAACGGTTTGGCAGTCAGATGGTCGGGGAGGCCAGGCGCGAGGTATCCAGTGAAGCTTCCTACGGAGTAAGCCGGGTCATCCGCCAGTTCATCCGGTCTCTGTTCCGGGGGCGTTGAATCCGAATACGCTGATCGCTCGACATCCCCGATCCTGCTAAGGTGGGGCGGGGTCTGAACCCCGACGAGGCGTGCATGAAGAAGCAGAAGGTGCTCTATTCCTTTGCGTCCGCCGATCTGGCGAGTTTTGAGGAGCAGGCCAGGTCGGCTGCCGACCTTGGCGCGACTCACGTCTACATCAGCCAGATAGAAAAGAGCCGCTGGCTCTGGGAGCGCGATCGCAGCGATCCGTATCCCAACTGGAGCATGCTCCTCACGTCGCTGTTCAAGATCATCCGACCCGAACCGATCGCGGCGCACCTGCCGGCCGAGTTCTCCGATCGAAACTACCGGTACGTCGCGCAGAAGTCGGAGATCGCAACGCGGCTCGGTCTGCGCTGCGCGATGCTCCTGAAGGAACCCTTCTTCCTCCCTGAAGCCGTCTTCAGGGAGCACCCCGGCTGGCGCGGCCCGCGGTGCGATCACCCGCGGAGGGCGCGCAACCACTACTTCTCACCGTGCGTCGACCACCCGGAGGTTCTGGCCATGTACCACGACGCGGTCGAGCTGCTGTGCCGCGACACCGGGACCGACTACATCCAGATCCTGACGAACGACAGCGGGGGTGGGCTCTGTTGGAGCAGCGGCCTCTACAGCGGTGCGAACGGTCCCGCGCACTGTCGCAGCATCCCGATGGCGCAGCGGATAGGAGGCTTCCTCGATACGTTCCAGGCGGGCGCCGCTGCGGCTGGAGTCGAACTGGAAGTGGAGATCAACAGCAACATCGGGTACAAGGAGAACGAGCACATCATGGACGGCGTCTGGCCGCACCTTGCGGCCGGGCAGACGGTCAACGGCAAGGACCGACGCGGACGCCTGCGCACCGGCGAAGCCACCATGAACTACGACTACACGCTGATGCCGGTCCGCAACGTGGTTCAGCCGTTCGCGTTCCTGCGTGCGCTCGAAGAGGCCGATCGCGGGGAGTTCGCGAATCTCAGGGTCGTGCTCACCCCCACCGACTTCGGCGAGTACCACTTCCTGCTTCGCGAGTACGCGCGGCGACCCACCCGAGGGCCGGTCGATCGCGCCCGGATCGTCGGCCGGCTCGCCGCCACGATCGCCGGCCGACGCCACGCGCACCTTCTTGCCCAGGCGTGGCAGCTCCTCGACGAAGCGATCGAGCACTTCCGGGACACCGCGCTCGAAGGGCTCGTGTCGTGCGCGGTCAACCAGCGCTGGATCAACCGCCCGTTCGTGCTCTTCCCGGGCGAACTCGCGCCGGAGGAGACCGCCTACTGGCGTCCCTTTCTCTTCCAGGCAAACGACGAGGCTCACGCGAACGACCTGCTCGACATCCAGAACTCATCGTTCATCCGCGGCTACTCCGGCGTGTTCATCGCGGTGCGCGCGCTCGACAAGGCAATCGCGAAGTTCACCCGCGCGGCAGACCTCGTGTCGATGGTCGCGCACGCACCCGCCGACACGGCCGCCGGCGCGGACGCTCCCGCGGCCGATGACCAGTCGCGCGCGCGGCTCCTTGCGCTCCACGCCGATCGCATCAGGCTCCTCTGTTGCTTCATGCGGAACGCCAAGAACGCAATCATATTCCAACATGTGGTAGACACGACCGACTACGACCGGACTCCGGAGGTCTCGCCCGAGTGGCCGCTCGACGCCGAGCGCAACCTCCTCCGGTTCGAGGAGATCTCACGAAGCGAAATCGACACCGCGAACGATATCATCCGGCTCATCAGCGGCCGCGAGGCCGAAATGCTCGACCTCGCGCCGACGCACGAAATCGAGGATGTCTTTCTGCTGAGCCCGCGGATTGCAGATCAGCTGCGCGCGAAGACGCACATCATGCTCGACCGGCTGCTCGACGGGAAGCGGCTGTGGGAGACGCACAACCACTGACGGTCCGGCAGCGCGCTCAGTGCGCGAATAGCCCTTCGATCTGGCCGAAGTAGACCCGGTGGAAGTCGCCTTTCGGGTAGCTTCCCGCGACGATCTGCGGATCAAGGCTCGCGTTGACAACGTCGTTCGTGTGGATGACACGACACTCGTAGTGCGCGGTGCACTCGCTGATGTACGGGACCGACACGCGCGCCGACGGTGAGAGCGAGAGCCCGCACGCGCCAATCTTGTCCAGGTCCCGGCCCGACTTGCTCCCGCACAGCGCGAGCTCCTTGCGTTGACCCTCTGCAGGGATGCAGACGGTGAACTCTCCAAGCTCCTCAAGGAGCGTGAACGAGTGCCGCGACGGGCGGACCAGCACCTGGAAGACCGGCCGCCCCCAGATCTGGCCGATGACGCCCCAACCGATCGTCATCGGGTTGCCCTTCGTACCCGATACCAAGAACAGCCCGCCGTCGCCGAGCCGCTCGACGCTTTCGTGGATGAGATCGTACGGCTTGAATTCGGTGATCATACCGCCAGTATGGAGCCTGGAATCCGCGATGTCGAGGGCCGTATGGCCAGTTAGGCCCTGATTGGGGGAGCGTCCGCACCCCGGCCCGAGCCCCACGCCACCCACGATCCCGACCACGCGGCTCCCCCTCGCTCCCGCTACCCCCTCGCAGGCCGGACGCAGGACGAAGCTCGGACCACGTGGCACCGCCTACGA